>DATHTL010000161.1:0-39614 GCA_035463255.1 Anaerolineales bacterium | reverse complement strand
GCCAAAATTGAGATCCCCCGCAGGAGAGAAGCTTAAACACAAAGGACACGAAGGGACACAGCGCTCTTAAGGACTTTGCACTCTTCGAATCCTTTTCAGTTCAAAATATGAGCAAAAAACACACCGTTATTCTCCAACCTTCAGGTCGTCGCGGACAAGTGGCCGAAGGCACGTCTGTCCGCGCTGCGGCGCGTGAACTGGGCGTGGAAATTGAATCGATCTGCGCCGAGAACGCCACCTGCGGCAAGTGCATGGTCCTGGTGGAGGAAGGTCGCTTCGAGAAATACAACGTCGACTCCCAGCGCGAACACCTGTCCCCCATCGGGGCCGAAGAACGCGCCTATTTGATGCGCCGGCCCAAACTGCTAAAGGACAAGGGCTGGGAGATCGGGCAGGTCCGTTTATCGTGCCAGTGCAAAGTGATGGGCGATGTGCTTATCAATGTCCCCGAGGAAAGCCGCGGCAACAAGCAGATCGTCCGTAAGAGTGCGCGGGAGCGGGCGATTGAGATCAAGCCGTCTGTTCGGAAGTATTATGTGTCTCTCACAGCGCCAAATCTCGAGCGTCCCATTGCAGATTGGGAGCGGCTCGCAAAAGGATTGGAAACGTCTATGGGACTCGTCCGCCGCGGGGAAGAGAACCTGCCGCGCTGGTTCGAGTTAACGATTGATTATCAATGTCTGCGCGCGCTGTCGTCTACGCTGCGCGAGGCGAAGTGGCAAGTGACCGTCTCCGTGTGGCAGGACAAGGAAGTGATCGAAGTCCAACCCGGATACGCAGAAGATAGTTACGGCGCAGCAGTAGACATTGGGTCGACAACAGTTGCACTGTATCTATGTAATTTGCGCACCGGCGAATTGCTTGCAGCCGAATCCGAAATGAACCCACAGATCGTGTATGGCGAAGATGTGATGTCGCGCATTCAATACGCGATCGAGCATAAAGATGGCCTGGAGAAATTACATAAAGCCATTATCGCGACATTGAATAAATTGCTGAAGCAGGCTGCAAAGACGGCTCAGATCAAAACAGAAGAAATCCTTGAAATGGTGCTGGTCGGTAACTCGACAATGCACCACTTGCTGCTAAATTTACATCCCAAAGATTTGGGACTCGCGCCGTTTGTCCCTGCCATTCACAGCTCCATAGATGTCAAAGCGCGTGAACTAGGATTACAGATCAATCCCTCCGGGAATATTCATGTGCTTCCGACTATTGCATCTTTTGTCGGCGCGGATACCAGCGCGATGATCCTTGCCGAAGAGCCACACAAGCAGGATGAGAACTGGCTGTTGATCGACGTGGGTACAAACGCGGAATTGATCCTCGGCAACCGCAAACGGCTGGTCTGCACTTCCACGCCGACGGGTCCCGCCCTCGAAGGCGCGCACGTGGAGTATGGCATGCGCGCCGCGCCTGGAGCGATCGAGCGCGTCCACATCGATGAGAAGACTCTCGAGCCGCGCTACAAGATCATCGGCGAAGAGGAATGGAATACAGGCAAGGCAAAGGGGATCTGCGGCTCGGCCATCATCGACGCGGTGGCAGAATTATTCCGGGCGGGGATCGTTGATTCTCGGGGCAAGTTCAAGAAGGGGCTGGAATCGAATCGCATCCGCGAGGGAGAAAACGGCTGGGAGTATGTGATCGCCTGGGCGGAGGAAACCTCCATTGGAAGAGACATCCCCATGACCCAGCAGGATGTGAGACAGATCCAGCTGGCGAAGGCCGCGCTGTTTACAGCCGCCCGTACATTATTGAAACGCAGTGGTTTGCAATCCCCTGATAAAATCATTCTCGCTGGCGGCTTTGGCAGTTATATTGACAAGGAAAAAGCCATGCTGATTGGGCTGATCCCCGATTGTGAGTTGGAGAAGGTATATGCGGTCGGAAATGCCGCCGGTGATGGCGCCCGCATCGCATTGTTGAACGTGGAAAAGCGGAATGAAATTGATTCGGTCACGCGCAGGGTTGAACGATTTGAACTGCCCACCGATCCCGAGTTCCAGAACCAGTTCATGCTCGCGACCAGCTTCCCGCACATGAGCGAACCGTTTGAACACATCGCCCATCTCATCCCCAATCGTGTCGCGGATCCGATGGCAAAGAACTTTATGAAATGAACACACCGGTGGTTGAGTAGACACGAGCGGTAGCGAGTGTCATATCGAAACCACCGATAACCAAAGCAAAATTGCTTACATGGTGGTTTCGACGCAGAGTGTCTCAACCACCGGGAAGGATAAACATTGAACAAATTTCTCGAACGCATCGACGCAGGCGAAATCCTCGTAGCCGATGGAGCCACCGGTTCCAACTTACAAAAGATGGGGCTCAAGCCCGGCCGCCCGCCCGAAGATCTCATCATGGATGATCCCGATATTATCCTGAAACTCGCCAGCTCATTTGTCGAAGCCGGCTCAGATATCATCCTCACCTGCACCTTTGGCGGCACTCGCATGCGGATGAAGGACTCAAAATATCAGGAGCGCACGCCCGAGGTGAATATTCGCGCCGCCGAGATCGCCCGCAAAGCCGCCTCGGCGCGTGACGAAGTGCTGGTTGCCGGTTCGATGGGACCTGTCGGCGCGTTGATCAAGCCCTACGGCCCGCTCGAAGCCGAAGATGTGAAAGCGACCTTTGCCGAGCAGGCCAGGGCTCTCGCGGATGGTGGCGTGGATCTACTCTTGATCGAAACAATGTTTGCCTTCGAGGAGACAACCGCGGCGTTCGAGGGTGCGCGCTCTGTGACCGATCTGCCCATCGTTGTCTCCTTCAGCTATGACCGCGGTACACGTTCCATGATGGGTGTGAAGCCGAAGGATGTCATCAAGAAATATAGTGAAATGGGCGCGGCGCTGGTCGGCGCAAACTGCGGGACCACGCTCGAGAACATGGAGGCTGTCGTCAGAGAATACGCCGCAACCGTGCCGGATTTCCCCCTCTGGGTTAAACCCAACGCGGGTGTGCCTCACATGGATATCGAGACAGAGCAGGGAGTCTACGACAAGAGCCCGGAAGACATGGCCGCTTTTGCCCAGAAGTATGTGGAGCTGGGGGCGAGGGTTGTCGGTGGCTGTTGCGGCAATACGCCCGAGCATGTGGCAGCAATTGTGAGAGCAGTGAAAAACAACCAGCGCGTGGAGGCAATGTAACGCCCTCTGGTTTCCACTATGAACCCGAGAGAAACGATTCTTCCTCTTTTGAAGGGAAATCGAATATCGAATCCGCCCGCGTTTAGCGGGCTGATTCATGTTACCGCCGAAGGACTGCAAAGCGAGAACCTTACCCTGCATGAAGCGCAACACGATCCGCACAAAATGGCAAGGGCCGCCGCGAGTACTTTCAAACTGAGCGGCATACCGTCTGCAGTCGCGCCGCTGGATATGTGTGTGGAGGCAGAGGCGCTTGGTTCCGCGATTGCCTGGGGTGTGGAAGACTATGCCTTTCCGCGGGTGGCGAAGCCATTGTTCTCTTCGGCAAAATTCATTACATCCGAAATCGGGGACAATTACGACGCTCTCAACCGGGGCCGCATCAAGCTGACCTGCGAGGCGCTGGAGCGATTGAGAGAGGATATCGGCAGTGAGACGGTGATTGGCGGCATGATCCCGGGACCGTTTACGTTGCTCTTGTTCCTTGTCGAGCCTGGCGGACTCTTTGCCGATATGAAACGTGAGCCTGCTACGTTGCATACTGCCCTGAACAACCTGGGCGATTTCCTGGCGCGCGTCGGGCAGGCCTACCGCAACGCGGGCGCAGACTTCATCACCATTCACGATATGGGCGGGTCGCCGGGATTCATTGGCCCGGCAAAGTATGAGAGCTTTGTGTACCCCGCGGAGAAACACCTGATCGAACAACTGCCAGAGCCGTGTATCCTGTCCGTCTGCGGGAACACGAACAAATCCCTGTATCTGCTTGCCCAAACGGGCGCGGATGCTATTTCTGTGGATCAATTAAATGATCTCGCCGCCTCACGCCAACTTCTATCTGACACACCGCTCTTCGGAAACATCGATCCGGTTGTGACGCTATGGCAAGGCGATGAAAGTGAGATCACGGAAGCCGTTCGCGGGGCGAAAGAAGCCGGGGCGGATGCCGTCTGGCCGGGCTGTGACCTGGTCCCGCAAACACCGATTCGTAATATCCAGACATGGGTCCATGGCTGCTGACCTTGTTCACGGGACGTTTGTTGGAAGATGGTGTTTTAGCTAATCAGATGAGGCTGCCAAGGTTTATGTGATGAGACGAAATGGAGAGAGTGCCCCGGGAGTTTTGAGTTTTCTGGCAAGCGTCCCGCTGTTTGCAGACTTAAGTGAATCTTCCCTGTTGTCTCTCGCCCAGCAATGTACCTTCCAGGATGTAGAAAAAGGGGATATTTTATTCTTACAGAGCGACACCTCCGACGCCGCGTACATCGTCCGCCAGGGAAGCATATCTATCGTTCTACACAGCTCCGATGGGCGCGAAATGGTCATCAGCGAAATGCACACCGGCGATCTTCTGGGCGAGCTGGGCATCCTGACAAAAAAATCCCATTCCACCAGTGCCATCGCCCGGACGAAAAGTGAGGTGCTGGTCATCCCCGGCCGCCTGTTCCGAAGAATCATCGAAAACGAACATAAAATTGCCCTTCGCTTGCTGGAGCTCATTGCAGAGCGCTTACAGATCAGCGGTCAGCGGGAGAGCGCGCTGGCATTCATGGATGCCCAGGCCCGCCTGGCCAGGCTGCTCCTGGAATTGGAAGAACAGGAACACGATAAAGGATATGTCACCGTATCGCAGGATGAGCTGGCACAGCGCGCCGGCTTGATCCGCCAGACCGTGGCAAAAGCTCTCGGCAAATGGCGCCGGGCAGGCTGGTTGATCACCGGTCGCGGACGCATTCTGATCCTGAACAGAAAAGCACTCGAGGACCTGAAAAACAACTTAGTGGTTTGATCTTATGTCGCCCAGGTGACATACAAACAAGGACTAAATCAGTATAGTAAGGTCAAGAATATCAAAATTAGACCTAAGGAGATATAAAATGACTACTACCCGGGATCAAGCCTCGAAACGACTGTTCAAGAAACTATCTGCTCTGCGTGTTACTCTTTCCAACGAGGAGCGCAGCATCCTCGATGAGCTGATCGGTGCGGATGTTAATGAGGTCAGTGCTCATAAAATGAACACCAAGGCCAATACGAAAGCCAACACCAAAGCGAATACCAAGGCGAACACGAAGGCTTCTGAGGTGTCTGCCCACAAGATCAACACCAAGGCCAACACGAAAGCTAATACAAAAGCGAACACGAAAGCGTCTGAAGTATCTGCTCACAAAATGAATACAAAGGCCAACACTAAGGCCAATACGAAGGCGAATACCAAGGCATCCGGCCAATTCCCGGAAGTCGAAGGCCATAAGATGAATACCAAAGCCAATACAAAGGCTAACACCAAGGCATCCGAAGTAGCCGCCCACAAGATGAACACCAAAGCGAATACCAAGGCGAACACGAAGTCATCTGAAAAAGCCTCGGAGGTCTCTGCTCACAAGATGAACACGAAGGCCAATACCAAAGCCTCTGGCAAAACCACGTTTCGAATTTCCTACGATCCAAATTCCCAGGAATATAAGCTCCAAGATTAACGCTGAAGCGCAAGCGGAAGAGTGGATTTTCTGCAGTATGCCTTATTGTAGAAAATCCACTTTTTAATATATACTCTGGCATCACCAAAGTGCGGCATGCCCGGCTTTCCTTTTTAACCGGTAGTTGTGAACGGGAAGGGACTATGGCAGCAGATCCAGACGTTAACGAAGACAAGTTATCTGACCAGCTACAAAGATTGCTGATGTCCATTGAGGCGAGTGGGCGTGCCATCCTGCCAAAATCAAACGATGAGCTCCTGAAATCCATTGTCGATGCGGCGGCGCGTATTTTTGGTGCTGCGGCAGCTTCCATCCTGCTTGTCAACGAAGAGGAGGAGGCGCTGGAGTTCAAGGTCGCATTTGGACCTACAGAACGTGACCTGGTTGGGACAAAATTTCCCTATGATAAAGGTATTGCCGGGTATGTATTTATGACTGGCATGCCGCTCGCCACCTCGAATGTCAGGGAGGACAAGCGCTTCAACCAGGATTTTGCCAAGAGCACAGGCTACATTCCCAGCTCGATCCTTGCAACCCCGCTCATTTCCTCTGACGATCGCATCATCGGGGTGATGGAAGTGCTCGATAAAATCGATGAAACGTCCTTCGACCTGCAGGATATGGAGTTGATGGGCATGTTCGCCCAGCAGGCCGCCATGGCCATTGACCAGTCCCAGCAGATCGACAAGATTCAGGAATCCCTCGTACGCGGCTTAAAGCGGCTGGTCAAGGAAGATCGATCCCACGACTCAACCGAGCTCAAGACCGTGCTGGATCAATCCCTGGAAGACAGCGATCAGATGAATGACCTCCTGGAATTGGCGGACCTGTTCAACCAGATCAGCGCGCTTGGTGAAGCAGAACGAAAAGTCTGCATTCAGGTATTGGGTGCCTTCGCCGACTATCGTAAGTCCTCCTCCTCCCCGTTCAGGTTCCGATAGATGTCCGAAGATCTCCTCCGGCCGGCGTGGTCACAAGATTTCACGCCCGAGGCGCTCCAAGAGCTGCTTGCAAAGGGTCCCTTCGCCGAAATCACGCCCGAATGGGCCTGGGGACAAAGCACCGGCAAAGGAGTTCGTGTGGCGGTCGTGGATAGCGGCGTCGAGCACGACCATCCCGCCCTGGGCGGCTCGGTGCGAGGCGGCGTCATCATCGAATACGACGCCCGAGCCAAGAACCAGCACCGTGTCCGAGCGGACGATAAACCCGCGGACGTTTCCGGGCACGGCACCGCCTGCGCTGGCATCATTCACTCGATCGCGCCGGAAGCCGAGATCTACAGCGTGCGTGTGCTCGGACGCAACATGGGCGGGCGCGCCATCCAATTCGCCGCCGGACTGGACTGGGCGATTGAGAACGATATGCAGGTTGTCAATCTCAGCTTAAGCACTTCCCTGGAAGAATTTTTTGGTCTGTTTCATGACCTGGCAGACCAGGCGTATTTCAAGAATATGAACCTGATCTCGGCGGTCAATAACATACCCGAGCCGAGTTATCCATCGCTGTATTCGTCCGTCATCTCGGTTGCGGCACATGAGGGCAAAGATCCCTTTACGTACTATTACAACACAAAGCCGCCCGTGGAATTTGGCGCTCCCGGGATCGATGTGGAGGTAGCCTGGAAGGACGGGCAATACATCACCTGCACAGGCAATAGTTTCGCCGCGCCGCACATCGCCGGGATCACAGCTCTCATCCGCGCCAAGCACCCGGAATTAACACCATTCCAGGTCAAGACTGTTTTGCTTGCCTGCGCGGCGAACACAAAGCGGCAAGGAAAATAAACAATTTTTGAGATGTGGATTCTGCTAACCTGAAGGGGCCAGAAGGAAGATATCAGATCGTATGGCTGATTGCTCACCTGCCAGGTCGTTTCACTGGAATGGTTCCAGAACGTGATCCGAAAATTCCTGCCCCGTAAGGAGATGATTCATGACAACTGCCCGGCCCGCCTCCACCTCCCCCTTTGCTGTTTTCCGCAACCGGAACTTTTCGCTGCTGTGGACAGGTCAGCTCGTGGAGACGATCGGCAATTCGCTCACGTCGCTCGCCGCGTCCATCTACATCTATCGGCTGACGGGTTCCGCCTTGAGTGTGGGTCTGATGTTGATGGCAACCGCGGCGCCCAGTCTGCTGGTGGGACTTTTCGCCGGCGTCTTCGTAGATCGTTACGACCGCCGGAAGATCATGATTACGGCGGATATCCTGCGCGGTGTGTTGATCGCGCTGGTGCCAGTCCTTGTACCGTTGAGCGTGGGCTGGTTGTATGTCGTTGTGATGCTCATCAGCGGCATCAGCCAGTTCTTCGACCCGGCCCATGAGAGCATGCTCCCGGAGGTAGCCTCCGATGAGGAGCTGGCGGCAGCCAACTCGTTGATCGCCATCAGCTCATTCGGATCCACGGCGGTGGGCTTCGCGGCAGCGGGATTGATCGCCTCGGCCGCGGACATTAATTGGGCATTTTATGTCAATGCCATGACGTTCTTTTTTTCAGCCATTTGCGTATTTCTCATCCGTATCAAGCCGATTGAAGCGGAAGAAGAGACCAGCGTCCGACTGGTCATTCAAAACCTGAGGGCCGGTGTCCGGCAGTTGTTCAAGACGCCCATCCTGCGCTACTTATTTTATGTTCAGGTGGTTGTGCTGATCTCGTTTGGCTTGTCGAACACGCTCCTATTGCCCTTCGCACTGACAGCCCTGAATGCCACCGAGTTCGAATACGGCTTGCAAGAAGGGCTCACTTCCATTGGCTTCGTAGTCGGAAGTCTTTTTATGGCCAAAGTGTATGAGCGTCTGCACGGCGGCGCCTGGCTGGCCATCAGCTTTCTCGGTATGGGGCTGGTCGGGGTGGTGTATTCCTTTCTGCAATCGGTGCCGCTGGCCATCGCGTTGATCACCTTCTCAGGATTGTTCAACGCCCCCTCCTCCATCGGGCGGCGCGTGATCGTGCAGCGTAACACGCCCCCGGAAATGCGCGGGCGTGTGAGCAGCGCCTTCTTTGTCGCGCGAGATGTCCTGTTCCTGGTTGGCATGGGCGCCGCGGGACTTGCCGATTATATGGACATACGGCTGTTGTATCTCATCAGCGCGCTGATGCTCGTGGGCGCGGGATTGTTGATCCTGTTCCTGCCGGAGCTGGGACAATCGCGCGCCCAGTGGAAACGGACGTTGGCCCTGCTCCGAGGGATCGAGGCGGCGCCCAGGCTCGGCGCAGGCCGGCCCGCCACAATTTCAGAAGTGGAGATGTTCATCAGTCGCATGCCGGGGTTGGCGGAGATGAGTCCCAGAGAGCGCACACAACTCGCTTCCAATACGTTGGTCGCAGAAGCGCCGGGTGGCAAGATCGTGGTCTATCGCGGCGAGACAAGTGACGCAGCTTACTTCATTTTACGGGGCAGCGTGGGTGTTGGATACATCAAAGATGATGATTATGTCATCCTCAACTACCTGCATGAAGGCGATTTCTTTGGCGAGATGGCGGCCCTGACGGGCGTGGCGCGCACGGCCAATATCATCACCGAAGAGGACAGCAAATTCCTGATCCTTCCGGCAAAGGTGATGAGGCAGCTGACCCGGAGACATCCGGAACTGAACGTCAGGCTTCACACGCTCATGGGTGAGCGCCTGAGCCAGACCGAGCTGCCGCGCGGCACGAGCTTCGACCAGCAGTTACTGCGCGAGCTGCGCACGAGCCAGCCTGATATGGAAGAAGAGCCAGCGGATACCCAAATTGGAGTATGATTCAATCGAAAGCCAGACCCTAAAGGTTTCCTTGCTCGCTAACTACCAGTCTAGGCAGGGCGCACTCCCTATTAGGGAAGCTTATTGTTCATAGGAAAATCCTTTAGGGTCTCTCGAAAGCAACCAGAGGATAGAGGAGAGCGGGTATGGCGAAAAAGACATCCCCCGTAAATAAAGCTGTTAAGGATGTGGGGAAAGGAAGGCTGAGAACGCGCCTTTCACCGGCGCTCAAGTCCCTGCTCGAGCGCGCCGACTGCGCCCGCCGCGAATTCCGCTACAAGGAAGCAGTTGAGCTTTATACGCAGGCCATTGATTCACGCAAGCTTGACTCGGCGCGCGAGTTTGACGCGCGCTATGGTCGTGCACGAGTTTATGAGCTTTTATCGGATCGTAATAACCGGGTTGCCGATATACAGCAGATGACGAAACTTGCGCGGATGTTGGATCCGGTCCACCGGGCTCGCGCCGCGATAGAAGAAGTTAAAGCAGCACGGTTTGGAGACGCAGAACTGATATTTCCCAGGGCAAAGGCCGCTCTCAAAAAAGCCCGCAGATTAAAAAATCAGAGGCTCCAAGCAGATGCTCTGGTGGCTCTGCAGCGAATCTATTATTTTTTACACAATCATTCGGGGTCAGTAGAGCTTCTGGAGGAAGCAATTGCACTTTATGACGAAATAGGAGAGCCCATTGACAAGGCACAAGCACTGGACGCTTTGGGATATACCACCTATGCCACTGGAAATACTTCCGATGCGATGAAGTACTTCGAGCAAGCACTGGACATCTTTCGTGCCCACGGCAGCCTCATTCATGAGGCAGGTACTCTTTCCAACATGGCAATTGTAAATAGTGATTTTGCAGCTCAATTAACTTATCATCATCGAGCGCTTCAAATCTCCCAGGATCTAGATATTCCTCTTGAAGTTGGGCGCATCTCTAACAACCTTAGCCTTACCTATCTGGAACTTGGCCTGTATCGAAAAGCGCTGGAATTAAGTGAACAATCGGTTGCTATCTCAAGGAAATATAATGAGGTAGGATTATCGTACGGGTTGGAAACTCTGGCTCATCCTTATCTGGCACTGGGATTGTATGAGCAGGCAATTCAATGCCTTAAGGAGGGCTTTGAAATCACAAAAAGGGAGAAGGTATCGATTCACGAGCCCAGTTACCTGATTACATTAGGTCAAGTGGCCCTCGCTCAAGGACATGTTAGATATGCGCAAACCTATTTTCGGTCTGCCCTAAGAAGATCGAGAGCCATATCAGATCGTTTTTCAGGCTGTTACGCACAGGCATACCTTGCCGCCACGGAACTAGCTCTACATAACGTAGAGGCTGCACAAAAGCATAGTGCTCAGGCAGCGGTTCAACTCAAGAAGCTGGAAAATCGTTTGGGTGGGTATTCATCTCAGGAAGTCTACTGGTGGCGCTATAAAGTTCTTACAAAAACAAAATCAAATAAAGAAGCTTTGAATGCTTTACAGCAAGCGCGTGAGCTTATGATGGATCAAGTTGCAAATATCAGCGATGAAGGACTGCGCCGTAACTATCTCAACAAAGTGGAGATTAACCGCGAGATTATGTTAGCGTGGGCAAAGGCCGTCAGGACACGCAAGCTTCCTCTCGAATTACCCCAGACCAAGGTTGGGAGTCTTTCCGAGCAGTTGCCGCGTATTACCGAAATCGGTACTCGCTTAAATGAAGAGCATGACGAAAATGAACTGCTCGACTTAATTCTTGACGAAGTAGTGGAATTGACTGGAGTGGAGCGTGCAATCTTGCTCCTGAAGGATAAAAAGGGAGAGTTAGCGCCCACTGCGGGCTATTTGCTTAATGAAAAAGAACTAACTTCCCTCGCCAAGGAATCAGCCGAGCTCACGAACCATGTTGCGCGCAGTCGGCAGCCCGTTTTATCCGAGGAAACACAAACTGACTCCAAAAATGAGCCTGATTACCTGCTACGAATGCGGCTCGCAGTTCCTCTCATGCTGCGCGGTCAGCTACTGGGAATCCTCTATGCCGATATGCGCCGCTTGTTTGGCAAGTTGAATAATGAAGATCTCAACTTGCTCAGTGTGCTATGCAACCAGGCTGCTTCCGCTCTGGAGAACGCGCGCCTGGTCAGCGGACTCGAGCAAAAGGTCGAAGCACGAACTGCGGAATTGATTCAGCGCGTGAATGAGCTTGCCATTCTCAATAGCGTGCAGGAGGGACTCGCATCCAAGGCGGACATACAGGGCATCTATGACCTTGTCGGCGACAAGCTGTATGAGATCTTCAAGCCTGATATTCTCTATATCGCCTTATACCATCCAGAACGAAACACCACGTCCTTTCCGTATGGGAGTATCCGTGGTGAGAAAAGCATCACGTTGCCTGAGAAAGAAATCGGGGGGTTCTCCGGTGAAGCGATTCGCAAGCGGCAAACGATTCTTATTAGTGACGATATCGAGCGGCGCAGTGCAGAAGTCAATTCGTACACGATGGCAGGCGACGAAGACCCTCAATCCATGTTGTTTGTTCCAATCATGGCTGGGGAGCATGTATTAGGCGTGGTTTCCTTGCAATCCTACGACCGCGGACACATCTTTCCCGAATCAGATATACGCTTACTGGAAACCTTGATCAATAGTATGAGCGTAGCTCTGCAAAATGCCCAATCCTTCAAAGCTGAGCAGGAACGGGTTGCCGAGCTGCAAATTATCAATTCAATACAACAGGGGCTCGCTTCAAAACTTGACTTTCCGTCGATTATTGATCTGGTGGGCGAACAAGTTCGCAAGACAACAAAAGCGCAAAGTGTTTTCATTGCACTTTACGACAAGTCGACGGGGTTGGTCTCATGGCCATACTGGGTTACAAATGGAGAGCGCATCCCGATCTCTGTGCGACCAATGGAAAAAAATATTACTCGGCGGGTATTGTTTGCCACCGCCCCCCTGAATCTTGGAACGGAAGAGGAAATTTTGGCGCATGATGCCATTCCACCGCTGCCGGGCTCAGGCGTGGGGAAATCCTTTCTGGGCGTTCCCTTCACCGTGAGCAGCACGATGCTTGGCGCGCTCAGCCTCCACGATCTCGAAAAGGAGCACGCCTTCAGCGACTCCGATGCACGGCTGCTCCAGACGCTGGCCAATGCCATGAGTGTTGCTCTCGAAAATGCCCACCTCTTCGACGAGACCCAGCGCCTGCTCAAGGACACCGAGCAGCGCGCCGCCGAGCTTGCCATCATCAACAGCGTGCAGGAAGGTCTCGCATCCAAATTAGAGATGCGAGCCATATATGAATTGGTTGGGGAAAAGATCCGTGAGATTTTCCAAGCAGACACAACTTATATCAATACATATAACCCTGTAGAGCAAGCCGTGTATTCGCAATATTATGCAGATCAGGGACAACGCATTACGCGTACAGAACCCCTGCCATTTGGGGAAGGGCTGTACACGAGAGTCATTCAAACACGCCAACCAGTATTAGCCGGGACAAGACAGGAGCAAATTGATCTGGGTGTGACTCTGGCATTTTCGCCAGGGAGTGAACAAGATCTGAATGAGAGCTATCTTGGCGTTCCGATCCTGCTTGGGGATGAAGCGACAGGTGTGATAAGCGTGCAGGCGTACAAAAAGAATGCCTTCAACGAAAATGATGTTCGGCTCCTGCAAACCCTCGCCAACTCGATGAGCGTCGCTCTCGAAAACGCGCGCCTCTTCGATGAGACTCAGCGTCTGCTCAAGGAAACAGAACAGCGTGCCGCCGAACTTGCAATCATCAATAGTGTGCAGCAGGGGCTGGCTTCCAAGCTTGAGATCCAGGCGATCTATGATCTGGTAGGAGACAAGATTCAGAAAATTTTTGACTCCCAGAGTGTCCTCATTGTCACGTTCGACCATGCTGCAGAATTGACTCATATTGTCTACAACCTGGAAAAAGGACAGCGCTATTACTCTGCTCCTTATCCCTTTACCGGACTCCATCGGGAACTCATCCGCTCTGGCAAAACAGTGCTGGTCAATGAGGAGGCAGAAACGTTCCAGAAACAAAGGGGAATGAGGCTACTGCCCGGTACAGAACCATCAAAATCCATGCTCTTTGTACCCCTCAACTCAGGTAGGGAAGTTAGCGGCGCGATCTCCTTACAAAACGTTGAGCGGGAACATGCCTTCACCGAAGCGGATGCGCGCCTTCTCGAAACACTGGCCAATTCGATGAGTATTGCCCTTGAGAACGCCCGTCTATTTGACGAAACTCAGCGGCTGCTGAAAGAGACCGAACAACGCGCCGCTGAGCTTGCGATTATCAACAGCGTGCAGCAAGGACTCGCCTCCAAGCTCGATTATCAGGGCATCATCGAGCTGGTAGGAGACAAGATCCGCGAGATCTTTGACACACAAGCCATCGATATTGCGAAATACGACGCGAGTCAGGACCTCTTTTCCCCGTTGTACGCGGTGGAGCGTGACAGTCGTATCTCGTTCCCACCGATGAAGCCGGGTCGCATCTTCCGGCGCATTGTGGACACCCGCGAATCGCTCCGTTTTAACACAGTTGCAGAATTGAATGATTTTGGAGCCGTTACCGTCCCCGGGACCGGATCGAGCATGTCAGGGATCTACGTTCCGCTGATCCAGGGCGAGCAATTCATGGGGGTCATCGCGCTCGAAAATCTCGACCGCGAACATGCCTTTACGGAGTCAGATCTGCGCCTGCTCACCACCCTAGCCAACTCGATGAGTGTAGCGCTCGAAAATGCCCATCTCTTCGATGAGACCCAGCGCCTGCTTAAAGAGACCGAACAACGCGCTGCGGAACTGGCAATTATCAATAGTGTGCAGCAGGGACTGGCATCCAAACTGGACATGCAGGCAATTTATACGCTGGTTGGAGACAAGATCCGGGAAATCTTCAAAGCAGACACAACGTATATAACTATTTACGAACCGGAAAAAGAGCATGTCACATCTGTCTATTATGTCGAAAAAGGCCAACATACCAATATAGAACCGCTGCCATTTGGCAGGGGACTCTACACACCTGTGATTCGCTCGCGTCAACCGGTGCTGGCCAATACAAGCGAAGAGCAGGCAAAACTCGGAGCGATTGGTATCCCCTCGCCAGACAACGAACAGGATCTTAATGAGACATTTCTGGGTGTACCCATTTTGCTTGGTGATGAAGTAAAAGGCGTTGTGAGTATACAGAGTTATCAGCAATATGCTTTCAATGAAAACGATGTGCGTCTTTTACAAACACTTGTCAACTCGATGAGCGTAGCGCTCGAAAATGCCCGCCTCTTCGACGAGACTCAGCGCCGTGCTGCGGAGCTTGCCACGATTAACACAGTTAGTACTGCCCTGGCAGGCGAGCTGAACCTGGATGCATTAATTGAACTCGTAGGGGAACAAATCCGCACGACGTTCAAAGCCGATATTGCGTATATGGCCCTACTGAATGAAGAGACGAATACCATCAACTTCCCTTATACCTATGGTGAAGAATTTACTCCTATCCAGTATGGTCACGGACTCACCAGCAAAATACTTGAAACGGGTAAACCTTTGCTGATCAATCAGGATCTTGATAGACGACGTTTGGAGCTGGGTGCCACGCAAGTGGGTATTCAGGCTCTTTCTTATCTTGGCGTGCCGGTCTTTCTCAGCGGAAATGCCATCGGTGCTATCAGCGTGCAGAGCACAACACGCGAGGGCGTGTTCACAGAAAATGACCAGCGGTTGCTCAGCACAATTGCTGCCAATGTGAGCGTGGCTCTGCAAAACGCGCGTCTTTTTGAGGAAATCCAGACTCGCAATGCCGAGATCACCGAGGCGCTCGAGCAGCAAACAGCCACCAGCGAAATTCTGCAGGTGATCGCCAGTTCGCCTACCCAGATCCAACCTGTGCTTGATGTCATCGCGCAAAATGCGGCCCAGCTGTCAGGATCGGATGACGCGCTGATTGATATTGAAGATCAGGGGCTTCTACGTGTTGCCGCGCATTTTGGAAATATCTCCATGTTCCCGGTCGGAGAGGCAATTCCGCTGAATCGGGAATCGGTCGCCGGACGTGCGCTTCTACAATGTCGCACGCTCCAGGCAATTCATAAGCAACTGGGAGAAGTCTCAGAATATCCGGAGGGCGATAAATGGGCTCGAGAATATGGCTATCGAATGACATGCAGCGTCCCGCTATTGCGTGAGGGTAAAGCGATTGGCGCTATCACGATTCGCCGTATCGAGCCAAAGCTGCTCAATAAAAAAGAGCTCGCGCTGATAGAGACATTCGCCAGCCAGGCCGTCATTGCCATTGAGAACGTGCGCCTCTTCAACGAATTGGAAGCACGCAACCGTGAGATTACAGAATCTCTCGAATACCAGACCGCCACCAGCGAAATTCTTTCGATCATTGCCGAAAACCCCACCGATATACAGCCCGTTCTCGATGCCGTAGCAAAACAGGCGGCAAGACTTTGTAACTCGTACGATGCGGTCATTACCCGCATTGAAGGAAAGAACTATCGAATTGCGGCGCACTGGGGGCCTGTCCCACTTCCCTTGGAGAACCTGCTGCATGGAATACCACTCGACCGAACCTCAGTGACTGGTCGAGCCATGGTAGACAAAAAGACCATTCACATCCACGATTTGCTGGCAGAACCACCTGAAGAATTTCCTCTCAGCAGAGAATATTATCGGACGAGTGAGCAGCGCACCATGCTGGTGACGCCGCTTATGCGCGAAAATGAGGTCATTGGCTCGATCATGATCCGGAAACGGGAAGTCCATCCCTTTACCGAAAAACAGATTACCCTGCTCAAGATCTTTGCAGATCAGGCGGCGATTGCTATTGAAAATGTCCGCCTCTTTAATGAAACCAAACGCCTGCTCAGTGAAACCGAACAGCGTGCAGCCGAACTTGCCATTATTAACAGTGTACAGGCAGGGCTCGCCTCCAATCTGGAATTGCAGTCCATTTATGAGTTGGTGGGCGAAAAGATCCGTGACATCTTTAAAGCGCAGGTGGTGGGCATCTATTATTTTGATCGCAAAACTGAGTTCATCCACTATCCCTACTACCGGGAAAAAGGTAAAAGATTCCGGCACGAGCCTCGTGCCTTTACTCCGACTGCCAGATATCTGATGGACACCTGTCAGGTCCTGCTCATCAACCAAAATTTTGAGCAAAGAATGAAAGAACTGGGGCTTGCAATTACCCCGCTGCAAGATGCTTCGAATCCAAAATCGGTGGTGTATGTGCCCTTGCTTACCGGCGATCTGGTGATTGGAGCCATAGGGTTAAAGAATGTGGATCATGAAAATGCTTTCAGCGACTCGGATGTGCGGCTTCTTCAGACCCTGGCCAGTTCCATGAGCGTCGCCCTTGAGAACGCTCGCCTCTTTGACGAAACGCAGCGCCTGTTCAAAGACGCCCAGGAAGCCCGCGCGGCCGCCGAGCGTGCAAACGAAGCCAAGAGTTCTTTCCTCGCTACGATGAGTCACGAGATCCGTACACCGATGAACGCGGTCATCGGCATGAGCGGGCTCCTGATGGACACCGACCTGAACAAGGAGCAGCGCGACTACGCCGAAACGATTCGCAACTCTGGTGACGCGCTGCTTGCCATCATCAACGACATCCTGGATTTCAGCAAGATTGAAGCTGGCAAGATGGATGTAGAGTTCCAGCCATTTGATTTGCGCGAATGCGTCGAATCCGCGCTGGACCTGACGGCCGCCCGCGCCATTGAAAAAGGACTTGATATCGCCTACATTATGGATGACGATGTACCCGCCGGAATTAAGAGCGATATGACTCGTTTACGGCAAATTCTCATCAATCTCCTGAGTAATGCCATCAAGTTCACCGACAAGGGCGAAGTGGTTCTTACTGTGAAAACTGGGAAAGCGAAGGACGAATTACTGTTCATCGTTCGGGATACAGGTGTTGGTATCTCACCCAATCACATGCCCCGGCTGTTCCAATCCTTCACCCAAGCCGATTCATCCACCACACGTAAGTTCGGCGGTACAGGCCTGGGTCTGGCCATCAGCAAGCGGCTGGTCGAAATGCTGGGCGGCCAGATGCGCGTCGAAAGTGAAGGCAGCGGACAGGGCTCAACATTTATCTTCAACATTCGCGCTGAGCGGGCCAACGTGTCCGAGCGCAAGACCACTCGGGACATCAAAGGCATTCAATCCGTCTTACATGGACGGCGCGTGCTGATCGTCGATGACAATGCCACCAATCGCCGCATTCTTTCCCTCCAGACCGAGAAGTGGGGTATGAGTCCCCGTGAGACAGAATATCCAAACGAAGCGCTCGAGTGGCTGGAAGGAGGCGAACCGTTTGACATCGCCATTTTAGACCTGCAAATGCCCGATATGGACGGCATCATGCTGACGCGTGAGATCCGTAAGCTGCGCGACGAACGAGTCCTGCCGATCATCTTGTTGACCTCCCTGGGCAGGCGTGAAATCGGCGCGGAGGATCTACAGTTCGCGGCTTATCTAACCAAGCCGCTTAAGCCTTCGGCTCTTTACAACGCCCTGGCCGGACTCTTCGCCCGAAACCTCATCTCACCGAAAGCGGATCCTGCCACGTCCTCCTCGCAAGGCAGATCCAGCATGGACGCCGAGCTTGGCAAGCGACACCCCCTGCGCATTCTGCTTGCTGAAGATAATGCAGTGAATCAGAAGCTCGCGCTGCGCATCCTTGAACAGATGGGCTACCGCGCCGATGTAGCGTCCAACGGGCTCGAGGCAATTGAGTCCATCGAACGGCAGATCTACGACGTGATCTTCATGGATGTGCAAATGCCAGAAATGGATGGGCTGGATGCCACCCGCGAGATCCGCAAGCTGATGCAGGTAACGCAGCCGCATATTATCGCCATGACGGCCAATGCCATGGAAGGCGATCGCGAAATGTGCATTGCCGCTGGAATGAACGATTACATCAGCAAGCCAATTCGCGTTAATGAATTGGTTGATGCCCTGCTCAAGGCAGAAAGAAAATAACGGTTGCCCTATGCAAAATGGAGAACCCACATGCTCGTGATCGACAAACCAACCTTCGAAGAGCTCAAACAATTGTCCGGTCCAGACTTCATCAACGAATTGATCGATGCCTTTCTTGACGATGCACCAAAGATGATCAGCGAAATGCAAACGGCGCTGGCAGCCAAAGACGCAGAGTCCTTCCGCCGGAATGCCCATTCGCTGAAGTCGAATGCAAACACCTTTGGCGCGTTGGAGCTTGGCGCGCTTGCAAAAGAGCTTGAAATGATGGGCAAAGAAAACAATCTGGATATCGGGAACAGGCTGGAGCGTTTGCAGATAGCGCTTGAAAAAGTCACGGCGGAGCTGGAGGGGATGCGGGTATGACATCCAGGCAGGAACCCGGCCGGCTGCTGATTGTAGACGATAACAGGGTCAACCGCATTCTGCTCGCGCGCGGACTGGAGCGGGATGGGCACAAAGTCGAGACGGCCGAAAATGGCAGGCAGGCACTGGAAAAATTGCGAGCCGATTCTTTCGATCTTGTGCTGCTTGATATCGAGATGCCCGAGATGAATGGTTACCAGGTGCTCGAAGCCTGCTTGCAGGACACTGACCTGCGTGACATTCCAATCATCATGACCTCATCGCTCGATGAGCTCGACAGCGTTGTCAAATGCGTAGAGTTGGGCGCGGAAGACTACCTCAACAAACCTGTCAATCCGGTCTTATTGCGCGCCCGTGTCAATGCCAGTCTCGAGAAGAAACGATTACGCGATGAGCAACGAAAGCTGCTGCATACCTTTGCCACAAAAGAAGTGGCGGATGAATTATTAAAAACTGGCTTCTCCCTTGGCGGTAAGTATGTCCACGCCAGCATCATGTTTGCAGATATCCGCTCCTATACGAGCTATGCAGAAAAAGAGGATCCCGCTGAAATCATCGAGCTGCTCAATGATTATTTCGCGCTGATGTTCGATGCCGTGGCAGGCTATCATGGCACAGTCAACCAAATGGCCGGAGATGGTTTTATGGCGGTTTTTGGCGCTCCCATCCATCGTGAAGATCATTGCAACCAGGCCGTGCGCGCCGCATTGGAAATGGTCGAGTTGATAGAAGGTTTTAATATCGAGCAGGCCGCTCGGAACAAAGTACAGATCAAGATCGGCATTGGCATCGCATCGGGCAGGGTGATCGCAGGATATACTGGCACACAATTTCGGGCGACGTATACGTGCGTAGGCGATACAGCAAACCTCGCAGCCCGCATTGAAAATCATACGAAAGAGGTCCCGCACCCCATTCTCATCGATCAATACACAAAAGAAGGTTTGCCCGATGATATTGAGGTAGAGGCACTCGGGCCCATTCTATTCAAGGGAAAACAGCAACCCATCCACATCTTTGCGGTCAAACCTAAATGATCGTTACCTCGTGGAAAACAGCCGTCGAGCAGACGGCTTTTCTTTTATAATTCACTTCATGAGAGCAAATCTTTTCTCTGAGCGGAGTATTCCGCTCTTATTTTTGATAGTCGTCATCACTGCCTATGGTTTGCTTCTGCCATTCACAGGGTTCTACTGGGATGATTGGCCCTTCGCATGGATCGCAAAATTCCTCGGGCCGTGGGAATTCATCCCCGCCTTTGCACAAGTCCGCCCGTTTCTGGGACCGATCTTTTTTGTCACGACGAGCCTGATTCCGCCGGTCCCCCTCTACTGGCAAATTTTTGCTCTCATCATCCGCTTCCTTTCCGGATTGTCCGCCTGGTTCGCGTTAAGTCAGGTTTGGCCGCGCCACAAGCGACAAACCCTGGTGACCGCTCTTCTTTTTCTTGTGTTTCCGGGCTACAGCCAACACTGGGTCGCGTTCACCCACATTAATCAGGAATGGATCCCTTTTATTTTCTATCTGCTTTCCTTTGGCTTCACCGGCCGCGCCTTGCGAACTCCCGGTACCTCTCAGGGAAGCGAAACCGTAGACGAAGCACGCAACACCACGCAATTCACTCCAGCCACCAAGTACACCATTTATGCCCTCCTCCTGCTGATCGCGGGCGTCTTTCCCACTGAATATTTCGTCAGCATCGAACCCATGCGTTTTCTATTCATATGGGTAATCGTCTCAGAACAATTCAATGGCTTCGGGCAAAGGTTCATTGAAACCTTCAAACGCTGGATTCCGTACTTGGTCATCTGGCTGACAAACGGTGCCTGGCTGGCTTATTTCTATACGATAGGTGGCTATGATTCTTTATACGATGTCGAGGTGGTGAACAAGCCACTGAATCTTATCGGCATTGTTTCTACGATTGGGGAAACAATCTGGAAAGCCGGATTTTACGTTTGGGCGCAGGTCCTGGTACTGACATCGCAAGCGATTATCGCTCCGACGAGCCTGGTAACGTTTGCCCTGATTATGTTCTCATTCATTTTTTTATTTTTCTATCTGCGAAAACTTAACTTTCAGGAAACAGGGGTCAGGCCCTTTGCGGTTTCTGCGATCATTATTGGTTTAGCCGGAATCATGCTGGGGCGCATCCCTTCCGTTGCGGCCGGGCTGCCTCTCACCCTCCAATCCAGTTACGACCGTCTCATGATCTCCATGATGCTGGGCGGTAGTCTTTTTATCGCAGGTCTGCTTGAGCTGTTGATTCGCAATGTTCGAATCAAAACCTATGCGTTTGCTCTCCTGATCGCGCTTGGCATTGGGCAGCAATTTTTCAATGCCAATATTTTTCGCAGAGACTGGACAAAGCAGCAGGAAATCTACTGGCAGCTTGCCTGGCGTATCCCTGCCATGAAGCCAGACACGGCGCTCTTCACCGATCAGCTACCTATCGATTACGAAACTGACCTTTCATTTACCGCGCCGATCAACTGGATGTATGCGCCCGGCTATAAACGAAGCAATATCCCGTACGCGCTGCTCTACACCGAGAAGCGGCTCGGCGGAGGATCACTACCCTCTCTGAAACCAGGCACAAAAATCAGCCTGCCGATTCGCAGGGTGAGCTTTCATGGCTCCACCTCTCAGGTGTTGGTCATCTACATGCCTCGGAACGGATGCCTGCGGGTGCTGGATCCTGCGCGCGGCGATGAGATCACGTATGAAAAGCAATCCCGCTTTCTGGTGGAAGCTGTTCCACTTTCCGACCTTTCCAACATCATTGTGGAGGCCAACCAGACCGCGCACATACCTTTCTTATCTGAACCTCAACACACCTGGTGCTATTACTACGCAAAAGCGGAACTGGCTTATCAACGGGGTAACTGGGATCAAGTGATTACTCTGATCGATGAAGCCGAATCCCTCGGCTACGCTCCGGAAGATCCATTCGAATGGCTGACGTACATCGAAGCCCAAGCCCTGGCCGGAAACATCGATATTGCAGAAAAAATATCCAGCAACGTAATCAAACAAAATGCTACAGCCCGCAAAGGATTGTGTATGGTATGGACACGGGTTCAAGCGCAAGAGACCAACGCGCGCGTAGATGAGATCTTATCTGAATTTGAATGCACGCGTTAATATCCCTCTAATTTCCCATTCCATTGCTTGACGCGTTAAATGGGATGTGCTACTATCGTCTCAACTTTTGATTGGAGTCGAGGAGATGCATATGGCCAGTATAAAACGAGGCGCGCTAGTTGCCTCCACTCTGATATTGATTGCAACGATCATTTCGGCTTGTAATCAGCCCTATTCCCAGCAACCCAGTGTTACCAATACACCGATTGATCCAAATAGTTTGTTCGCCACGCCGATCGGACAAACACCAAGCATGAGTGATGTGGAGATCTTTGGGACAGGTACGGCTCTTGCCTTGACAGGAACACCGTTTGCCAATGTGGTGGCAACGCAAACATTAGATCCCCTGGCAACACAGGATCCAAATGCGACAGTTACACCCACGCCCCTCGTTTCCTTGAATCCAACGTTTACATCCACCGCGACTCTGGCTGTCAGTGGAACACAGCCCACAGTTGGAACGTTACCCACGTCTGTACCGGTTGGCTCTCGCCCTGCCTCCTATACTTTGCAGAGGGGTGAATTCCCTTACTGCATTGCGCGCCGCTTCGATTTGAATCCTCAGGAGCTTCTTACTCGTAATGGCTTGACCACAGCAGAAGCATACAATTTGGCAACAGGCACAGTACTCAGTATTCCTCAGAGCGGAAGCTTCCCAGGCACACGTGCGTTGCGAAACCACCCCACCACATACGCCGTTTCTTCCTCAACAGAAACTATATATAGCATCGCCTGTCTGTTTGGCGATGTCGATCCAGCTGCGATCGCACAAGCCAATAATATTTCTCCCGGCTCCGCGTTGACCAGTGGACAGCAGTTGAGCATCCCCTAACAATCCTCTCATAGCCAAAGCCCAGGTAAAATACCTGGGCTTTTCTCTTGTCATCATTTATATCTTCGACAAAGGACAACGATATGCCTTTTGAACTGATCAGATCAGAGACTCTTTTGGAAGGGCGCACGTTCAACGTCAGGCGGGATACTCTGAAAACGCCTGATGGAGGCGAGACAAAGCTTGAGATCGTCGACCATAGCGGTTCGGTTGTAATCATTCCCGTTGATGATGAAAACAATCTGCTCTTTGTACGGCAATATCGCCATGCGGCAAAAGCAGATCTGCTTGAGCTCCCTGCCGGGACGCGTGAGAGTGAAGAACCTTATGAAGAATGCGCGGCGCGCGAAATCCGGGAAGAGATAGGCATGGAAGCAGGTCGCTTGCAAAAACTGGGCGAGTTCTTTCTTGTGCCGGGATATTCCACCGAGTTCATGGCCGTCTTTCTGGCAACAGGGCTAAAGGAAAACCCGCTGAATCCAGATGAAGACGAATTTTTACAGGTGGAACGAATTCCTTTGAAGAAAGTCTTTAAAATGGCAGAACAGGGTGAAATAAAGGATGCCAAGTCACTGGCAGGATTAACCCTGGCAAGATCACATTTGGAGAAATACTTTGTCTAAATCAATGATGATCCTCATCGCTGGACCTTATCGCTCCGGGACGGGAGATGATCCCGAAAAGATGGCAGCGAACGTGCGCTACATGGAATCATTTGCCCTTCCCATTTTCCGCCTGGGACACATTCCAGTACTCGGTGAATGGTTCGCCCTTCCTCTATTGCATCTGGCAGGCTCACATGAGACCGGTGATGAAGCATACCAAGAGATTTTCCATCCCATTGCCGAGCGTTTATTGGAAAAGTGCGATGCCGTACTGAGAATTGGCGGAGCATCTCGGGGCGCGGACCTCATGGTGGAAGTAGCACGGCAGAACGACCTGCAAATTTATACCGCCCTTGAGCAAATTCCAGCTACATAACAGAACTGCAAACTCGTGAAATAGGAGCAAAAACGCTCCTGTTTTTATTTCTACCAATTTTTGTCCGAAATATGACAACAAGCAGGGGGATTTAAGTCATTCATAACTATCAGGTTTTAGGGCCGGGAGATAAACTTAACCGATGAAAAATCCAGGCCAACTCAATTGCCTGTTCTCTAAAGGAGTTTGAATGAAAAAACCAGTAATCATGATAGATGGCAATGAAGCCACAGCATCGGTAGCTCACCGTTTAAGTGAGGTTATCGCAATTTACCCGATCACCCCTTCTTCTGGCATGGGTGAGTTTGCAGATGAATGGTCCGCCAAGGGACAACCCAATCTTTGGGGTACGGTTCCACTTGTAATCGAAATGCAGTCAGAAGGCGGCGCAGCTGGTGCCGTGCACGGAGCGCTCCAAACTGGCGCCCTGACGACTACATTCACGGCCTCCCAGGGGCTCCTGCTCATGATCCCCAATATGTACAAGATCGCCGGTGAGCTCACCAGCACCGTGTTCCATGTGGCAGCACGCGCCATCGCCGCCCATGCCCTTTCTATCTACGGCGATCACCAGGATGTAATGGCCGTCCGCCAAACAGGTTGGGCGCTGCTTTCCTCGGGTGGTGTGCAGGAAGCGCACGATTTTGCCGCCATTGCCCAGATGGCAACCCTAAAATCCCGCGTGCCATTCCTGCATTTCTTCGATGGCTTCCGCACCTCACATGAAGTGACCAAGATCATCAAGCTTACGGATGAAGAGCTCCGCGCCATTTTGGACGAAGAGCTGATCCGCGCGCATCGGGCGCGTGCCCTCTCTCCGGACCATCCCGTTTTGCGCGGCTCCGCCCAGAACCCGGATGTCTACTTCCAGATGCGCGAGGCTGTGAATCCGTACTACGCCGCAACCCCCGGCATTGTCCAGGAGGCGATGGATAAATTCGCCCAGGTTACCGGCCGACAGTACAACCTATTCGACTACACCGGTCACCCAGAAGCCGAACGCGTCATGGTCATCATGGGCTCTGGTGGTGAGACGGCGGAAGAGACAGTCAAGTATCTGGCCGAACGCGGCGAAAAAGTGGGTGTGATCCGTGTAAGACTGTATCGCCCCTTCTCCGTGGAACACTTCATTAAGCTGCTGCCGAAAAGCGTCCAGTCCATTACCGTGCTTGACCGCACCAAAGAACCTGGCACCTCAGGCGAGCCGCTCTACCTCGATATTGTCAATGCGCTTGTCGAAGGCGATCGTCCCAGAATCAAGGTCATCGGTGGGCGCTATGGTCTTTCGTCGAAAGAGTTCACCCCCGCCATGGTCAAAGCCGCGATGGATGAGCTGAATAAGCCGGAACCCAAGAATCACTTCACGGTCGGTATCAACGACGATGTCACGTTCACCAGCCTCGAAGTGGACGAAACCTTCAAGATCGAACCCGAAGAGACCATACGCTGCGTGTTCTTCGGCCTTGGTTCAGACGGTACCGTGGGTGCGAACAAGAACTCGATCAAGATTATTGGTGAAGAGACTAATAACTTTGCACAGGGCTACTTCTATTACGACTCGAAGAAATCCGGCACGGTGACGATGTCACACCTGCGCTTCGGATCCAAGCCGATCCGCGCGCCGTATCTCATCGAGATGAACGAGGCGAACTTTGTAGCCTGTCATCAATACAGCTTTCTCGAGCGCGTCGATATGCTCAAGTATGCCAAACCCGGCGGCATTTTCCTGTTGAACAGCCTGTATGGTCCTAATGAAATATGGGATCAACTGCCCTGTGAAGTCCAGGAGGATATCCTCAGGAAAAACCTCAAGTTCTATGTGATTAACGGCTACGAAGTCGCTGAAAAAACCGGCATGGGCGGACGCATGAATACCATCATGCAGACAGCCTTCTTCGCCATCAGCGGGATCCTGCCGCGCGAAGCTGCGATTGCAGAGATCAAACATTCTATCGAAAAAACATACGGTAAGCGCGGTGAAGCGGTCGTTAGGAAAAATTTCGAAGCAGTGGATCACACGCTCGAGAATCTTTATGAGGTCAAGGTCCCGGCCCAAACAACTTCCAAGGTTTCACGCCGCCAACCGGTTCCGAACGAAGCGCCGGAGTTCGTCCGCAACGTGCTTGGGGAAATTATTGGCTCCAACGGCGATAATATCCCCGTCTCGGCCTTCCCCGTAGATGGCACCTTCCCGACCGGCACAACCCAGTGGGAAAAACGCAACATCGCTCTCGAAATCCCAGTATGGGAACAGGATCTTTGTATCCAGTGCGGAAAATGCGTCATGGTCTGTCCGCATGCTGTAATCCGACACAAAGTCTACGATGAGAAGTTGCTTGCAAATGCGCCTGAGACGTTCAAGTCCATGCCGTCGAAGTTCAAGGAATTTTCCCAGGGCATGGCTTATACCGTGCAGGTCGCTCCCGAGGACTGCACGGGTTGTACACTGTGCGTCGAAGTATGCCCGGCGAAAGACAAAAAGCAGGTGGGACGCAAAGCCCTCAACATGGCGCCACAGCCCCCAATGCGCGAACAGGAAGTGAAAAACTGGGACTTCTTCATGTCCATTCCTGATCTGGATCGCAAGTTGATCAATCCTTCCACGATCAAGAATTCACAACTGCTTCGCCCGTTGTTCGAGTTCAGTGGCGCCTGCGCCGGCTGCGGTGAGACACCCTATGTGAAACTGGTTTCGCAGTTGTTTGGCGATCGCTCCATCATCGCCAATGCCACAGGTTGTTCCTCCATCTACGGTGGCAACCTTCCCACCACTCCGTGGGCTGTGGATGCGAATGGACGCGGCCCGGCCTGGTCGAATTCCCTGTTCGAAGACAATGCAGAATTCGGCCTGGGCATGCGCCTGACCCTCGATAAACAGAATGAGTATGCCCGTGAGTTACTGGCTGCCTTTGAAAATGAGCTCGGCAAGGAATTCGTGGATGCGATCCTGAATGCGGATCAATCCAATGAAGCCGGCATCGGTGCTCAGCGCGAACGTGTTGCAGAATTGAAAAACAAGCTTGCCAGCTCCAGCGATCGACGTGCAAAAGATCTGCTCAGCCTGGCTGACAGTCTCGTCAAGAAATCCGTCTGGATCATGGGCGGCGACGGTTGGGCGTACGATATCGGCTACGGTGGTCTTGACCATGTGCTCGCCAGCGGACGCAACGTAAATATCCTTGTCCTGGATACCGAAGTGTATTCCAATACGGGTGGGCAGGCGAGCAAAGCCACACCACGTGCGGCAGTTGCCAAGTTTGCGATGGGTGGTAAAGGATTGCCCAAGAAGGATCTCGGTCTGATTGCTATGTCCTATGGCTATGTGTACGTGGCTCGGGTCGCCATGGGTGCCAACGACCAGCAGACCCTGCGGGCCTTAATCGAGGCGGAGTCTTATGATGGACCGTCCATCGTCATCGCATATAGCCCATGCATTGCTCACGGCTACGATATGGCAAAGAGTCTCGAACAGGCAAAACTGGCGGTGCAATCGGGTCACTGGCCGATGTACCGCTATGATCCACGCCTGGCAGCTCAGGGGCAGAATCCGCTCATCATCGAGTCCAAGGAACCGAGCATTCCCATTTCACAATACGCCTATAACGAGACACGTTATAAGATGCTTACACAATTGGATGAGGAACGCGCAGAACAGCTGATGCTTGAAGCCCAGCATGATGCCAAATCCCGCTGGACTCTCTACCAACAAATGGCCGCCATGCACTACGGAAATGGCAGCAATGGGAACGGCAGCGGAAAAAGCGAATAAAACCATGTAACCATAATGGCTCGCAGGTATGACGCCTGCGAGCCATTATGCAACATTACAGAACACGAAAGAGAGAAAGCATGGCGGATCTTTCAACAACCTACCTGGGCCTAAACTTAAAAAATCCTCTAGTGGCTTCGGCTTCTCCTCTCTCAAAGAAGATCGATAAGGCGCGCAAGCTCGAAGAAGCGGGCATTTCAGCTATTGTGATGTATTCGCTTTTCGAAGAGCAGATCATCCGCGAAAGTCTTGAGTTGGACCACTATTTATCCCGGGGTACAGACTCCTTCCCCGAAGCTCCAACCCATCTGCCTGACGGCGGATTATATGGTGTCTCTCCTGAGAAGTATTTAAATCAGGTAGCTGGCCTTAAAAAGGCCCTTACGATCCCGGTGATTGGAAGCTTGAACGGTGTTTCCAAGGGCGGCTGGACAAATTACGCGCGCAAGATCGAAGAAGCAGGAGCGGATGCTCTTGAGCTAAATATGTACTATCTTGCCACCGATCCAGACCTGTCATCCACTGATATAGAGAATGCACAAGTAGAATTGGTGGCAGAAATAAAGTCTGCCATTACCATTCCCCTGGCAGTTAAAATTGGTCCGTTCATCACGTCCCTTCCGAACTTTGCAAAGCGGCTCGTGGAAGCAGGTGCAGACGGGCTTGTATTGTTCAATCGCTTCTACCAGCCCGATTTTGATCTCGAAGAGCTAGAAGTCATCCACAGCCTCGACTTAAGTACCTCAGCAGATTTGCGTCTGCCCCTGCGCTGGATTTCCATTTTGTATGGAAAAATAGATGCAGATCTGGCACTGACAAGTGGAGTTCATACCTCCAGGGATCTCCTGAAGTCGATGATGGCAGGTGCAAAAGTTGCTATGATCGCCTCCGAAATCCTGTGGGATGGCTCTGTGCAGCGTGTGAAAGATATTCTGCAACATACGGCGACCTGGATGGGGGAACATGAGTATGAATCCATCAAGCAGATGCAAGGCAGCATGAGCCAGAAGGCAGTGAAGGATCCTGCTGCATTTGAACGAGCGAATTATATGAAAGTGCTGAATTCCTTCAGAGAGCTTCCGTAGCATCTCCGTGGCAATTGACTTAAACCAAAAAGGCTCTCAAGACGAGAGCCTTTTATTGTTCGAACGGTGATGTAGATGGCGATTATTCTTGGACAGGAGCAGGAGCGTTTTTGCGCTGGCGGAAGGTAATGCGTGCGCGTGTTAAGTCGTATGGAGACATCTCCATGGCTACACGATCGCCCAGCAAAATACGAATGTAATGCTTGCGCATTTTACCGGAAAGATACGCCAGAACCTCATGGCCGTTATCCAGCCTTACCTTAAACTGAGTCCCGGGTAGGGCCTCGATGACCACACCCTCCGCTCGAATTTTATCTTCTTCCTTCGCCATATACACCTCTTTCTTGACTTATTCAGTCTCTCGCGTAAACGTTCGTCGTTTGATGCGACGAATTGCTTTCTTCTTTTCCATGCGGCGCTGCTCGCTCTTGGAGACGAACCAGCGTTTACGACGAACAGTGCTTAACACGCCACTCTTAACCACCTTCTTGCGAAAGCGTTTAAGCAGAGAGTCTTGCGATTCGCCGTTTCGTAAATTTACAGATGCCAAAACCAGTCACCTCCTTTCCGCATGGAAAGTGCCGAAAAATAAAATCGGCCGGTACACAGACTCGGCCGAGGAAGGGATTAGTTCAAAAAGAAACGACAAAATGATCAACGGATCAAACCGTACGCTTCAGGCTCCTCTTTTGTAAAATTAGGACATACGCCAAGTGTGTCCATCAACCGAATCTGTATGAGCATTATACACGATTCATATAAAGATGAAAAGTGTGTGAGAAAAGTTAAATAGAAAAGCCCCTTGGTATGGACTTGACAGTACCGCGCACAAGGACCCTTCCAATTATGACTATTATACACCAAAAAACTGTTCAGGGTGGAATCAATAAGTCCGCAACGGACAGGTTGTATTGATATGCTGGGGCAATCAGGGCCGTGCTCCTGTGCTGGCTACTTCAGTCATCCGCCAGACTTAGAGAAGTTCATACCAAGGTTTTGTTCACCGATACCCCTTTTTCATTCACAGACACGCCTAAAAGATTCATCTTTGGGGATTCCATCGGTCACAAGCAACTAAATAAATTTAGACTTCATTTTCTGACTATCGATTTGTACTATTCACCCTTGGTCTTTGAAGATTTAGTACGGCACAATATGAATTAATGCAGATGTATTATTCGGGAATACCTGTGATGCAGCCCACCAAGAATTGACTTCGATGTAACGTGTCCGCTGGTTGGTTTTGACTTTGGGGCTTCATAGGAGTCAGGAATACACTGATCAATACCTTGATGCGGTCGTTCCTCATTGAAATATGCCGTGTATTCCGTGACTATCCGCCCTAAGTGTTTATCACCATGGATCAGAACATGATCAATGCATTCTCTTCGAAGACTGCCCATAAACCTTTCGCAAATCCCATTCGCTTGTGGTGTTCGATACGGCGTCTTCACCTCTTTCATACCTGAACCTAATACCACTGCTGAAAAGCGCGTAGCATATTTTTTGTCACGATCACGAATCAGATACTTTGATCCTCTCCCCCACGGGGTGGCCTCTCGTAATTGTTGCGCCGTCCATTCATCCGTTGGATATTTTGTTACTCCTGTATGTACTATCCTTCGCGTTTTCAATTCCATCACCACAAACACATACCATTGCCGGAACAACCAGTCATTTACTACTGTAAAGTCGCATGCCCAGATGCCATTGGCTTGATTCTTCAAGAAAGTCGCCCAAGTCTGGCTTGAACCAAGTTCATTCCTCTCTTTTGGCATATATTTTTGAATAGTTCGTTTACTCAATTCAATCCCCAACTTCAGCAATTCTCCGCGAATCCGTTCCGCTCCCCATAACTTGTTCTCTTTCACCATCTTCCGAATCAAGGTAATCGTTTCTGATTCAACCCTTGGCCTGCCTTGTGACTTTCGCCGCCAATAATTGCGAAACAGATTCCGATGCCAACTCAGGAGTGTATCTGGTTGAATAATGTGAAGGGTTTGTTTCCAAAATTTCGTAAAATGGGAAAGAAGAACGAGACGAATTCGATCAGGGTTGCTCAACTGAGGTCGCTTGACTTGACGCTTTAGAATGATCAGTTGCTGGCGTAACAACGCATTTTCTACAATTAGATCGGTACGACTGTGTGTTAGGTCTGAAAATAAATCGATGATTAAGACTGGTGTGGCCGGTTTTATCCAACTTTTGATACGCTCTTGAAGCCAGGAAAGAAATTTCCTCATCATGCTGCTCCCGGAAATTTACGAGACTAAAACGCATGATAATACCGTTTCACCTCACAAGACCTGACGGATGAATAAGTAGCCAGCACACGTCGGGCTCAAGCTTCTTCAGCTCACCACTTATGATCAATACCCATAGCTGGCCCTGGGAGTCGACGGCCAACGTGTCAATCAGTCCAAGATCAGCGTTCGCCAGTGTATAGGTGTGATTTTCCGGGTGGAGCTCGATTCGAGCCAGCTCCGTGCCGTGCGCCCGCGGGCTGTACGTCCACACCTGGCCCTGCCCGTCAACGACGATGTCCGGTCCAATACTTGGGGACTCGAGACTCGCTGGGGCATATATTATCCACTGATCGTCGATGCTTCGCGTGGCCAGCAGGCCGTTGACTGTTCCGAGCCATATTCGATCCTGTCTGTCAATCGCCAGGGACAGTACAGAGTCGTTCGCGAGCTCACCAGGCAAGGGCATTCTCATGGACTCACCATCACCCGAATAGCGGATCAGGCTTCCTGGCACGGCCGCCCATATCTGGTCGTCGTTGTCCACAGCCAAAAGGCTTACGGACTCAGAGCCTGGGTAGGTGGTCCATCCCCGGAGCAGCGCTGAACGCAGGGCAAATTCGGTCAAGAGGAGCAGGCTAAAGCCAATCCCAAGAATCGCGAGGGCAGTCCGCCTGGGTTGTTTCGTGTTGATCCGTGCGGTCTCCGCAGATCGCTCCATCCTGTTTACAGGAGGTTCCTCATGGGTGGATCGACCTGGGTCTTCCCGTGTGCCGGTTCGCAAATACATTTTATGGAGAATGGCCGGGAGACTTATTTTGTCTCTCTGATCCAGTATGCGTTCGTCTACGGGCCTGGTTTCTTTTCCGACCTGATTTTTAGACCGGAAAGCCATGAAGATTGCAATCAGCATAAGGAGGAAGATCAGTATAGCCATAATGAAGATGGCCACGATGAATGTGCTTTCGGTGCTCACTATTTGATCGATCATTCGAAGTTCTCATGATTCTCGAAGGCACCGGCCTGCGTGCGAGGAACTCTTGCTCAACCAGACTACTTCCACGCCGGGCGCTCACTCAACTCCGTAAAGTCGACCACCGTCCACTGGTAACAATAATACGGCAGCGTGCTCGGACATGGCGTGGGACGGGCGGCCAGTGTATAAGCCACGTCAACTGTATACGGACCGCGGTGCGCCAGGATGGGTTCCGGAGTATATGCATCAAACCATGCAAACGGGTCATCGTCTTCATAAGCTACCAGATAATCCTTCCAGGTTTCACGCACTGTCACGATCACGCGATCAGGAGAATTCGAGGGTTGCTCCATGCTTAGATAATCGCTCTGAACCAACTGGCGCCCCTCGTATTGTTTGCTGTCCACAAGGGAGCCAATTGCCGCCGTGGCTTTCGCACTAACGCTATCGCTCACCGGCACCCGGAAGTACGGTTTTACCGAAGAGCAGCCCTCCGTACCGCTGTAACCGGATGTCAGATACATCCAGCTTGCCCAATCGCGCTGGAAGCGATAGACGGCTGCCTGGATATCCAGCCGGGCGGCCTCCGGAACGCTGAAGCCGGCGGCGAACGCGGGCTGAGGAGGCGTCCTATTGTTATTCACCTGTTCACGCCAGGCCTCGTCGGTCAGGCGCTCGGAGCTGGGAAATTCGTAGTAGCTGAAGATCCCGCCACGGGCGAGGGTGAGGGCAAGTGAACCATCCGCCTGTGGGATGGGGGCCACGACATAGATCTCATGCACATTCCCAATGCCAACTTCCAGCACCTGCCCGGAATTGGGGTCAGTGGCGACATCGGCGATCACCGCTGCAGGATCCAGCTCGGGTTTATCCCCGTGTACCCATATCACCAGCTCCTCCAGATAATTTCCAACACCACGTATGGAATTTTGTTCCTCCAGCGAAAGCGGCCGGCCCTGCAGCTCCTTTTCGGCCATCGCCTTGAACCCAAGAGACATGGAGGCCAGTGAAGCCAGGCGATCACTCAGGGTGACCTCGTACTCCTCACTGCGAGGAAGGGCTCCCAGGAGGCCGCGCGCTTCCAGTCCCTGGCGCGTCATCTCCGCCAGCGCGGCGATGCGGGCGTACACCTCGGGGACCGGCTCCACGTAGCCCGGTGCTTCGACCGGGGCAGGGGGGTTCGGCCAGCCGCAGCCTCCCAACCCTCCGTATGGCTGCTTGGCGTATAAGATCGTATCGTGCTTGAGCTCGGCCCAGCTTCCCAGGGCAGTGTTAAGCTGCTTGTCCTGCCAGGCAGTGGATTGCACGAACAGAGGATACCCCGGGCCGGGCGCATCGAGCAGAGGACGCAGGGTGTACAGCCAGCTGTTGTAGGCCGTGTCCACCCATTCGTCCTGCCCCAGGGCTCCCAGCCAGCTTTTCAGCCCAGCGAGCTGTACCGCGTCCTGGACGTTCTGGGTGGTGGGGTCCTGCGCTCGCCAGCCCTCTGCGCGCTCCGAGCCCAGCACTGCCATCACATCCAGGCCGGATGGCAGAAACCGGCCGGGGACCTGGGGGTGGATGAGCTTCTGGAAGATATAGGCATCCGGCACGAACCGCTGCCCCATGAGCCGCAGACCTTTCGTGGCCTCCACGGGTTTGTAATCCTCGCTCAGCAAGCCCAGGATACGCGGTGGAGCAAGCGCCTCCGCCTCGGCCATGAAGGCAGGCAAGGCGGCATCGTCGGCAATAACCGTCACATCCGCCTGGGGGCCGTAGATTCGATCGATCACTTCGAGATACTGCGGGATCGTCAGATCGTCGCTGCGCCCCACCAGGAAGACGGTCGGATCATAGAGCTCCTGCCACAGCTCGAGCGCGGAGTTGCCCCCGGCTTTTCCATCCCGCACAGCCAGGCTCAGCAGGAGCGCCATGCGGGTTTCGTCCGGGTGGGCCAGGCGGAAGGTCATCCTGCCATACCACATCATGGCCCGGAAATACGCCTGGAGCAGATCGCTCTGGGTGTAATGACCGCGCGGCTTGTACTGCGAATAATCCTCTCCATTCTCCAGGAGCGGAAAGATAGGCGAGGGAGCGGGTCCCACGGCCCCCTCGATCAATGCCAGCTCTGCCTCGGCCAGGTCTTTCACGGCATCGGGCACCTGGAAATCGGGTCCGGCAAGCCGGCCTCCCACGGCCACAAACGCGTATACCCTGCGGGCGGAATCCTCCCAGGTTGTGCCCCTGAGCTGCTCATATTGCAGTGCCGTCTGTTCCAAGAGCGCCTGATTGAGGTCATGCAGGTGTTGCAGGAAAACGTGTTCCTCCAGCGAACGGAGCAGCTGATCGAAGATCAGGTGATAGGCGTGCAGGAGTGCATCGCTTGTGACAAAGACCGGCAAGTTGGCACTCTGGGTTTCCTGATACAGATTATGAAATTCCGGATAGCTGCCCGGGCTCGCGACGATCCCGTCTGCGGCCAGCCGCTCTAGCTGTTCAGCCGAGAGTACCAGGGGCACCAGAACGTTTCCAAAGCTCGGATCGAGCGCGTCCTGCTGAATGGAGGGGTTGATCGTGACCGGTGCCACCTCGTAGCGCGCAAATACCGGTTGATCCTGAACTTCGATGGGAAGAGGCGTGGCCGTGGGGCCGGGGGCTATCGTGGCGGTTGCCTCCACGGGCACCGGAACAGTTGGTGTTGCGACGGGCCCAGGTGTGGCGTTTGCACAGGCCGTTAACAAAAGTAATGCGGCTAACAGAATCCTTTTCATGAGGCACCTCGCTAATTGGGGTTGAAGGAGGGATAGTTGTTTCTTACACCAGCGAACAAGCTGACAGTGAGAAGAAGAGTAAATGGCATACAAGCTAGAATTTTAGCGTTCACTTTTCTGCCTGCAGGATGTATAAACCAGCATCGCCCGCAGCCAGGTAAAGGAGATCACTGACAATATCGAAGTCGCCGAGAGAGGAAACGGGGGAAAACGGGACCTGCCCCACCAGATAGGGATGAGAATGATCTCTAATGTTTAGTGCCCAGATTCCATCCAAGTAAATGATCTCACCGGCCACAACCATTTTATGAGTGTTATTTGGCAGCGTAAAACGGCCAACTTCCACCGGATGTGCTGGGTTTGAGATATCCACCACACATAAGGTAGGATGGTCACCGTAGCGTGTAGCTAGATAAACAGTGTCACCCACTGTGGTAATGATCGGTTCTTCGATGGGCAGATGCAGTCCGCCCACCTCCATCGGCGTGAATGGATCGCTGACATCGTAGATCTGTAACCGCGATCCTTCCTGGGGGTTGTCAGATTTCTGGCTGGATACAATGAGATGCGAGTCAGTAGCTGATATGCCGGTGACCGTAAACCCCTCCATCGGAACAGTCTTGACTAAGACCGGGTTGGCTGGGTCGCGGATGTCAACAATGCCGAGTCCGCCGCCGATCATCGGTCCGCCGGGGGTATCAGTCAATAACCCTGTGAAAAGCACATTGTCTACCAAGGCAGGGGTTGGCTGCCAGTAGAAAACGCCTTCGAGGTCGTCTGTGATCAGGCGAGGGTTGCCCGGCTCACTAATGTCCACCGCGTGTGGCCAGATCCCGAATAGTCTATCTCCACGCACGGCAAGTCCTTCAAAAATGGAAGGCTCAAGATCCCGGCCCAAATCAAGCCCACCGCCATTAAGCAGTCCTGGAGGCAGGTTTGCCACGTCCAACACATGCAACCGCGCCCAGGTGGTCTGGCTGGACGCTCCCGCGGTGGTCAAAAGATAAGCAAGGCCCTGGTTCAACGCGACCGTCTCAACCGAGAGGAAGCCATCCGGCGAAGCTAATTCGCCGACCAGCACAATGTTGGACAGATCACTGACGTTGAAAATCTGGAGGCCGCGATCGCCGGTGGCGGCCAGAGTTTCATCCACAAGTGTGAAATGGTTCAGACAGCTTTGTGGGTCGAATTCGGTTGGATCGCCGGGCGATGCTGGATTCGTGACATCAATGATGTACAAAAAAGTTGGACATTTCGTATGAGGCCAGGAGTAGCCCAACAGGAAGAGAGCTTGATCTGTCGCCGCGACATCACTGATATTGTGTTCAATATCGAATTTTAAGGTGGCGATTTCTTGCGGCTGTCCTGGATCGCTTACATCCAGCACGACCAGAGAATCTGAGGGAGAAAGCTGATTATGTGCTAGAACATAAGCTACATTAGAGACTATGGCGATGCTGTAACTCCCTGTACTGGCCAGCTCGATCTCATTGAAGATCTGATCGAGGTTAGCAGTATCAAACAGTTGTAGTTTGCCTTCGTCTGCAATGTAGAATACCTCCTCTCTGACCATAACGCCAGCTTTGATAGGCAATTCGTGTGTTCTGAGTAGGGTGGGCTGTGTCGGGTCGCTAACATCAAAGGCCATCAGGCTTTTCGAAGAGTAGTCCAGGGATCCGAAGCCAGTGGTGTAAAAGATATCGCCAGCAGGGAAGATTTCCCCCAAGCCATAGAATGACTCTGCCAGGCGGCCAACAGTGCTGATCAGGAGCGGATGGGCTGGATCGCTGATATCATAGATTTGGATCTCAAGACCGGCGCTCACGTACGCCAGTCCAGCCTGCAGGGCAATTGCACCCATCACGCCGGGCAATACATCGCTTTGCCATAGGATTCGTGGCGCGGCAGGGTCTGTGATATCTACTGTAACCAGTCGTGGCCCAATACCAAGATAGACGATATTCCCGTCAATGGCCAAGGCATTGAACGTACCTCCCAACTGCTTCACGAGTTTGAATGTAAGCTCATCCTTTATTGGCAACGGTAGCACAGGCAGAGCGGTGGCTGTGCTCACAGACGGTTCGTGGGCGGACAGCGTGTCTGTAACTGCGTCTGTTGGTGATGGCATAGAGGTAGCCACCGCCGGTGCACACGCCGCCAGAACCAGAGATGTGACTAGAACTCCCACAAACAGGTACATGCCAATGCGAGCAGTAGGGTACGTTGATTTCATATCTTTCATGGTATTTCTCCTCTTGTTCACGGCATATTACGGTGTTGCCGTGGGAAATACCGTCTTTGAAACTTCGAAAAACTCACCTGTTTCCACATCTAGCTCCCAGGTTGTAGTGCTTGCCTTCGTGCACAAAACTTCGTCTGCCAGTGTTGTTGCTGTGACAAGTATCTTCCTGCTGTCCGGCGACCAGGTGATCTCGCTGACCGCGGTGGGCCAGGCGATCTCCAGGGGAATCTGCCACAAGACCGAATCATGCCCAGTGGCTCGTTCATCATAGGACTGTGCCAGTTCTCGCACGATCAGAATCTGGTGGTTGGTGAAATTGACGATGTTCTGGCCGCCGAGATAGGCTATCTTGGTTTCATCGGGGGAGATGGATACAAGTCTAAACGCGTGAGGTGGCTGGAGGGCAGTAACAGTGCCATTGGTCAGATCGAGCCGGCCGAGGGTTTCGCCGATGTTCATGGATACGCACGCCCCATGAAGGTCGAAGAGGCTGGTGTAGTAGAGGTAGCGGCCATCCTGCGACCAGTGATAAGGCATCGGGGAGTATTCATGGCCGATACCGTACACATGCCACTCGCTGACCGGCGTCCAGGTTCTGCCATCTTCCAAAGAGGTAACGATGAGTTCGGTATGGAAGAAAAAGGCGAATTCACCATCCAACGGCACACTTTCCGTTTGGGTAACCAGCGCCTGCCACCGCCCGTTGGGAGATGTTGTGCTGTTCGTGGATTCGATCTTCAGACTGGCGGGATCGGGTATGTCCAGAGTCAAAGGCGGCCCTTCATAGGAGTGAATGACATTCATATCCCACAGGATCCAGCAGGGGCCGGTAATACCATTCGGACACTCAATATTCATCCAACCGCCTTCTCTCGTTTCGAAGAGACGCGCATTCGCTCTAGCTTCCAGGGTACCCGCCTCTGGGTACTCGCTACCGGGGCCGCTGTAAATGGTCAACGAAATGACGGCGCTGACCCTGGGTGCGATCTCGGTCGTAGGGGTAGATATGGGGCTGGCCGTTGAAGTAGGAGCAGGCTCTGATGAAACCGAGGGACTGCGAACAGCTGTTGCCATTTCAACCTCGGGGGTTGTGCAAGCAACCAAGATCGTGATAGCGAGCGATAAATAAGCGATCTCTTTCATCTTTCACCACCAATGCAGGATAAGGGGCAGATCCGCCGAGCTATTTGTCGATTTCGAGGGCGAACAATCCCGCCAAAGTCGCGGCATAGAGAGTAGTTGGCGCGGCTGGATGTATTGATAGGCTAAATACGTTTGTGCTCGTCAGGTCGTGGTTGATCGGGTTCCAGCTCGCGCCTCCATCGATGCTTTGGAACACGCCGTTGTCTGTTCCAACATAGAGGGTGGTGGAAGTCGCCGGGTCGATCACCAGAGTGGTAATATAAGTATCTGTCAGGCCCGCGTTTGTCGCGCTCCAGGTCTCGCCGCCGTCGGTGCTCTTGAAAATGCCCTCCTGAGTCCCGGCATACAGGGTAGTCGGTGTGGCCGGGTCTATTACCAGCTCGGAAACGCTGGTCGCGGTCAGGCCAGTGTTGCTTGCTTTCCATGTCGCGCCGCCGTCCGTGCTTTTGAACACACCACCGAACTGAGTTGCGGTATACACGGTGGTCGGGGTCGCCGGGTCGACCACCAGATCGTTAACAGGGTTATTGTCCAAGCCTCCAGTGACAGCGCTCCATGACGCACCGCCATCGGTGCTCTTGAAGGCACCACCATCTTCCGTCCCAGCATACAGGGTAGTTGTGGTAACTGGATCGATTGCCAGCGCGTAAACCGATGTTGCGGTCAGCCCCGTGTTGACCGCGCTCCAATTGGCACCGCTGTCCGTGCTCTTGAACACGCCCTCTCCCGGTAGTCCGGCATACAGCGTGGTTGGCGTACCCGGGTCGATTGCCAACGCGATAACACTGACAGCCACCAGGCCTGTGTGGGCCCTGCTCCACGTTGCGCCACTATTTGTCGTTCTGAACAACCCGCCGCCCAACGTTCCGGCATACAGGGTGGTTGACGTACTCGGGTCGATCGCCAGCGCGGTAACACTGACAGCCGCCAGGCCTGTGTTGGCCGTGCTCCAGGTCGCGCCGCTGTCCGTGCTTTTGAATAGGCCACTTCCCATTGTCCCCGTGTAGAGGTTGCTTGGCATCGCAGGGTCTATCGCCAACGTGGCAACACCGTCATGGGTCAGGCCGCTGTTGACCGTATTCCAAGTTGCGCCGCCGTCTGTGCTTTTAAACACGCCGTCTCCTTGAGTCCCTACGTAGAGGGTAGTTGGGGTGGCTGGGTCAACCACCAGGGTGCTTATAAAAATATTGGTCAGGCCGCTGTTGACCGCGCTCCAGCTTGCGCCGCTGTCCGTGCTTTTGAACACCCCGCCGTTTTGTGTCCCGACGTAGAGAACGGCTGAATTTGACGGATCGATCGACACAGCAGAAATTTGACTTGTGGTCAGTCCCGTATTGGCCGCGTTCCAGCTCTCCCCACCATCTGTACTTTTGAACACGCCATTGATCCATGTGCCTGCATAAAGAGTACCTGGCGTCGCCGGGTCGATTGCCAGCACACCGACGTAGGCATCGGCAAGGCCTGTGTTGACTGTATTCCAGGACTCGGCACCATCTGTGCTTTTGAACATGCCAGCCTCTGTACCGGCATATAGAGAGGTCGGTGTCGCCGGGTCAATGGTCAGTGTGTAAACAAAGGATGCCGTTAGGCCGTCGATCACACTGCTCCAGGTCTCCCCGCTGTCCATGCTTTTGAACACACCGCCCCCCTGCGTTCCAGCATACAGCGTTGTCGGCGTCACGGGATCAATTGC
>DATHTL010000160.1:0-27497 GCA_035463255.1 Anaerolineales bacterium | reverse complement strand
ATCCTCAGTTCCACGCCTCTATTGGGTGCATACAGTCCAATGGTCATTCCTCATCCTTCAGACTGGTCTGACCAAGTACATATCACCGGTTACTGGTTCCAGAAAGATCTGTCGGAATGGTATCCCTCCGATGAGTTGCATTCATTCTTGGAGAAGGGCGAACCACCGGTCTATGTCGGATTTGGCAGCATGGGAGGGCGCAATCCGGAAGGCTTTGCGGCCATTGTCCTGGAGGCTCTGGTAAAAAGTGGTCAACGAGGTTTGCTGCTGACCGGATGGGGAGGGATGAACGTTATGAGAGTACCTGATAATGTTTTCGTCCTGAATTCTGCGCCACACAGTTGGCTGTTCCCGCGGATGGCGGCTGTCGTGCATCATGGTGGTGCGGGCACGACTGCGGAAGGCTTACGCGCGGGTGTGCCAACGGTGATCGTTCCGTTTATCGTAGATCAGAGATTTTGGGGTGAACGAATCAAAGCCCTGGGTGTTGGACCAGATCCCATCCCGGCCAAAAAACTAACAGCTGACCAACTGGCCGCCGCCATTCGGGTAGCCATCACGGATTCAAAGATGAGAGTATGGGCAACTGCTTTGGGCAAGACCATCCGGGCAGAGGATGGCGTGGGCAACGCCGTGAAAATCGTCCAGCAGTATTTGGGAGAATCAAAATGACAAAAAACAATCAAAACTACCAGGTTATTCCCTTTCCAAAGATCCGGCGCTTGATGGTGGACGGTGGGCGCCTTGCCCGTCAGAAGCATGTGATCCATGGACTTGTAGAAATAGATGTCACCTGTGCACGCCAGGCAATTCGCGAGCACAAATCCAGGACTGGTGAGACCCTCTCGTTCACGGCATTTGTCATGACGTGCCTGGGACGAGCTGTCGACATGAACAAACACATGCAGGCGTACCAGACCTGGTGGGATAGACTTGTACTCTTTGACGACGTGGATGTGAATACAATGTTTGAGGTAGAGGTTGACGGTCGCAAGATCATTCGCCCGCACATTATCAGAGCTGTGAACTCGAAGACCTTCCGAGACATCCATGAAGAGATCCGGGCATTTCAAGCTAATCATGAGGGTAGTCGAGAAGCGAGTTTCATCGGATGGTTTGTGCTGCTGCCCGCATTTATCAGGCGCTTATTTTTGGGATTTCTTTTCAAGAGTCCTCGGATGCTGAAAGAAATGAATGGTACGGTATCCTTGACTGCAGTGGGAATGTTTGGGAGCGGAGCCGGCTGGGCCCTCCCGGTTACAAACCATACCCTCCAGATCACCCTCGGTGGCATAGCTGAGAAACCCGCCTTGATAAACGGTCAAATCGAAAACCGTGAATACCTATGTGTGACGATCAGTCTCGATCACGACATTATCGATGGTGCTCCGGCAGCTCGCTTCATTCAGCGTTTGAAAGAGCTGATCGAAAGCGGCTATGGCCTTGGCGAGATTGCCCTGCAATCATGAGGGTAGTGCTTAAGGCTCTCAGAAATTGAAGAAAGCCTTAGAAATCAGCGTCGGCTAATTGAAACAGCTACAGATCGAGTACGATGCGACCCGTGCTCTCGTTACTTGAAAGATTGGAGCACAATGACAATACAAAATTCAACAGGCGTGGTAGAGGAATTCAAAGCTATTCCCCGCAATGCAGCACTCTGGTTGTGGTTATCGATTATAGCGGCGCTATTGGCTATAGCTGGCAACATAATCTCCTTATTTGTCCCTAGCATCTATGCGAGCCTCACTCCTGTTTTCTTTCCGCAGGCCATTGCACAAGATATTGCTAACCTGGCGATTGTTTCACCAGCGTGGCTAATACTCGCCGCACTAGCACTACGCGGCTCCTTACGTGCATATCTTCTATGGTTAGGTGTGTTGACGTTCACCGTTTACAACTACATGATATACACATTCTCGGTGCCGTTTGGATCTCTATTCCTGTTGTGGGTTGCAGTGTTGGGACTTAGTCTTTATGCGTTGATCGGTGGTATCTCGGTGGTAGACCATAAGGTGGTTGCTTCATTATTCAAGAGCCAACGCGCAACTACTTTTGTTGCCTGGTTTCTTCTGATCATAGCGGTTCTTTTCGGTTTGCTATGGCTCTCTGAAGATATACCGGCGCTTTTGTCGGGCAACACACCCCAAAGCGTAATCGACATGGCCATACCAACAAACCCAGTTCATATTTTGGATTTGAGTTTCTTCCTGCCAGGGGTTGTTGTCACTGGAATTATGCTTCTGAAAAAGAAACCACTTGCATATACACTAGCCTCCGCAAGTATCGTTTTTTTAGTGCTGACTGGCATCCCGATTCTCATCACGCCAGTTGTTCAGTCAGCGCGCGGTGAGACGGCTGGATGGGGTGTAGTTGTTCCGATTGCCACACTTACTATTCTTTTACTCGGACTACTAGCATGGCTGCTTTCAACAATTCGTAAAGATCAATAGGAGAGCTATGAGAATTACAGCTTCATCAAACAGCTTATCATTCAATGATTACTATATCGGCACCCTCCTCCGTCCTCGCCGGACCTTCGAGATCTTATTGACAGACAGCCGCAGGCTGAAATTTGGATTCTTTGCGATTTCGATCAATGCCATTTTGTATACTCTTGTGTATATTTTCCTGACCATTTGCGGCGGAGCGCCTTCATCGTTCGATCCCTGGCTGGCAGTTCCCAAAGATGTTTATTATTATTACGACTGATTCTGGCTGGCTCCCAGCATGTTTGGCTGCTGGATCCTGGCAGCTGGAGTAGCTCACTTATTGAGTCGAGTATTCACGGGAAAAGGCAGTTTCGAAGACACACTAAGTGTCTTGTGATTTGGCGTGACCATTGCCACGATGTTTGCTCTCCTTCATGATCTGACCGATTCATTCCTGGGAGCGATTGGTGTCCTGGATTTGAGGTGGTACGAACTGGCGCTAAACTCACCCACCATCTGGCGCACCATCCTTATGACCCTCTATTCCAGTGCCCTGATCATGCTCTTTCTGCAGCTTATCAAAGGTGTTGGCGCCGCGCAGAAAATTAGACTTGGTCCCGCCATTTTCATTGGTAGTGTGGCGGCTATTGTGTATCAGGGTATCTTTTTCATCTTCAACCGGTAAGGATAAATAGCGCGTCAAATTGGCGCCATCTGAACCGGAGGGTTAGTTGGCTATGGTATGGATCGATTCACGACATCTTCTTATACTGCTAGCAGTCCACACCCTGTTTCCTCCGCTTGGATCATGAAAATCAACGATTACATAACTCCTACTATTTAGATGACGATTGGTCTTTTTTTAATATTGGTTGTATCATACAATTTCATACCAACATGTCTAATCAAGTTGTTGGAACAATTGCATAAGAATTGCATGAAGCAGTCAAGCTAGGTGGGAAAACGCAAGGATACACACATGAAAAATGATACTCTGGACTCCCTCCAAAAGACTTTCTGGGTGCTACTGCTCTCCCGACTAGCACTAAACATGCAAATGCGTGTGATCTATCCGTTCCTGCCGGCCATCAGCCGGGGATTAGGCGTTCCTTTGGGGACAACCAGTTTACTGTTGACCGCTCGCGCAATTGCCAACCTATCCAGCCCGCTATATGGAGCCCTCTCGGATCGATATGGACGACGCGCCGTGATGCTGGCCGGGCTGGTCATTCTAACGACCGGAACGCTATTTGTCGCTCTGGCTCCGTCCTTTGGCGCAGTTCTAATCGCGGTTGCTTTCCTGAGCTTATGCAAAGCCGTTTATGACCCAGCAGTTCTGGCTTACCTGGGTGACAACATAGCTTATGAGCAGCGTGGGCGGATGATGGGAATCCTTGCGCTAATGTGGCCTACATCTTGGCTCATCGGTGTGCCATTAACGGGTTTTCTCATTGATCACGTCAACTGGCGAGCGCCGTTCGTGATGATTTTCTTTTTGGGTGTCCTCAGTCTGGGATTGACACTCCGTTATCGGACGATCGGGGTCAGCTCGCAGCAAGGACAGCGCGCGAAACAGATATCCAAGCAAAAGAGCTTTTCGCGCTGGTTGCACGAGCACATCCTAACAATTCCAAAATCTGCCTGGCTGGCCGTGCTCATTAGCCTTCTACTCATCCTCGCCACTGAGAATGTCTATATCGTATATGGAGCTTGGCTAGAAGATCAATTCAACCTGAGTCTCACGGCTCTTGGCTTGTTCTCAATCGTAATCAGCTTGGCTGAATTTACTGCCGAAGGTGCCTCTGCCGGGTGGGTGGACCGGATTGGAAAACGCAGAGCAGTCATCTGTGGCATCATTCTAAACGTTCTTGCTTATCTACTGCTTCCCGGACTGGCAGGCAGCCTCGCGGGCGCGCTTGTCGGTATTTTCCTCGTTTATGTAACTTTTGACTTCAGCATCGTTTCGGTTTTCCCTTTGCTATCCGAACTTGCGCCTCAAGCGCGCGGCGCACTGATGGCTCTCAACGTGGCAGCGATGGCTGTTGGCCGCCTGATCAGTTCTCTCAGCGCAGTGCGCTTATGGACCGCCGGCGGGCTCCCAGCAAATGCGATCGTTTCAGCACTTGCTGTTACGCTGGCTCTCATAATCCTTCTAACTCTGATCCGTGAACAGCGACCTGAGTTAGAAGTGGTTGCATCGTAGGTATTCTCATGGACAATCAGCTATTAACGATGAAATTGTATGCACCACCGCTTCGCCCGGGATTAGTGCATCGCCTTCGACTTCTTCAAAAAATGGGTTCGGGTTTACTAGATGGTAAACAACTGACACTGATTACTGCTCCGGCTGGATATGGGAAGACAACATTAGCGTTGGAATGGTTGGCGAGTCTCGATCAAGCCTACAGCTGGCTTTCACTTGACAGGGCGGATAATCATCCACTGCAATTCCTTACTTATCTGATTGCAGCTCTGGGAAAGGTAGATGAAAAGGTTGAACAGGCATTAGAGCCATTCCTCCAGGCACGCCATGGACAAGATGAGGCAGCACGCGTGCATTCGCTTCTAACAGCACTGGTCAATCAGTTAGCGAAAATCCAAACCCCATTCATCCTTGTATTGGATGATTATCATACGATTACTGACCTGGCGGTCCATGAGGCGTTGGGCTTCATTTTAGAGCACCAACCTCCCCAGATGCATTTGGTCATCGCCACTCGCCAGGATCCACTGTTGCCACTCTCAAAGCTTCGCACTAGAGGACAGCTTACCGAGATCCGGCTAGGAGAGCTGCGATTTACTCAGGAAGAAACAAATCAATTCCTAAATGAAACGATGAAGTTGGGTTTGCTTCCGGATGAGATTGTTGCCCTAGAAGTCCGGACGGAGGGCTGGATCGCCGGACTGCAGCTCGCTGCGCTTTCACTGTCTGAGTTGCCGGCAGGATCCCAGACACCTTTGGATGCGGAGGCGCGTTCTAAGTATATCCTGGCATTTGCCGGCGATGACCGGCACGTTGTGGATTATTTGTTGGACGAGGTGCTGTCTCGCCAGCCCGAGGAGGTTCAACGCTTCCTGCTGAATACTTCCGTACTAAATCGGCTTTCGGGTCCTCTGTGTGATGCCCTTTTAGAAGATCATGGACAATCTAGCCAGCAGTTGTTGGAGAGTCTTGAACGCTCCAATTTGTTCATTATCCCGTTGGATAATCGCCGTCAATGGTATCGGTACCATCATTTATTTGCTGACCTTTTGAGCAGCCGGCTCCAGTCCACTAACCCCGATCAGGTTACCGTATTGCATCATCGGGCCAGGAAGTGGTTTGAATCTGCCAATATGTTTGCGGATGCGGTGGATCATGCCTTGCTGGCAGAAGACTTTGATAGCGCTCTGCGTCTTATCGAAGAGATTGCCGGGGCATCCATATGGGTCAGTGGTGAATTACCGGTATTGCTCAACTGGTCTAAACGTTTGCCTGAGGAGGTCTTGATGTCTCGGCCCCGGCTTTCTCTATATTGTGCCAGGGCATTGTTCTTCAATGGTCAAATAGATATGGCCGACAGATATCTGCAGCATGCAGAGACTGCCTTAAGCGCGCGCGGACAGAACGACGGATCGATGGATGAAGTGTGGGGTGTATTGTATACGAACCAGGCAACCGTTCGAGCCATGTGCGGGGACTCTGAGGTCGCCCTTGAATTGGCGAACCGCGCAAAAACTATGATACCGAAAACGGATGTCTCCACCCAGGCCCGAATTGCTCATGCGCTTGGGATGGCCGCATATCTTCAAGGAGATTTGAGGGAGGCAGAACTGGCCTTCTCGGAGGCAGTTCAACTTGCCCAGCAGGTAAATAACCGTAACCTCAGGCTTGACGTAATTGCCTGCCTGGCAATTACCCAGATTCTTTCAGGAAGACTAAGGGAAGCCGAACGTCTGTGCCAGAATATTCTGGATACGGAATTCCAAAACCAATCTATTCCAACAACCTGCGCCATATTTTTTGCTCTTGCCCTCATAAAGTATGAACAGAATGAGCTACTTCAGGCCCAACATATGGTTGAAACGAGCATTCAACTTGCTCAAGAAGCTAGTTGGCTGCACATACTCTGGCAGGCCTACCTGCTACAATCTCAAATCCAGCAAGCCATGGGCGAATCGCAAAAGGCCCGGCAGGCAATCTGGCAAGCTGAACAGGTCGCCGTGCGCTACAAGATTCCGCGCGTCTCGAGAATCATCTCTGCCCATCAAGCTAATATTGACCTAGCCGGGGGTAATTTGGAAGCTGCCGTACGCTGGGTAGAGGTATATGAAAGCCGACCGGCCGCTGAAAATCTTCGAGATTTCGAGGAACTTACCCGGTCCCGCATCTTATTGACGCAGGGAAATTATTCAGAGTCTCTTTCAGTAGTGAATTGCACGCTTGAAAAGGCGGGAGCCGCTCGGCGGATTGCCAGTGTAATCGAAGCGAAAATCCTCAGAGTCGAGATATTGGAGGCGCGGGGAGAGTGTGAGGCTGGCATAAAATCCATGATCGAGGCGATTGAATTAGCAGAACCCGAAGGCTTCGTGCGTGTATTTCTAAACTCGGGCAAAAGTACGGCAGATTTGCTTTCCCGGGTCCGTCGGTTGAAAATTCCAACTAATGTAATGCGCTACTCCTGGAGGTTACTCCAGGCCTTCAACGAAACAGGATTGATTCATTCGCTCTCTCAGACAGTTAATGTTCTGGTAGAGCCTTTGAGCGAGCGTGAATTGGAAGTATTGCATCTCATTGCGGGTGGACTATCCAATCCAGAGATTGCGGCTCGCCTTTATTTATCGGTAAACACACTCCGGGCGCATACCACACATATCTATCAAAAACTGGAGGTGCACAGTCGGATGCAGGCCGTGGCTCGCGCGAAGGAACTTGGCTTGTTACATCCCGAATAACCTTTATCGACTGGATCGCTATTTTAGGCCATGCATTTGCATGGCCTTATTTTTTAATGCAGCCATAGGAAGAGATTAATGCAGCGATTAACACAGTTTGCCGATGCAGTTAATACAGCTGTTCTGCTAAATTAAGACAGTAAAACAAATTCAACAGGAAGAAACGAAAGCAAAACCATTATGGAACAACATCATCAGCGAATTTCACTCGACGAGCCAGCAATCTATGAAATCCAAGTGCAGGGCATGATTAGCGAGCACTGGATGGGCTACTTTGACGAAATGAACACTTCCATCGAAGGGGTAGATGGCGAGGCCATCACAACTCTGACTGGCCAGATTGTTGATCAAGCTGCATTACAGGGAATGCTACAAAAATTCTATACCCTGGGTCTCGTTCTAGTCAAAGTTCAACGAAAAATGAAAGGAGAATAAGACATGGATACAGCAGCCAATCACTTCGGTAAATGGGCAGGATGTGTTCTCTAGATTGTCCTAGTCGGACTTTTCGTGCTTTTCACACCCTTTTATGAGAAGAGCCAGCGTAAACCGTCCAGCATCTAAATAACGTTTGTGATCACGCTGGAACTGGAAAGATTGGTCCAAAAGACATTCAAGACGATAGCAACAATTCAAATCAACTGAAGGAGACTGAAATGAAACAAATCAAACAAATCATGCTCGTTGTCATCAGCGCGATTATTCTGGCAATCTCGTCCGCATGTGGGACCGTTGAGGCAACGGATGACTCTCAGCACGTTACGAAGCTTGCCGCAAAAATTGCCGATTTCGACTTGCCGGCAGGATACACACCTGAATTCACCGCTGAAATGCTAGGCTATACACTGGCGGCTTATAAGGGCGCGAGCGGCCCCAGCCACCTATTTCTGATCCAATCTGAGAAGGAATCAGATGGTGAAGAACTGGGACGAATGCTGACCCAATTAGCTCCGGGCTCAAGTGATCCTAACACGCGCATGACCGTAGTTGAGAACCGCACTGCTACAGTACGAGGTCAGGAAGTAGCTGTGGTCATCAGTGAAGGCGTGAACTCCGAAAATATCTCTTACCGCCAAATCACTGTCGGCTTTCAAGGTAAAGGTGGCCCCGCCTTGCTGGTGCTCTCCGAGACTGTCGAAAGTTGGGATCAGGCATCTGTCGATACCTTCCTGGCATCCATTCAATGAATTGCGAATTTGATTAAGAATCATAGGAGATAAAAATGAGTACTTTGAATGCAGCAACTCCCCATCCTGGCCTGAAAGTGCAACCAGCTTCCAGCAGTTTTAGCAGCATTGCACAGAAGATTGGGATGGCTTTGGGACGCATAATGGCGCTCCTCATCACTATCTTACTGTGCGTGCCGATTATTCTCCTGCCTCTGACAACTTCTGTACCCGCCTGGGTCTGGATCCTGCTTGCCGTAGCAGATGGGGCGCTTATCATCCTGCAATTCCGTTTTGCGCTTGCATCTTGGGGGACCCTGGGCGTTCTCGCAGGAATAATTATTGTCGGCTTGATCGCGGTCGTGGCCTCACAGCTTTTCGCTGCCACTCCGGCTATCACCGGTGCAGATGGACAGCCCATCCCCGGCTCCATCGCGGCGCTCGAGAAAGTGAACATCAATGGCACTGAGCAATGGATCAGCATCCGCGGACATGACATGCACAAGCCGATCCTGCTCAATCTTGGCATGGGAGGCCCGGGCGGAGGCGGGTTTGCCACTCGTTCGCTGTTCGAGCCGCTGGAGAAGGATTTCGTGGTCGTCGCCTGGGACGAACCCGGAACGGGCAAATCCTATAACGCCGTTCCGATCTCCACGCTCACCACCCAACGTTTTGTGGAGGACGCCTATACCCTCACGTTGTATCTGCGGGAACGCTTCCACCAGGACAAGATTTATGTGTATGGCGTATCGTGGTCAAGCATCATCGGTGTAAATCTGGTACAGCAGCACCCCGAGCTCTTCTATGCCTACATCGGCAACGGACAAATGGTCAACACCACCGAGAACGATATCCTGGGCTACGAGCTAGCGCTCGACTACCTGACGAAGAGGGGCGACGCCAAAACAGTGGAAACACTGCGCAAAAATGGACCGCCGCCTTATACCGGCGAAAACGTCACAGGCAGATACGTCGCTTACCTGGATGTACTGAACGTTTATATGGGAATGCCTCGTCTCTCCGTGATCGTCCCCATCATCCCGTTCATGGCGACCGAGTATGGCTATATAGACAAGATCAACCACACGCGCGGCGTCATCGATTCGTTCAATGCTGTCTATCCTCAATTGAAGGACCTTGATTTCATCACCCAGGCGCCGAAGCTAGATGTGCCCGTGTATCTGTTTGCCGGCCGCAATGATGTGAATGCCATGTACACGATCGTCGAGGAATACTACAACGTGCTCGAAGCCCCACACAAGGAATTGATCTGGCTCGACGGCGGACACGGCCTCGGCGGCGACAACCTGCACCAGTTTGTGGATGTAATGCTAAACAAAGTGCTTGCGGAAACATATCCCGTCGATAAGTAGATCTCTTCCGATTACAGACACAACAATATGGAGGACTCATGGTTGACAATATAAAGAACCATTGATGCCCCGCAGGTCCAGCATAGCGAATGAAAGTAAACAAACCGTCAAGAAATGGAAATTTGGAGATCATCATGAGTACAAGCATCGTTTATGAAACTATTCCGTCAAGGGCACCAACTGGTATGGGAACCAAAACGCTGTGGGCTTTTCTGGCACTCACGTTTGGACTTAGTTGGGTTCCCATGTCGCTTTTCATCATGTTTGCAGATCAACTTACCCCCCTCTTTGGTGAGATGAGCGCAACCAACCCGGTCTTCCTCTTGGCTGTGTATGCCCCCGGCATTTCTGGCATTTTCCTGGTCTGGCGCTATTACGGGCTGACAGGCCTAGGCAGCTTCCTTCGACGGCTGACACTCTGGCGTGCTCCGATCCAGTGGTGGCTGTTCCTGCTCCTGGGCATTCCCGCGATCATGTATGCCGCCGCGGCGATCAAAGGTACGATCAGCGAACCGTTCCGCTTCCTGCCCTGGTACCTGGTCTTCCCGGCTCTGGTCCAATCCCTACTCCTTGGTCCCCTGGGAGAGGAGTTTGGCTGGCGCGGACTTGCCTTACCCTTGCTGCAGCGGCGCTTTGCTCCCTTCTGGGCCAGCCTGATCCTGGGAGTGGTCTGGGCCCTCTGGCATGCGCCGGCCTTCTTGATGAGCGGCACGCCACAGAGCGCTTGGTCGTTCGGTCCCTTCTTCGTTGGACTGATCGCCATTACGGTCATTATGACGCCGTTGTTCAACGCCTCCCGCGGCAGCCTGTTGATCGCCATCCTCTATCACCTGAACATCATGAACCCCATTTTCCCCGATGCCCAACCCTGGGACAGCTACCTGCTTGCCATTGCAGCGGCTGTCATCGTTTTCCTCAACCGTCATCAGATGCTCCAGCGCGGGGATGGGGTAACCGATGTGCTTATGCCAGAGGACAGAAGTGTACGTTCAGGGTGATGAAGAGGTTGCTCGCAGGCTGGTTTACCGTCAGCCTGCGAGCAACATCAAAGGATATAATCATGAAAAAAATAATCATATTCGTACTTAGTACGATCCTAGTTACAGCTTTAGCTGCAGGACTTATTATCATCTTGCGTCAGGCCCGGTCGGGTGCGCAGGCAGAACGCAAGTGGCAATCTACCCATGTGGAAGTGCTAAAAGATTTCGGCTATACCAGTAGGCTGGAGATTTTGCCTCTGTATGACGAAGCTGGAGACCAGAGCATCTATCAAATTGGGCACGGACTCTCTTATCTCATCAAAACAGACTCCGCCACCATTCTTATGGATGTCGGCAATAATCCAACGGAAGCCGATATAAGCCCTCTTTCATTGAACATGAAAGCACTTAATGTGTCGTGGGATCAGATCGACGCCGTGATCTTTTCCCACTTCCATCCCGATCACGTTGGCGGAGTAGAGGCCTGGAAAGCGGGTAAGGTTTCTTTAGGTATAGAAGATGTCGACTTTGAGGGCAAGCCGGTTTATGCGCCATCCAACTTTGATTTCCCAGGCGCTACACCGATTCTTCTGCCGAACCCCAGTGTCCTCAGCCCAGGTGTCGCCACTATCGGCACAATCGAATACGGAGAGACTTATCCAGTATCACTATACAAATCCAGCGGCGCTGAACAAGTTCTGGCGATAAACGTGGAGGGCCAAGGGATCGTGTTGATTGTGGGCTGCGGTCATCCGACCATCGAGAGAATCATTGCTCGAGCAGAAGCACTGTTTGAGCAGCCAGTGGTGGGCATTGTAGGCGGATTGCACTACGAGGGCGCAACATCAGAAGAGGTTCAACCTCATATCAAGTTCCTTTTGGACCGTCAGCCTACACTCATTGCTCTGTCGCCGCACGATAGCAGTCTTGAGGCACTTGAAGCTTTCGAGTCCGCCTTTACGGATCGCTATCACACATTACAGGTTGGTGAAAGCATCCAATTCCTTGATGAGGGGGAAGGAAACAATGAATGAATTTCGAGAGATTATCCAACATTTTCTGCGACGCTTGAGGCAAGCCCCGCTCCTCCTTGGCTGGCTTCTGATCGGACCATTCATTGCGTTCTTAATTAATGGATGGATAGGATTGGTATTTGGACTGATCAATATTGTCCTGCTAAGCGTTTATGCTGTATTCATTAGGAGGATGACGCCTACCTCACCATCTCCTGCTCCTATCAAATATCCGCGCCTCGAACTCGCGCTTGCGTTGAGCTTGTTTGGATTGATACTGTTTATTCAACTACTCGATTTTGATGTTTGGATGATCCAGCCCTGGTATAGCTGGGTGCGCGGCTTTTTTATAGAAGTTTATCTGCGTATGGAAAGCCTTGGCGGTATCCCCGACTGGGCGCGGAACGATATGTATTCGGCTGTTACCAGTACGATTAAGCAATTGATCCCAACACTGTTGATCTTTTGGTTATTCGGCTATCACCGGGCTGATATGGGTTTTGCCCGGCCGCACTGGAAACTCACCGCCCTGCTTGTGGGAGCCACAGCCGTTTTTGGATTGATCACAGGAGTTCTGTTGAGAGTACCCTTGGTGCAGGTGTTTGGTCTATACCTTATCGGTATCCTGATCAATGCCTTGCCCGAGGAACTCTTCTTCCGTGGGTTCCTGCTGCCGAGGCTGGAGAAATTCTTTGCCGACCCGCTGAATGCTTTGGTTGTTTCGGCGCTGTTGTTCAACGCCATTCACATTCCTATTCTGATGAGTAACAATGCAACGCCGCTCACAGCGTTGTTGGGAATCTTCAGTATCGGTTATCCCAGTGGACTGATTTGGGGCTATCTGTATCTGCGTACGCGTAGCATCATACCTGGCATGCTTTGGCATGCGGCGAATGGAGTGCTGGGATTCATGATGATGAGCTTATGAAACAATTAGCGTTCTAATCTGTATGTTGATTTTCATTATCCAGCCCTGCTTACTTTCAGCGAGTCTGGATGGTTTTTTATTGAATGCACCTTCGAGTGGTTATGTTATTCGGAATACTGTTCCTTTCTGTTTTCTGAATCATCGTCCCGCTCTTTGGGGATAGAATAGGCTATCAGCATCTTGGAGAGCATCTTGCCACAAACGCTTATCGCAACCAAGTTGTATATTCCGCCACTGCCGTCTCGAATCATACGACGGTCGTCGCTTTTGGATTTGCTCGAAAGTGGGCTTTCGGCTGAGAAGCGCCTAATCTTGGTATGTGCGCCCGCCGGGTATGGAAAAACAACCCTGGTTTGCGAATGGTTGCAGAACGTTTCTAACGTATGTTGGATCTCACTAGAGAAGAGTGACAATGAACCGCGGCTGTTTTTTTCATACCTAGTCGCCAGCCTGCAAAAAACATTTCCGGGATTTGGTGAGCAGGCACGGAAACTTCTTGAGACACCTCAGCCGCCTCCCTTACAGGCAGTTTTATCATTATTATTGAACGACTTGACGAACATCAGTACGCAATGTGTTCTTGTTTTGGATGACTATCAGGCCATCCATGCGACTACTATTCATGAGGGGCTCACCTTTTTGATAGACCATCTTTCATCTGGCACACATATCGTTATTACGACCCGGTCCGACCCGGCACTACCTCTGCATCGTTATCGCTCGCGCGGGCAGATGGTGGAAATCCGCGCCGATGATCTGCGCTTTTCGGCCGAGGAAGTCTCTAGCTACATGAAGGAGATTGCTGGGATATCGCTCGCGGCCTTGGAGATTGACACATTGGAAAAGCGCACTGAGGGATGGGTAGCAGGTCTACAGATGGCGGCGATCTCTCTGCGCGGTAAGACAGATAAGGAACAGTTCATCCAATCATTGGCAGGGACAAATCGCTTTATTCTGGATTATCTCGTCGAGGAAGTACTGAATAACCAGCCGCAAGCAGTGCAACGCTTTCTTATCGAAACAGCGATCCTGGATCGATTGTGTGCTCCGCTTTGTGATGCTCTTACTAAAATTGGCGCCGAATCCTGCCGGGAAATTCTTCAAGATTTGGAACGTGCCAATTTATTCATCATTTCCCTCGATGACGAGCGTTACTGGTACCGCTATCATCATCTTTTCCAAGATTTGCTGACGATACGGTTGGAACAATCCATGCCTGAGAAGGCAAACTCCCTGCACTGCAGCGCCGCGAATTGGTATGCGTCGAATGGTTGGATTAGTGAAGCTGTCCATCACTACATTCAGGGTGCAGATTTCGAGCGCGCTGCAGATTTGGTAGAACAGCATACTTTACAGTTGTTTGCTCGAGGAAATTTGGATCAACTGGTTGTCTGGATTCGAAAGCTGCCCACCGAAATTTCGGCACGCCGCCCGTGGTTAAGTATTCATCAAGCCTGGGCACTGGCTTTTGCGGGGAAAAATCCGGAGGCAGAGTCGCTGATCAACGTTGCCATACAGGGCTTAGAGGAAAGCAATCCTTCATCCGTAGAGCGCAAAAAACTGTGGGGCGAAATTCATGCCATTCGAGGGCTGCTGGCGATTACATCCGGGAATCTCCAAGAGGCCCTGGCTCTGGCTGACTTGCTGGATGTGGACATTCCCCCAGATAGCCTATTTGCCCGCAGTGTCATCCACTGGTCTCTCGGGTATGCCTGGCGTATGCAAGGAGAGCTCGTCAAGGCAATTACAGCATTTCGAGAGGTATTGGCGATTGGACAACAGACAAACAACTTGTGGACCATGTCAACAGGATTTGCAGATCTGGGCATGGTACTTCGCCTGTCGGGCCGGTTACGTGAAGCTGAGGCAATCTACCGCGAGGGGTTGGAGATCATGCGCCAGGTGGGTCCCAACGGATTAGGGTTTATAGGTCGATTGGAGTCGTTCTTAGCCAATATCCTTTATGAGCAAAACAGATTGGATGAGGCTCGGCAACTCATCGTCGAAAGTATTGCCCACAATGAGTTATGGAACAATCCCAACCATGTTGCGCATGCGTACTGGACGGAAGCGCGCATTTTATTTGGAAAAGGCGATATGACCGCGGAGAAGGCCCTAAAGAGAGCGGAGGACATTGCCGCGCACCCGGCAGTGGTACCAACGCTGCGCGCAGGTGTCGAAGCGTTTCGCGTGCGATTCTGGTTGGCACAAGGGCGGCTCACTGAGGCTAATGACTGGATAGATGCGCATCCACTTCCTAAGAAGATACCTCAACAGAATGCTGAAGTTTTCGACTTACAGGCTTTGGCACACTCCCGCGTGTTGATTGCTCAGGAAAATTTATCGGCTGCCTGGAAACTTTTGGAAGGACTTGAAACGAGTGCTCGTGCTGCGGGCCGGAATAACACTTTGATTGAAGCTCTGACCCTCAAAGCGCTTGCAGCGCCCAAGCGTGCGACCGCGCTGGAGGTTTTGGAATCCGCCCTTCAGCTCGGCGTGCCCGAAGGCTATCGACGTACATTTCTGGATGAAGGCGATAGACTGATCCAGCTACTGGAAGGTCTGCGAGGGCGCTCTGCACTTGTAGAGCCATTGATTGGCACAGCCACAAAGAAACCCACGGCGGAAAGCCTGCTGACTGTGCGCGAGCTAGATATTCTACGAGCGATGGGGGAAGGGTTATCGAACAAGGAAATCGGGCAGCGGTTGTTTATTTCCGTGGGGACGGTCAAAGCACATAGCGCGGCGATTTATCGCAAACTGGAAGTCGCCAATCGCACGGGGGCCATTGGGCGGGCGAAAGATCTTGGCCTGCTCTAAACTTTTCTCCTAAACTCAAAACTAAACCTTTCATAGCCACTTGGCAGATGCCAAGATAATTGCGCGTGGGTACACTGGAGCTTGAAAGAAAATTCCTATGCCTAACCTGAATGTCAAAATTATTCTTCAAGATGATCTGAGCGAAAGCTGGACAGTGTGGTTCGAGGGCATGCACATTGAGAAGGCAGAGAACAACTCAACCTGCCTTTCTGGTGAAATCCCCGACCAATCCGCCCTACATGGACTCCTCGAACGCATTCGAGATTTGAACTTACACCTGGTCTCTATCCAGGTGCAACCATTGTCCCAAGAAGGAAATCTATAACCATCTTGGTCATTTGCAGAAAGGATACAAAAAATGAAACTCTTGATCAGTGCACTACTTATCATCCACGGTTTGATCGTAGCTGCCCAATCTTCTGGTAGCTTCGGATCTACGATCCCCAGCGAGCTCCAAAACCCATCCTTCGTGAGTTGGTGGCCGATCAACATGGGCCGCTCCTGGCTGTTCTCATGGCTTGGCCTGGAGAGAACCCTCACTGTCTATCGGATTGGTGGCCTACTTTGGTTAGTTGGAGGGATTGCGCTGGTGGCAGCAGGGCTGGGCGTCTTGGGATTTATTATTCCAGCAGACTGGTGGCGCGGCCTGGCGATTGGTGGCGCTGCCGTCTCGCTCTTCATGCTGGCTCTCTATTTCCATCCCATCATGATTGTAGGGACAGCTGCGAGCTTGGCCGTTCTCATCGCTCTTCTATGGTTACAGTGGCCGCCCATGAACCTTGTACGATAGTTATACAGGAGTGTGTTAGATGGCAGGGCCGGTAGAACTTCTTCAGTCGAATAATTCATCTGCATACGAAAGAAAGTAGTATAAACATGAACAACAATGCTCTTCGCTCTTCAGTTTGGCAGGAACTTCATAGGAGTCACATGATCGCATATGCCCTACTCGGCTTTTTGGCTCTCATAGCAATCGCAAGTGTTACCGTATACCTACGTTATCACCGGGATATGGATGTGTCGCGTGCTAGACTAGCCAGTATTCCAACCGAGGTCTACACTTCGAAGTATGGCGACATCGAATATCGTCTTGTAGGCAACGGGCCCGTGGTTCTCGTCTCCCACGGCGTGACCGGAGGCGTCGATCAGGGGATAACCATCACCGACTCGTTTGTCTCCTCCGGGGAGGGTTATCGGTTCCTGTACGTGTCGCGGTTCGGCTACTTGAAATCGTCGGCTCCTCCCAACGACGCATCGGCGAGGCTCCAGGCGGCTGCGTACAAAGATTTATTAGACCACCTGGGGATCGATCAGGTGTTTGTCTTTGGTAATTCGGCTGGCGGACCTTCGTCCATGTGGTTTGCGATTGACTTTCCTGAACGTACCAGAGGCCTGATCCTGCTTTCCTCAGCAGCTCCAACTTCAGGTCCACCCCCGGCGATTCCTCCCAGGCTGGTGTTCGAGAACGACTTCCTCTACTGGGCGGTAGTCAAAGTCGTCCCGGATACACTAGTTAGTGTCCTTCTTCCCGAAGATATTCTCTCGACCCTGACCACCGAGGAGAAAGCTTCTCTGATAAAGAACGTCTTTGTGTTCAGCCTTCCTGTCTCAGAGCGCACAGAAGGGATTAACTTCGACAATCATATCTCGACGCCGTCGGTCACTGACATACCGTTCGAGCAAATTAAGGTGCCAACGCTGATCCTGCAGGCCGTGGATGATCCCCGCGAAAGAGAAGGAGGGAGTGAGCTGGCCGAGAGAATTGCTGACAGTAAGCTTGTCGGTCTAACCGGCGGCCACTTTCTCCTGCGAGAAGAGAAGAAGGTACAAACCGAGATTGCTGAGTTTATTGCGAAAAACCAGTGATTGAAGCACAACCGGGTACGACCTTCTAATGAGTGAATTTCATTCACAATACAAAGGAGCATTGAAATGGATAACCTAAGATTACTTGACGGCAAAACGGCTCTGGTGACTGGCGGAACTTCGGGGATTGGATTTTACACGGCGTGTGCACTCGCCCGAATGGGTGCTGTGATCTACATCACAGGGCGTGATGTAGGTCGCGGTCAGGAAGCTGAACGCCAGATGCGTGCGGCCGCCGGCCACGAGAATGTGCACTTCATTCAGGCAGACGCATCCACTGTACGCGGCAACCAAGAACTGGCGCAGCGCATCCTGGCAGAGACTGACTGTCTTCATATCCTCGTCAACAACGTTGGCGGCCTGTATAACGACCGCTGGGAAACTGGCGATGGCTACGAAGCGACGCTGGCCATGAACTTTGTGGGGCCGTTCGCTCTGACGGAAGCTTTCTTGCCTCTATTGCGGCGCAGCACTCCGGCGCGCATCATCAATGTCACTTCTGCCGGGTTCACCATGTGGAAGGGTGATCTATTTGAAGATATCCAATCTCGGGAGAGCTATTCCGGCTTTCATGCATACAACCGGTCGAAGTACCTGAACCTGCTTTGGACCCTTGCACTGGCGCGACGGTTAGCAGGCAGCACGGTCGTAGCGAATGCCCTCCACCCCGGCACAGCCTGGACATCTATGACACGAGATAACCAACTACGCTTGCTGCCTGCCAACTTGCGGCTACCCTGGCCGGTCTTCCGCGTGATCCAGCGCAGCGGTTGGCCAGAAAAAGTAGCACACACCTCGATCTATCTGGCAAGCGCGCCAGAGGCAGCTAACATGACCGGCCAATACTTTGAGAGCAGTATGCGTCCGAAGAACCTGAGCGCGGAGGTAATTGATCAGGTCAATCAAGAAAAAACTTGGGAAGTGGGGACTTCGCTGGTTCGCGTTGCACTGACTGCTACGCCTTTTGAATTTGAGCCTGTCATATAGTTATTCCCAGGCGAACTCAGACAGGAAAAAAGATCATGGACAACTTTCAAAACAGTAATAAGCGCTTTATCTACTCCTATTTCAATCGAAATGAACCGGAAAAGATTAGGCAAGTAGTCCCAATTCAGGTGGAGTATTGGAAAGCAGCGAACCTAAGAGGACATATGGGAGGACCATTTGCTGATCGAACGGGCGGACTGATCTCGTTTGTGGCCTCAAGTCTTGAAGAAGCGACAAATATCATTCTGCAAGACCCATTTATTCTGGAAGATTTGATTGCTGAGAAGTGGATGAAAGAATGGATCGTTGAATGAATAGCAGATTATTGCCCTTCCATTTCATCCATCAACGTTATGCTAAATATGGAAAGGAGAACATGATGCTTCGCTTCTTGATTGGACTTTTCATAATTCTGCACGGCCTGGTTCATCTCTGGTACTTCACGTTGAGCCAAAGGCCGGTTGAATTTAAACCAGAGATGGGTTGGACGGGCAAGTCGTGGATCTTCTCCAACCTTCTAGGAGATTCAAACACCCGATCGCTAGCCAGTGCCCTATTTGTTTTAGCTGCAATCGCTTTTGTGATCAGCGGAGTCGGGATCTTCGTCCGCGCAGAATGGTGGTGGCAGATGCTGTTGGGCTCGGCTATATTTTCCTGTTTGATCCTATTTCTGTTATGGGATGGAAGTATGCAGCTGATTGTACAGAAGGGATTGATTTTCTTTCTCATCAGCCTGCTGATTCTCCTTGCATTGCTTCTGCTCAAACGATCTTCTGCTGTGTTTTAGCCAATCAATTTATCGCTCGAAGAGAAAAGGTTTGAAAAGGTCAGAAACATAGTACTCAACGTCGCAAAAACCAAAATTCTGAGCCAGGTCACTTCCTGAAGTGGTTTATGTCAACCAGTTAAATTCCTAGCCCTGTCTCGCTGAGGTTACGCGAGTTCAGCAAAAATGCCGCCAGCGGGAGGGGCTGAAAACTGTCACGAGACTATTCCTGTTTATTCACTTTACCAGCATTTAGTGAGATGGGCTGTAAAATGTTACAAGTTTCTCGGCCCCTCCGTTACTTCTTAGTGAGAATGAAGCCAAGACAGTACACTTCGGGCTAGATAATTACCTGTTCGACACTGCGGCGAAGCGAACGCGGCATTGGATCGGCGTAGCCAAAACGTACCAATAATTGCGGCAGAGACTCGCCCAGCCCGATGGCGCTCTGGAATTGCGAGCGCAGATCAGCCACTTCGATGGGCTGGTTCAGGAAAGCCGATTTGATGTTCAATGAAGTCAGCGTGAGCGCGAGGCGCTCATAAACCTGTCCCGTACGTACCCAGGCAGCCTTATCATCTGATTCTGAAGCAATCACAACTGCGCTGGGGGAACTGCGAAATTTCCTGACATCTGCATCGGCCTGCTGCCTCGGCTTGGTGCCAGCGACAAACATCTGCCCCAGCCAGCGCGGCACCTCCGGGTTACCCGAACAGCGCGAGTATAGCCCATCGAACCAAGACAAGGCTTCCTTTTTGTTGAAACGCAACCAGGAAATCAACTCATCAACAAACGCCTCATCTGCATACTGGCTCAGATTGCCCTGATTGACATACTCCAGTATCGTTTCCATGTCGTTGGGATTCAGAGCGAAACGGAGTACCACGCCTGGCTCCAGTGGCAAAGCCAGCACCTGGTCGCGATCATCTCTCTTGATGAGCCGGCCGTTATATTCCGAGCGGGTGTTTTGTCGCAGCGGTATAGCCTCGAACAACGGATTGCTCTGCGGGTTGTCCGCGATCAGACGGATGTGAATGAAATCCACTGCATCAGGGAAGGTCACGTCGGCTGCATACCCGGCAGCACGAGCGGCTACCAGCAGGTTTTCCAGCGCACAGCCCAGGCTGATCCACAGTTCGCGATCATTAGGATCAACGACAGATAAATGGCGAGCATAATCCGGATGGATTTCGATAACATCTTCTTTGATAGCGAACTTCCACGGTTGCGTGTTGTGTCCATTTGCTGCAAGTGTGGCATACCGAACGAGTTCTAGCATTTGTGTTGACATCATTGAATGGGTTGCAAGAGGACTCCAGGTCTGTTCGACTGCCTGGTCATAATTGAGCCAGGGCGCATATTCGTAAAGAGCATATGACCCTGTTGCGGTTACGCCAGTAACCGCCAGAAGTTTCAGGAAATCTCTTCGGCTCAGCATGGGACGAGAATTTGCTTTGTTCATGATTCAATTCCTTGATCGAGGTCCACCTGGATTGGTACGGTCATCTCCGTCGTTACTCCCACCAATGATTTGAAAAGTGGCATTGCTTCTGCTCGTCTTTTTATGCCAAGCATACATTTGCGCATCATCAGAATGTCGAAGAACTCAATGAGCAAGTTGAATGCAATCGCAGGCGAAAACCATCGATATTTCACACGCACCCGTGTCACAAGACGAGAGTGGTTTTCTCCTTCACGGTAGATTTCCCAAACCCAGGAACTGTCGCCTATATTGTCCCACCATAACATCCATTTATTCCTGCTAAAATCTTTAACCCGCATTCCTTGTTTTCCATCTGGGCTCATGGCAATAACATCGCCGACTTGTAGGTTTTGATATTCGAGGAGGATGCTTTCTGCGCTTGGCCTCGCAAAATTATCCAATAAATCATAGCTATACCAACCAGCCCGAGTAACACCCATTTGAACAATCCACGGATATATGTTTTCAGCGGGCGCATTGATCATGACGGCTCGTGTGGCATTGAAAGAAGGTTTGTGGACAACCTCATCCCCAGGCATGGAGCGTTTGATCTCATCATCTGTAGCTCCCCAACTGAGTTGCCAGGGTCGAATGATGGCAAGATAGACAAACACGATAACAATCAGAATGGAGGCAATAGCAAAGGTGTATGGTTGCATTTCTATTTTCCTTGATTATTTGATTTACGATTGGCTTGTTCGTTCGGTTTCATAAAATTTAAACTTAAGCGCCATCGAAAGCGGGGGGATAGATGATCTTGCCTCGCACGCCGTCCAGTGCGCCAGGGATTAGCTCCAGTGCCATCCAGGCACTGCCACAATCACCAAACGGACATTCGAGGAGTTTTGCCAACTCCGACGAAAAGCCAAACCTTGGATAGTAAGCCGGATGACCAAGCACAATAATGATGGCATGCCCGAGGTGTTTACATTCCTCCAAACCGCGCCTCACCAACGCTGACCCGATGCCTTGCTTCTGGTATTCGGGCAGAACAGCCATTGGCGCGAGGGCGAGGGCAGGCAATTGCTCATTTTCGCATTGCATGTGAATTCGACTGAATAGGATATGCCCAATGATTTGGTTGTTTTCCTCGGCCAACAGCGAGAGTTCCGGGATGAAACCCTCAGATTTGCGGATGGCATCCACCAGGCGCGGTTCGGCTTCGCGACTATCGAAGGCTTGTTTGTTGACAGAGTTGATGGCGGGGATATCGGTGGGAGTTTCGGGGCGGATATTGGTCATTATGAGTTCCTTTTAGTGAATGGAGAAAGCATCGTTGGTTTCGATAGCAGTGGGACGGGACACTGCCTTGGCGTAGGAAGTTTCAATTCAGCAGGGCGAATCTGCACTGTTCAACGCACGCATTGCTCGGCGTATGGACCGTTACAATGTCAATATGATCAAAACTGTCGACATGTCCAGCAAAGCGTGACCAACCATAAGATATGAAAATAATTGTGGGCGAAGCTTCAAACACAACCCCATGAAGAAGGCTATGGGAATGAACATGCCCAATCTCCAAAGCATGAAGCGCCAATCAAAAATAAGCGGGAGTGTAATATGCTGGAATGCAAGGAATAATGATGTTAAGACCCATGCTGACCAGCTATTGCCAAGTTGTCCCTCAAGCCGCGGCATGACATACCCAAAATATGTTGGTAATTCTGCAAAAGCGATTGTGACAGGGAATAAAATACTCACCAAACCCGCCCACAGCGGTAATGGTCGGAACAAGAGCGAAAATACTGCTTCATTGGATCCAAAGAGCAAGTTTGCCAGCCACTGATTTGGATACGTGGCAAGCGGCACAATAACGATCATCATCAAAATGGCAATCCCGATATCCTTCCACATGGTTAGCCGTGAAAAATGGATGAAGTCGAAGTATCGCCTACCTTCTCTATGATGCAACCAGATGAGAAGGGTGATTGAGACCAAGTTGGCCAATAGTGCGCTCAGCATCCACCAGCCAGCGGAGTCACCCCAGGGAACAGATGAGCCTGTAACTGCCAAAGCTCCTGCAATAAGAAGCTGAAATACGGCAAACAATAGGGTTCGTGATACTAACATCAACCAGGGTACGCTAGGTTTACTCTCGGATATATTCATGTACTTTATTCCTTGGTAGATAAGCGCCGGTCATACGCCTCAGCGCAACTTACGGGCTGCTTATCCGCTTGACTTCCACAAGCGTCAGGTTGAGATTGCGTACCTGGCTCAAAACCCCGAACAGAGCGGCTTGGTCGGGCAGGTTGCCGCGCAGCAGAGTGCCGGACATCCCACTGCCTTCACTTGCTGGAAGGATTTCCATTCCCTCAAACCATTGCGACCAGTTGCAATCCAGCATCTCACTTACCTTGATTTCGTACCAGCAAGCGGTCATAGCCAGTGGAAGAGGAAACTGACGGTGCCGATCAGATACTTAACCGCGATCAAGATGCCTACTGCGGCTACAGATTGGGTTTCACCCGAGATCAGAAGAAGTTTCCAACCAGCGAAAGCTGAGATAATGATCAGTAGGATGGCGGCACCTAGTAGATATCCTACGATTGCCATCGGCGAGCCCCAACGACCACTTGCACCGACCTGCCCGATCCCACCCATGCACATTGCCATGCCAACCACCAGCAAGGCCACCAGACTGGCGCGCGGGCTCCCGATCAGTGGCAGAGTCTTGCCCGCGAGTGTAGTGAAAACAATCACTGCCACCACAACACCCAAAAAAAGCGGCATCAAGACGTTAGTAAACGTATTCATGGTATTTCCTTTCATTTCTGGCTCCTTTTTAGATTAAATACATCATAGCCCTCCGGTGGGCGTATTCGCAGTGTCCGAAGGGCGTATCTTGGGGCGTAACCTTGGTTAGCTTATGGTTTCAGGGATTCAACAACCCCAATGCGCGCCCGCGCGCTATGGCTCGAGTGCGGTTCTCTACTCCCAGTTTGCCATGGATATTTTCAACGTGTTTCTTGACAGTGCGGATTGAAATAACCAGCCGGTCAGCAATCTGCTGGTTGGTCAACCCCTCTGCCATCAGTTGCAGGACTTCCTGCTCGCGTCGGCTTAATGGCTCGGGCACATCCTGTACCACCCCGGCTTTCGTGGACATCCCCGCGGGTCGATCGAAAGCCAGTAATACCCGCTGGACATAGGCTCTCAGAGAGTCATCCTTAGTTTTTCGGTTATGTTGTAGCCAGGCTTTCAAAGTTTGTCGCAGCGGTCCACCTGCATCAACGAAAGTCCGCAGGTAGCCTTCTGGCTTTCCCAAGCGCAATGCCTCATCCAGCGCAGCCTCAGCCCGATCCCGATCCTCATGATGAGCGGTTGCCAGCAGCGTTAGGATGGTGATCCGGCTGCCGTGGCGTTCGCCAGTCGATGCAGACAAATCCTCCAGCAACGCGGCGGCTTCTTGATTATGGCCGAGCTCCAGCCATGCCCGGCACAACTCGATCCGGCCAGCTTCATACCGGAAATGGGATTCCAGCTGAGCCCGAGCACTTCTCTCTCGCACGAAAGCTTCCAGGGCCGGCTGGTTCCGTTGGGCTGACCATAACCGTACTTGCGCCCTTTCGAGCGCATAGATAATTTCGGGATGGAAACGGTTATCTTGCTGAAGCCTCTCGGCTTGTGCCAGCGTTGCCTTGGCGCCAGCCAGATCGTCTTGCGCTATTTGCCAGCGCGCCAGCAGGCAGTAACCCAGGCTGAGGACCGGGGGAATGGGCCAATCTTCCATCAAACGCAGTCCTTCCTGCAGCTGCACCCTGGCCTCCTCCAGCTGATTCCACTCCAGAAGAATTTCACTCCACAACAGGTTGAGGACACCTACAATATAAAAACGTCTGCTGCCTCGCTGGCGTACATAACTCTCATTTTCAGTGATCAGCGCCAATGCCTGTCGAAGATGGCCCTGTTTCTGCAGCACCCAAACCATACGCAGCACAGAAACTGGGACCGCATTGGTGCCATTGAGGCGCTTGTCGCGTTCGAGCGCATCTTCATAATAGCGCATGGCACTGACAAAATCACCTTCCATGTAATGAATGGTGCCCAATACCACAGCTACGCTGTTGCGCATGCCCGTGTTGCCTTTAGGGATACTCGCATAAGCCTCCCCCAGCGAGTTGTCCAGTGGCACTGGCTTGTTTTCAAGATCCGCCATGTAGGCAAGCAAGATTTTCGCAAAAGCCCGGTTGGCATCATCATCCGACTGGGGCGTGCGGTCAGCTTTTGCCAGTTGTTGCTCGGCGGACTGGACGAACGGCAGTATCTGCCTTGGCTGCCCCCGGATGACGCATAACCAGGCACTCTGTAGGCATAAGGACGGCCGCTCGAAGATTATTTCCAAGGGCAGGCGGTTAATAAAGGACATGAATTCCAGATCTGCAGTCTGCCAGCGCTCAATCATATGCAGTTCGATCAAGTCGGCAGCGCGAGACATATCCTGGGCTTTGAGAGCGTATTCCACGGCCAGGCTTGGATTCCCATAATCCTCATACCAGTCAGAGGCCCTCCGGTATAGGGGAGCGGATCGCTCTGATCCTTCACGCTGTAACCGAGCGAGCAGCAGATCTTTAAACAGGTGGTGGTATCGGTACCAGTGACGTTCCTCGTCCAGAGAAAAGACAAACAGGTTGGCTTTGGCCAGCCGATCTAGAAGATTTTGCGCTTCCCCAATCTTTTGTCCGGTGACTGCAGAACACAGCTCTGCGCACATTCTCTCTAAAATAGATGTCTCTAACAAAAAGTGTTGAATATCCTCCTGTTGGTTTGCAAATACCTCTTCCATGAGGTAATCCAAAATAAAGCGGTGGCTGCCTGAAAATTCCCTGATGAACCGGTCAGCATCGAGTGAGTGCTGGAGAGATAGGGCAGCCAGCTGTAGCCCCGCGATCCAGCCCTCCGTGCGGGTTTCCAGGATCTCCACTTGCTCTGTTGAAAGGTGCAAATCCATGCTGTGATTGAGAAAAGCAACGGCTTCCGGCAAGGTGAACCGCAGATCATCCTGACGTAACTCTACTAACTGACCCCTCGCTCGCCGGCGGGCCAACTGCAGCGCCGGATCCTCCCGGGAAATCAGTAGCACACGCATCTGAGGGGGCTGAGCTTCCAGAAGAAGATCCAATGCTTGATGAAGGGCATGATTCGTGATGATATGGAGATCATCGAGAACCAGAAAGAACGGACCGGGGGCAGCGGCCAGGTCATTGGCTAGTAGCGTCACGACCTCTTCAAGGTTTGCACCAGGCAAGTGCAGAAGCGGCAGCGCTTCACCTCCAGCCCCCGGCAGCACGGTTTGCAAAGCAGCAACGAGATAGCCGAAAAAGAGCGCAGGCTGGTTATCGCGCTCGTCGAGCGAGACCCACCCTGCTGACGAGCCTATTTGCTCGGCCAGCCACTGGCTGACCAGAGTGGTCTTTCCCGATCCGGCCGGCGCAGATATGAGTACTGCTTTGCAACCTGGTGACTGGATCGCATTCAAGCGTTCCAACAGACGCGGCCGTTCCACCAGCTGGGCCCGGGCGGCGGGGGGAAATAGTTTTGTCCTTTGCAGCGAAATGGTCATGTCTCCGGATTCTATCATTCCTATCTGGCAATGCTTTTTATTCCTTCGGTCTGTCCTGAGCACGGCTCTATAGGTCATTGCCTTCCTGGTAATGCTTTTCGGGACGTTGTGATTTGCTACCATTTTTAGCGAAGCCGGTTTCTGAGCTAGTTTATGCAAAGCAGCTAAATTCCTAGCGTCTGTCTGGCTGACGAGTTCAGCAAAAATGCCGCCTTCCCCTTCTGGCAGCACTTTTTGATCCCCTCGCGTCGGTCGGGAACCCACCCCCTTAAACCTGTTGTATGCTTATGTGTATAACAACGTGCTATCTTGTTCTCTGGCAAATAAGGAAACTATGAATCTACAATCCACATTGACAAATATCCCCAAAGTCGAGCTGCGGAGAACACCCCTTTGGAAGACTCTTTCAAGAATTGGCGAAATCCTGCTCGTGGTGCTGGTTTTCCTGATGTTGGTAGGTTTTATGTTTTCGTACATCCTGTTGAGTTTGATCACACCAGCAGGAGGCTAATGGACCGGTTCTTTCCCTAATTTCTGTCCTTCGCTCTGACGTCCGTTCAACCCCTTTCTCAAATAGAGGCGCATCCAGAGCAAGTTTCAGCAAGAGTGCTGCCTGACCTTTTTTGGCAGCACTCTTTTTATTTCCTTCGCGTCGGTCGAGATACCACCCCACTCTAAGTGCATATAACATGTGCCAGGTAAAACATCTATTTGCGGAAAGGCCGTGTATGAAAGACATTGCCCCGTTTTTCTTTTTAGATCGTATGCGTAAAGATGTGGTATACCTTACACAGAAAACCATGCTGAAGAATGCAACCACTGATGGGTTTACCATGCTAGAAAAGAGTTCAGTTGGGGATCCAAATCTCTCGAAAAAGGGAACAAATCTCGTCATAATTGGCAGCCTGGTTCAGTGACCTTCCCATAATCTGGTATCTGTGACATTACCAAGCGAGTTTAACTCGTTTGGTTGTGGGGTCTGATTCTCGCCACCTGATTCTTGGAATTCGTCTTTTCGTGCCTCGTGTTTGATAAACAGCGTTTTTACTTTTCAAGCCGACCCAGATAACGAGGGGTCTAGCGTTGAAGTTGTCTCGGAACGATGGAGCTGCATTCCATAAAAGATCACAAGCAAGATTGCTGCTATACCGTACACGCCGGCGATGAGCCACCAGCGCGTTGCATTGT
>DATHTL010000159.1:0-10530 GCA_035463255.1 Anaerolineales bacterium | reverse complement strand
TGACCAGCGCATCCTGGAGGGCATCCTCTGCAAGGTCGAAATCCTCGAAGTGGCTGATCAGTGCTGCCAGGACGCGACCGTGCTCTTCGCGGAAGATCCTTTCGACCTGTTTCGCGGCGGTCATCCGATCTTCAACTTCATAATCCCGGGGACCACAAAGGACGGATCTCGATCGAGCCGTATTTCGCGGTGGGGATCTTTTCTGCCCAGCGAATTGCTTCGTCAAGATCCTTGCAATCTACAAGGAAATACCCGCCCAGTTGCTCGTGGGTCTCCGCAAACGGGCCGTCGGTGATCATGGTTTTGTCGTTCCGAACGCGGACCGTCGTCGCGCTGGTGTCCGGGGCGACCCCGCTGCTGGAAACCAGTACACCGGATGCCGACATCTCCTTCCTGAACTTAGCCCAGGTCTCCTTTGCAGCCTGCAATTCTTCCTGCGACCAGTTTGAGCCAATTGACTCATCTGCATACATCAACAACAAGTATTTCATGGTTTGATCTCCTATGGAGAAAGGTGGACTCGCCAATCGAAACCGGATTGCCAAGCAAGTCTGCCGTCTCCGCGAAACTTTTATTGGATCAGCCCGATGATATTGCCGTCTTCGCCTTTGACTTCGCTGACTTTGACGTGTTCAACCCCACGGCATCGAGAATGAGTGCCTTTAGCGCTGCCTCCTCTACAGTGTCGCCTTCGTGAAAGTCGATAGCACGAACCGTCTTGCTATCCAGGCGCGTATTGAAGAGCTTCTTCGGATCCTTCATCTGAGCACCTTTGGGGAAGGTCAGCCTCACGGCGCTTTTGAGCGTATCTGCTATGCATATTATGCCATCATGAGACCAAACGGGGACTCCCATTGGGTTGGAGGTTTTTTTCCACTTCACTTCTTCGACCACGGCACGGTCGGCTTTCTTGATCAAAGCGCGCAGCTCTGATAACTTCTTGCCCCGCCAGTCACCCGACTCCTCGATGATGGCATCTATCTGTTGAGATGGGGATTTCCCTTTCGGGGAAGGATTCGCACTTGCTTTCATGCTCAACTCACCGCCTTCTTCACGAGCGTGGCGATCTTTGCCTCTTCGGCGGCGGTCAGTTCCTTCAGCGCGAAGGAGGCCGGCCACATGGCGCCATCGTCGAGGTTGGCCACATCGTTGAAGCCGAACGTCGCGTACCTCGAGTTAAACTTCGATGCGGCTGTGAAGAAGCAGACGACCTTGCCATCCTTGTTAGCGTACGCGGGCATCCCGTACCAGGTTTTCGGCGAGAGGGCTGGCGCGCTGGCTTTGACGATCTCATGCAGCCGCTTGGCCATGGAGCGATCGGGTTCCGGCAGCGCGGCGATCGCCGCGAGCACGGCGTTTTCCCCTTCCGCCTTGTCCTTGCTGGCGCGCGCTTCCGCCTTCAGCTCTTTGGCGCGCTCTTTCATCGCGGCTCGTTCCTCGTCCGTGAATCCCTTGGACTTCTTGGTGGTGGTTTTCCCTGGGTTCATAGTATCTCCTTATCTCTAAATTGATGGATTATGGTTCATTTTTTTGTCGTTCTATTCTAACGTCGATTAAGAAGGCATCAAAATGACAGCTGAAGCATCTTCTAATCAGATTCTCATAATTTAAGTAGTCGAGTGAAAATTTTTATAAAGGTTTTACTGATCAAGCCGCCGAGGACGGCGGCTTGATCAAAATTTTGTCAAAAATACTCTGATCGACTCCTTAGTATTGTTATGTGTTTTTTTGTTAGAATGGCAGACGCTCAGGTGACCAACCCCAATTCTTTGTGCCAGTTTTTATGTGAGTCCCAGTTGCATGCCCGTTGAAAGCAACCAAGCTTGTGCTATCTTGGCTAGCATAACAAACCCTGCTGAGATACAGAAAGTTGCCTGCAAAATAGGCTGGCACGTGTGGTTTGGGTAACCGCATGCTATCTACTCTCGGGAGGTCTTGCTCTTGCTCCCAACCAGAACGGGGCCGGTTAAGATAAGTGATCTATCTCACGGAAGATTCGTCTGAAAGATTGTCTATTGCCCTGACGTTTCCCCATGCCGGGTAATCAATGTTGAACAAAACAGCAGCGGCGCACCTAAGTGCGCCGCCCGTAAGATAGATCGAAATCTACTGATCGAAGCTAAGTCCATTCAATCATTACATTTCTCACTTGTGAGAAGCACCATGAAAGCTATAATCATTTGGAATTGAACGTTGCAGACTTGGGAGGTTTCAATCAATAATGCACAAATCAATCAACATTGCTGCCCGCAGGATAGAAGGATTGATGGTTTCGTTTTTTTCTCTCATTTTTGTTATTTGGAGCTCCAAATTCATCTATAGCACATCATTTGTTGCAATTGATGGGCGACGGTACTTCTGTCTCTTTGATGATGCCATGATTTCAATGCGCTATGCATGGAATCTCTCGCATGGCACCGGACTCGTTTGGAACTCGGGGGAATATGTGCAGGGGTATACCAACCTCCTGATGACTCTATTAATGTCACTAATCACGTCAATTTTTGATAAAACCATGGCTGTATTATTCATACAAGTTCTGGGAGTGGGTTTTATGCTCGCAATTGCATATATAAGTATGAAGATTGCGGACCATATTGTTTTGGAAGATCATAAGAGTGAATACCAAAAAGCGTTAATTAGAATCCTAGCATTCGCTTTCTCACTCCTGTATTACCCGCTCGCATATTGGTCAATCATGGGAATGGAAACAGGGGTTTTGACCCTATTGTTGCTGACAGGCATTCTCTATGCATTCAATTATGTGAAAAGCAGACGATACAAAGATATTTTCCTAACAGCGGGATGCCTTGGTCTGGCCTTTATTACTCGAAACGACTCCCTTATTTTTGCTGTGTTGATCGGTCTGTTTATTTTTTGGGAAGTAATAAGAGATAAAACAGGTCGAGGAGTTTATTTCAAGTTGACCCTTGCATTTATGATATACGTTGCATTCGTTGCTGGTCTACTCCTTTTCCAGTGGTTCTATTATGGCGAACTCATGCCAAACACTTACGTATTGAAGCTGACAGGTTTGTCGCTAGCCGCCAGAGTGTCTGATGGACTACGATTTATTTTGCCATTCTTAATTCAAATCAGTTTTCTTCTAATCCCCGGCACCCTCATTACCTATCACCGGTTTCAAAAAAGAAAATTACTTTTTCTTTTGCTGGTTTTCTCTTCCATTGCTTACGAGATATATGTTGGAGGCGATCCGTGGAACTACTGGCGTATCATGTCACCCACCATACCACTCTTGGGTCTATTATTCCTCAGCGCGGTGGATCATGGTATCCAGGCTCAGTCAAAGCGCCAAAATTCATGGACTATGTTGTTAAGCACACGTAGTTACAGTTTGCAAATGTGCTTAGTGACACTTCTGGGCATACTGGTAGCGAATGCATATTTTCTGCCAGAAATCCTTTTCCTAGAAAGGCCATTTCAGGTATCAGCAAACCAGCATAACGTTAACATCGCCCTTGCGGTAAGCGAAGTAACAGCTATGGATGCAAGTGTAGGTGTATTTTGGGCAGGTTCCATTCCTTATTTTGCAGAAAGAAAAGGGATCGATTTCTTAGGCAAATCAGACAGGTATATTGCCCATCTACCGCCGGATTTTTTAGGAAGAATTGGCTTCTTCGAGATGAGAAGCCCACCAGGACATAATAAATACGATCTGAATTACTCCATTAGACTTTTGCAGCCCACATATATTCAGGGCTTTAAGTGGCGTAACCAAGATTTATCCAACTGGGTGAAGAGCCGCTATGTGGAAGTTGAATACAAGGGAATCCAGCTTTTGCTTTTACAGAATTCACCCGCAGTTCTTTGGGAGAAATTAGATAACTCTTTTGAGTTCAGCGATCAGGATGAAGCCGAAAACTAGAATTCGTTATATGGCATCTATGCAATCAGACCCATGGGAAAGACCGGCCCTTATTGCACATACTGTACGAACACTTCCTCGAACTCTTCCTGAGTGGTATATCCTACCCACTTCTGCAAGACATTTCCATTCGCATCGAGCAGATACACTTCAGGCTGATAGTAGAAACCGAGCGTGCGTTGGAAATCAGAGGTATCAGGGTCGTCGGCATCCAGATAAGTGAACTGGATCTTGCCAAAATACTTTGCTTCGAGCCCATGAACCATGTGCGCCATGGCGCGGCAGTTACTTCAGGTAAAGCTGAAGAATTCCACGAACTGCAATCCGCCGGAAGCCAGGTTCACCGTGGATGGATCGGTGGCGTGCAGGTCGGGTCCGCGCGAAGTGGCGACGGGGAGAGCTGTCGGTGCAGAGACTTCGGTCGCGGGCTCGCCCACAGCAGGAGTTTCAAGCACCGCCCCGGGGGTTGCGGTGGGCAGCAACAGTCCAGCCGGAGGCTCCGTCACATCCACTGGAGGAGGAGTGGCAGTACTAGCCGGGGCACAGGCAGCCAGTAAAACGGCAAGCACGGAAAGAATGATAAAGAGGCGGTTTCTCATAATATCTCTCTGAAAGGTTATAGCATAAAATCCTTACGTAAATATTACAGCCTATTGCGGTGAGCAAGGTTGCGAGGAGACGTACTCGCAAAAAATGCGCTCCCCGGCACCGCCCGCCAGGGAATGTCGACTACGCCTACGACTCTGCTCACATTCGTCCCGGTGAATGCCGGGAGCGCAAAGGGTGCCCTTATCTTTGACGTTCATAAAATCCTACGCTATACTGTGTTTAGTTCAGTAGTTCGTTGGTTGTGTAGTTGCATAGCGAAAATCCATCACTACACAACTAAAAACCATTCAACTATAAAACTAACCAACTACAAAACGATCAAACGATTCAACTACATTAGGAGGTTGTATGGCTGAGTTCAAACTGACATATTCCACAATGTTCAATCCGCCGGAGGAGCTGCACAAGGGCTTTGACAAGGCTGTGGCAAAGCTCAAGGCAAACCTGGGCAGGGAATACGCGATGATCATCGATGGCAAGGACGTTTTTGCCGATGACAAGTATGAGGACCGTTCGCCCGTAAATACAGACTGGATGCTGGCAGTCATGCAGAAAGGCAATGCCACACAGGCCAATATGGCCATCGAGGCAGCCCGCCGCGCCTTCCCGGAATGGCGCTCCACGCCCTGGAAGAAACGCGTCCAACTGGTGCGCAAGGCGGCTTCGATCATTGAAAAACGCATTTTCGAGCTGGGTGCTGCCATGGCGCTCGAAGTTGGCAAGAACCGCATGGAGTCGCTTGGCGATGTACAGGAGACGGCCGACCTGATGTATTGGTCCGCCCAGATGATGGAGGAGAACGACGGCTTTATCAAACCGATGGGCAGGGACCCGCTGGTCGGATTCGACTCCACGAACACGTCTGTGCTCCATCCCTATGGGGTCTGGCTAATCATCAGCCCATTCAACTTCCCCTTTGCCCTGACGGGTGGACCTACCGGGGCGGCGCTCGTGGCGGGGAATACGGTCGTCATCAAGCCGGCAACAGATACCGCCTGGATCGTACGTCTCTACGCCGAGTGCTTGCGCGACGCGGGTTTTCCGGATGGCGTGGTGAACTTCGTGACCGGCCCCGGCTCAACGCTTGGGCAGGCCCTCGTGGAAAATCCCGAAGTGGACGGCGTGACCTTCACCGGTTCCTTCGATGTGGGCATGCGCATGTACCGCGATTTTGCGCAGCGCAACTACGTGCGCCCGATGATCCTGGAGCTGGGTGGAAAGAACCCCTCCATCGTCTCGCGCAATGCCAACCTCGAAGATGCCGCAACGGGTATTGTCCGCTCGGCATTTGGTTTACAGGGACAGAAGTGCTCAGCCAACTCACGCGTGCTGGTGGAAGAACCTGTCTACGATGAGCTGGTTGGCAAGCTGAAAGCCAAGACCGATGCGCTCGTGATCGGTGACCCGACCGAACGCGCTACGTATCTAGGTCCGGTGATCAACCAGAGCTCTTACAACGATTTCAAGAACTTTACCGAAGAGATCAACCAGGCAGGCGGCAACTTCCTCACCGGCGGCCATGTGAAGACCGGTGAACTCTACGACAAGGGCTACTACTGCGAGCCGACCTTTGTCACCGACCTGCCCTACGAGCACCGCCTCTGGAAGTATGAGATGTTCCTGCCCATCACGACGATTGGCAAGGTGAGCAATCTCGATGAGGCAATGCAGATCGCCAACGATGTGAATTACGGTCTTACCGCGGGCTTCTATGGCTCGGGCAAGGAAGCGGAATGGTTCTTCGAGAACATCGAAGCAGGAGTGACCTATGCCAACCGCCCGCAGGGCGCCACCACCGGCGCGTGGCCAGGCTTCCAACCCTTCGGTGGATGGAAAGGCTCCGGTGCGACCGGCAAGAACGGCGGCGGATATTATTACGTGCAGCTCTATATGCATGAGCAGATCCGCACCCGCGTGCGACCCGCTAAGGCAAATGGCAACACCAAGCGAGGCGGCGTGAAAAAGGCAGTCAAGAAAGCGGTCAAGAAAATCACAAAGGCCGCCCGCAAGTAAAAATCAGACCCTTCCCCGATGAGGGGAAGGGTTCTTTATTCCATCACCCCTACCCCTCTCCCATAGGGAAAGGGAAGCGAAGACTATGCCCTGGGATCCGAAACTATATCATAAATTTCAAGCCGAGCGTTCGGCGCCGTTCTTCGATCTGCTGGCGCTGGTGGAAATTCGTCCGAATCTAAGAGTGGTGGATCTGGGATGCGGCACTGGCGAATTGACTCGTCACCTGGCAGATGCTTTGCCGGACAGCGATGTGACGGGGCTCGATTCTTCGGCGCAAATGTTAGAAAAAGCCAGGGCGTTTTCTGGGACCAACCTGCGCTTCATGCAAGGCGACCAGGCCCAATTAACAGGGGAATGGGATCTCATCTTCAGCAATGCCGCTCTGCAATGGTCCGAAAATCATGTGGAGCTGATCTCGTATCTTTATCAGAGACTGAATCCGGGGGGACAGATCGCTGTGCAGGTGCCGTCCAACCACAATCACATCTCGCACCAGATCTATCGCGAAACTGCCAGCGAAGAGCCGTTCAAATCCTATTTGAATGGCTTTCAACGGTATGCACCCGTCCTGTCCATTGACGAGTATGCACAGTTGTTCTTCGCCTGTGGAGCCGAAAATATTATTGTTTTTGAAAGGATCTACCCTCACGTGCTGGAAGATTCGGACGCGGTGGTAGAATGGATTTCCGGCACGGCACTCGTCCCTTACTTTGAGCGATTGGGTGAGCACAAGCAGGAATTTGTGGACGCCATTCGCACAGGGATGAGCGCCGCGCTGCCTGAGAAACCCGTCTTTTATCCATTCCGCAGAACGTTGTTCTCGGCCAGAAAACCCAAATAATCTGTGAGACGATCATGGGCGCACCCGATGGATATAACCCCAAGGAAATTATTCACCGCATAGGAACGTTCTTTATTCTTGTGGGGATTATGCTGATCGTATTCTTTGTGCTGTCTGAGTCGGTAGCACAGGTTGCATTTGAATACTTTTGCTGGGGAATTCTTCTCATCGTCTTCGGTTTTATATTTCGTGGGCAATTCAAGCGGAGAACCGCCCCCAGTGGGAGATTTAGCATTGTACGCAGGCTCATGCCAAAAGCAAAAAAGGACCTAGAAAAGAAAAAATGACCAAACTCGTTCCCCTCTCAGATGCCATTGCAAACTATGTGAACGATGGTGATATTGTATACGCGGCCGGGTTTACGCACCTCATCCCATTTGCTGCGGGACATGAAATCATACGGCAGGGAAAGAAAGACCTCACCCTGGCCCGCGCCACCCCAGATTTGATTTACGACCAGATGGTCGCCGCGGGCTGTGCGCGCAAAGTGATCTTTTCGTATATGGGCAATCCCGGCGTGGGATCGCTACGGATCGTGCGCTCGGCAATCGAACAGGGCAAGCTGGAATGGGAGGAATACTCGCACTTCGGCATGATCACGCGCTTGCAGGCGGGGGCATCGGGCCTACCGTTCCTGCCCATGAACCAGACCGGCGCGACCGACCTGGAGAAAGCCAACCCGAACATCAAGCGCATCCCAGATCCGTACGGCGGGAAGGATGTGATCGTCGTCCCGGCCCTCCACCCGGACGTGGCGATCGTCCATGTGCAGCGCGCCGATGCCAATGGGAATGCCCATCTGTGGGGCATTATCGGCGAGCAAAAGGAAGCTGCGTTCGCGGCGAAGAAAGTCATTCTCACTGCCGAGGAGATCGTCGATGAATCGGTCATCCGCTCGGACCCGAACCGCACGATGATCCCCGGCATCGTGGTCAGCGCAGTGTGCCACGTGCCGTTTGCGTGCCATCCATCCTATGCGCAGGGATACTACGACCGCGATAACGAGTTCTATCTGGCGTGGGATAAAGTCAGCGAGTCGGCTGAAGTGACAAAGCAATATCTGGATGAATGGGTATATGGTGTGAAAGACCGCAGCGAATACTGGGAGAAGTTGGGAGCGGAAACACAAAAGAGATTGGAAGTCGAAGCGCGATATAGCGAGAAAATCAACTATGGAAGTTATTAAGGGTTAAGGGAAAGGGGATAAGGAAATGAGCGATTATCGCGACCTGGTTTTTTACCAAAAGGCAGGAGAAGTGGTAAAAGGTATCAATGATCTCATCAAAACTTGGCCGAAAACGATGCAAGCTCAAGAGATTTCTCGGCAGGTCTTGCGTTCCGCCATGTCGATTGGTGCCAATATAGCGGAAGGTCACGGTCGGCACGAGGGATCAGAGTATATTCATTACTTGATTATCGCTCAAGGCTCCGCGAATGAAACAGACCACTGGCTTCATACCGTTATCGATCTTGGATTAAGTCCGAAAACAAATATTGAGTCTCTTCTTAGGAAGAACAATGAAGTTCGTCGTATGCTTGTCTCTTCCATTAACACACTTAAATCCAAGCGCGCTGGATATAAGACTCGAGAGGAAGACTCTTCATATAACATTGAAGCTCAACTGTCTGATGATTAACCCCCTATCCCCATCCTCCCCTGTCCCCTCTTTCGATCTCGGAAGCACTGGCCAACCTTTGCACTTTCTCCACGCAAACGGCTATCCGCCTGAATGCTATAAGCCGCTTTTGGAACGGTTGCAAACGCAGTATTACGTTTTTGGCATGCGGCTTCGCCCGTTATGGCCCAGTTCAGATCCGAATGACATTGAGGACTGGAAATCATTTTCCGAGGATTTGTTGCAATTCCTTGCATCTCAGACAACACCTTTGATTGGCGTAGGACATTCCATTGGAGCGATTGTCACGTTGCGCGCCGCGCTGCGCGACCCTGGCAAATTCCGCGCCCTGGTGCTGATCGACCCGGTGTTATTCGTGCCCAGTTTTATGATGCGCTGGCATTTCGTCCGCATGCTGGGTCTGGGAGATCGGCTCCATCCGTTGATCCCGGGCGCGAAAAAGCGCAGGCGATCGTTCGATAACCTGGAGAGCGTCTATCGTGGATATCGAAATCGCCAGGTATTCCGATACATGAGCGATGAGAATTTACGGACCTACATCGAAGGCATCACCCGCAAAACAGAGGACGGTTCCTACGAGCTAGTGTATTCTCCGGACTGGGAAGCGCAGATCTATCGCACAGGCATGCAAGACTTCGATATCTGGCGCGGATTGCCGAACCTCAAAGTACCAACCCTCTTCATCCGCGGCGCAGAAACGGATACCTTCTTCGAGAGCGCGGCGAAGTTCGTGAAACGGAAACAGCCCCAAGCCAGGATCGAGACACTCCCTAATTCCACGCATTTACTTCCACTCGAACGCCCACCGGAAGTCTTTGACATCATGCAATCATTCTTGCAGGAGACCCTGAAGATCTTCCCCGAGAATTCCCAACAAAGTATCACAGCCGAGACCTCGAAGGTCTGAGAAAGGAATTTATGACCGAAATCAAATACTCCTCCGCCGAGCTGATGATCATCAACGCCGCACGCCTCTTGCGTGACGGGGATGTGGTCTTCGTCGGCGTGGGGCAACCCAACCTCGCCTGCAACCTCGCCAAACGGACGCACGCGCCCAATCTGGTGATGATCTACGAGGCAGGCGTCATCGGCGCCGAACCGGCACGCCTGCCGCTCTCCATCGGCGACCCCACCCTCGTCAGCGGGTCGCTTTCGGTGGTGAGCATGTACGATATTTTTGCGAACTACCTCCAGCGCGGCAACGTGGACGTGGGCTTTATGGGCGGCGCGCAGATCGACAAATATGGCAACATCAATGCGACCGTGATCGGCGGCTATGATCATCCCAAGGTCCGTTTGCCCGGCTCGGGCGGGTCACAGGAAATCGCAGCGTGGGCAAACCGCTGCTATATCATGACACCTCATCAAAAGAGGCGCTTCCCCGAAAAAGTGGAGTTCATGACCTCCGCCGGATTCATCGGCGGCAAAGGCGACCGTGAAAAAGCAGGTCTGCGCGGCGGGGGCATGCTGGCAGTGGTAACGGACATTGGCATCATGGAACCGGATGAAACCGGCGAGATGATTCTCACAGCGTTGCATCC
>DATHTL010000158.1:0-9228 GCA_035463255.1 Anaerolineales bacterium | reverse complement strand
GCAAAGGTGATCAACGTACCGACGACAAGCGCGCCAAGAAAGAGTGTACCCATGTCAGCCTCGATATTGGGTCTGCCCGAGCCGGGTGAACGTGCTGCTTACATAATTGGCCGCCCAGCTTCCCAAGATTTGCACCGGATGCCATTGCTTCCGTTTCCGAATTTCCGTGCCCCGATAGTGCAGCGCTTCCAGCAAATCCTGCACCGAATACCCGTCAAATTCCGTGAAACCCAGCCCAATAGCTCCCACCACGTGTGCGTCGCTGCTTCCTATTTGTGCGAGCTTCACGCGCTCAGCAAGGATACCCGCATAATGATTGCTCAGCCTGTCAATGGTGGTGGCGTTATAAGTCTCGATGGCGATCAAGATCTGTGGAACATCCGGATGGCGAAGCGACTTCAAAATCGAGTAGGCGCTTAGTCCTCTCATCCCAAAACCACCTGCCATCGGGTGCGGGACGATACAGAAGCCGCCCAGCTCACCCACTCGCAGGATCGTTTCGGTCAAGGGCAGGTTGCGTGGAATCTTCACGTTAACGTTCAAAGCCAGCAGATCGCCTTCCGCGGTAGTCACTTCCATTCCGGGGATGACTTGTACGCCGTAGTGGGAAGCAAGCTCGAGCGCCCGGAGAGAACCGGTAATCTCGTCGTGATCGGTGATCGCGATCACATCCAGCCCGATTTCTCTGGCACGCCTCAAAACAGCAGGCACAGAGGCAGTGCCGTCATAGCTATAGATTGTATGGATATGCAGATCAGCAAGTCCCATTGTTCTCCTTTTGGTATGCTGTCAGTTTAACCGGGAGCAATTAAGGGCAAATCAAGAGCGGTTTAAGGTTTTGTTAACGGTTACGGAGTGCCGCACAATTAAGTAAACTTGAAATTTGAATCTCAGCCGACAATTCAATTTAAAATTTTACTTATTTGTGAGACGAGCGGTAAAACGCACAAAAGCCCGGAGAGGAGAGTCCAGGCTTTTGTGAGGAGGAGAGTGAAATGTCTTTTTGATCGGCTCAGCGCGACTTGTGGGGGTGTTCCTGCTGGCACAGGAGGGCACGCCGCTTCTGACCCGTATCGACAATCATGACTGTCAGCAATGCAGCCACAACTGCAATAAGAAACATTTCCATGCACATAGAATAGCACGGAGTCGGATATACGCGCTTTACAGGGAGTTTGCCAACACAAAACAATTATGAAAACTCAAAGTCCGGCCTGAGATCGAAGGATTTACCAATCGTTAACATGTCTTTCCCGCGGTGTTAACTATCCCATGCTAAATTGAAATTATTCTCGAATCATCATTTGGAATTAATTATGCCACGCAAAACGTTCAGCCAGGAAATACAGGAGCTAAAAGATGAACTCCTCTTGCTAAGCAGCATGGTGGAACAGGCCGTCATGGACTCTGCCACCGCTCTCCGCGATAATGACCTGGAATGTGCCTGTCAGATCCTTTCAGAGGACATTCACATCAATCGGAGACGGTTTGAGATCGAATTCTCGATCATGGCTCTCATAGCAACCCAGCAGCCCATTGCACATGATCTGCGCCTGCTGGCCGCCAGCCTCCATATTTGCACGGAGCTGGAGCGCATCGGGGATTATGCTAAAGGGATTTCCAACATTAATCTTCGTTCGGGAGGGCTGAGCCTGCCTGATATCCTGGCGGATATCTATTCCATGGCGGAGCAGGCCATCGATCTATTGCACCGCGCAATGACTGCGTTTGCAGAGGAAGACAAACAGATCGCTAAGGTCATTATTCAATCGGACGATGTGATCGACGAATGTTACCGTCGCTTGTATGAGAAGGCAGTCATCAGCGTGCTCGACGATGCAAGGAATATTGAGCGCGCGAACTACGTCATCTGGGCAGCTCATAATCTGGAGCGGTTGGGTGACCGTGTGACCAACATTTGCGAGCAGGTCATTTATATTGCCACGGGGGAGCACCTGAAACCAGACGCTATCCGTCAAAAACCGGTTCTCCCTCAGCCCGAGTTGTGAATGTTGAATATCTCCGCCATTGATGTGGGTTCAAATGCCATGCGCATGGCGATCGGGGAAGTAGATGAAACCTGGCGTGTGAAAACGATTGAAAATATTCGTCTGCCGGTACGTCTCGGTCAGGATGTTTTTAGCAAGGGATACGTTGAGGAAAAAACGATCCAGCAGACCGAAGAGGCGTTTCTCCGTTTTAAACAGATGGCCGAGAACTTTAATATCCGCCATTTGCGCGCAGTGGCCACCAGCGCGGCCCGAGAAGCCACAAACAGCGATCTCCTGCTTGACCGGGTCTACCGAACCAGCGGGATCGAGATCGAAATTATCAGCGGCGAGGAAGAGGCGCGTCTCATCCACTTGGCGGTGGCGCATGAGCTCGACTTAACGAATAAGCGTACCTTGTTAATTGACATTGGCGGTGGCAGCGTCGAGGTGACAATCTCCACAGGCCGGAACATTATTTTCACAGACAGCTATAACATGGGTACCGTGCGCCTGCTGGAAAAACTGAATGGGAATAACAAGACCAAATACCTGTTTGGAAATCTCGTACGTGAATACACTGAAGCGGCGCGTTATCGTCTTGAACGCGATCTGGGAGACGAAAAAGTGCAGCTTTGCGTGGGGACAGGCGGAAATGTGGAAGAGATCGGACGCCTGCGGCAAAAGATGCTGAAAGCGGATAGCGAGCACTTCGTAACCCTGGAAGAATTGAAGGAATTGATTGAGCAGCTCGATGTGATGACGTATGAGGAGCGCATGAACAAATTAAAGCTGCGCGCCGACCGTGCAGATGTCATCCTGCCGGCTGCCATTGTCCTGCATTTGATCGCCCGGGAGGCGGGAGTAAAGCAGATTGCGATCCCGAAAGTTGGGCTTAAGGACGGAATCCTTCTGGATATTAGCGAAGACCTTTCGAAAACTCTGTATCTGCGGCGTAGAGAGCAGGTCTGGGAATCGGCGTTGCATCTGGGACGCAAATATCAGTTCGATGAAAAACACGCCCGCCTGACATCCAGGCTGGCAATGCGTCTTTTTGAACAATCAGAATCGCTTCACCACTTGGATCAAAACAACGCTCTTTTGCTGGAAATCGGAGCCTTGCTGCACGACATTGGACATTTCATCAATTACATGGACCATGATAAACACGGGTATTACATCTTGAGCAACAATCGTTTGATCGGTTTGAGTCAGCGCGAACAGAATATTGTTGCCAACCTGATTCGCTATCATCGCAAGCAAGCTCCTTCCACAGAGGATGAGAACTTTAAAGCCCTGCCGCAAAAAGATCGCTTGATCGTTACCAAGCTTTGTGTGCTTCTGCGACTGGCCGATTCGCTGGATATCAGCCATATCCAAAACGTAGCCGATGTAACGCTAAGAGAAACAGGAGCAAGCTGGCGGCTGAGCATATCGGGGAAGAATGATCAAATGCTTGTGAACTGGGCGTTCGACAAGCGCAAATCACAGTTTAGAGAAGTGTTTGGTGTAAGCCTGGAGATGGATCGAGCATGATTTCAACAACCGCTACTGGCAAGGAGAACCGTACCGCGCCTGTTGTGAATCCATTTCTGCTCGAAGCCCTGGATCACCGCTGGGAAAATTATCGCGCTGAGCTCAAACGATGTCGTGCAGAGTTCTCAAACGAAGCGGTTCATGACCTGCGCAGCGCAGCCCGGCGTATGCTTGCCATCATCCAGCTCCTGAATTCCATTGATCCACGCCCGCGCCTGCAAAAATTGAATCGGGCGTTTAAGGACCAGTTAAATGAGTTCGATGATCTGCGTGATACACAGGTGATTCTGGCGGAAATCTCTGAGACCGTGCAACAATTGCCGCAGCTTGAGGTCTTTCAAAAGTATTTGCAGAGCGTGGAAAAGCGGCTTCTCAAAACTCTTCGCAAAAAGTTAAAGGTCGTTGATCTCTTCGAGGTCTCCAAGCGAATACGCAGGCTGCGCGAATCGTTGAAGGCAGAATCAAAGGGCGATCTTGTTTCGGAGCTTCTGCAGACGGTGGACGACGCCTATTTCACCACGAAACAACGTCAGAACTGGATCAACCCTGCTCAGGCGAACACAATCCATCGAGTGCGCATTGCGTTCAAATCCTTTCGATACATGGTTGAGATTGTCCACCCCTTACTGTCTAAATATCCAACTGAGAACTTAAGGCACATGCATGAATATCAATCCCTGATGGGTGAGGTCCAGGATGTGGAAGTTATCATGCAGGTGCTTGCCGATGCACCGGTTTACACCGCCTCTTTCGACCCCGAACCCGTTCGCCGTTACTACGAGTGTTGCCATGCGAAAGCCATTTCCGATTATCTGGAGACCATGGACCAGCTCAATACCTTTTGGCGTTCCGCACCCGATCAACCTTTTCCCTGGGAGAAATAACATGAATCTTTATGTCATCCGCCATGCTATTGCAGTTGAGGAAGGGACTCCTGGTTATGAGTCCGATAGTGAGCGTCCGCTCACCGACAAAGGGCGCAAGAAAATGCGGCAGATTGCTAAAGGCTTGCGCAATCTGGGCGTGGAATTTGATTTGATCCTCACCAGCCCTTATATTCGCGCCCAGGAGACTGCCAAGATTCTGGGGGATGTATTCAAAAAGAAGAAAAAGATCCTCTGTAGTGACAACTTAATTCCCCTGGCGAACCCCGAGCTTCTGGTGGGTGAAATCAATGAAAAGCACGCAGTCGATGGTATCGCAGTGGTTGGTCATGAGCCTTATCTAAGCTCCCTCGTGAGTCTACTAACCGCCGAAAATGGAAAAGTTGAGATTACGCTCAAAAAGGGCGGAGTATGTTATCTCACGGCCGATGATCTCCATCATCGTGATCATCGCGCGACATTGGAGTGGCTGCTAACCCCTGGCATATTAGTGGAACTGAGCGACAAATAGTGACCCACAGATCGACCTTGCAAAGGTACCAGGATACATGCAGGAGCAATATTCCACGACACAGACCCATCGTTTGAACCTGCGCAAGTTCGAACAAGCAAAAGTAAAACCTCATGACCGATGCTATGGATTTTTCCTCGCCTTCACTCTATCTCAACCGCGAACTCAGTCTGCTCGAATTCCAGCGGCGCGTCCTCGAAGAAGCATTAGACGACCGTAACCCATTGCTGGAACGCCTGAAGTTTCTCGCCATTTTTGGTTCAAACATGGACGAGTTCTTTATGGTGCGCGTGTCTGGCATCCGCAAGCAGGTGGAAGCGCACATCATGGAGGTCTTCCCCGATGGTCTGACTCCGCCCGAGGTGCTGGCATCCATCCGTACAGTGTCGCTGGAGCTGTACAGAAATGCCTTGCAGGGTCTCAACAAAAAGATCTTGCCTCGCCTGGATAAGACCGGCGTCCATCTCATGGAATATCACAAGCTGACAGAAGCTCAGGCAAAAAAGGCAAATGATTATTTCAAGGAAGTAGTCTATCCCGTGCTGACTCCGTTGGCACTCGACCCTGGGCATCCCTTCCCGCATATTTCCAACTTGAGCCTGAATCTTGCGATTGTGATCAAGGATAAAAAGGGCAGTGAGAAGTTCGCACGCTTGAAAGTGCCAGACACATTGGCACGGCTCGTACCCATCAAACGCTCTTCAGGGAGTGTGCGCAGGGATGGCACAATCCCTCACCACCACTATTTTGTCTGGTTGGAGCAGGTTATCATTGCAAATCTCGCCTCGCTCTTCCCCGGCATGGAAGTGATTGCCGCGTACCCATTCCGGATCATCCGCGATGCTGATGTTGAGATCCAGGAAATCGAAGCCGATGATCTACTAGAAACCATGCAGCAAAGCATTCGTAAGCGCAAGTTTGCCTCGGTGGTGCAGGTGGAAATTTATGAAAGTATGCCCGATCATATTCGTGATCTGCTGATCGAGAACCTTGAAATTAGACCAAACGACGTTTATGTGTTACCTGCTCCCCTTGGTTTGAGCAGCCTGTGGCAGATTTATAACCATGTAGAACGGCACGATCTGAAATTTCTGGTCTATCAGCCTGTGGTGCCAAAAGTTTTTCGAGATGCCACCCTGGCGGGCGATATCTTCGAGGTGATAAAACGGGAGAACATTCTTTTGCATCAACCTTATGATTCCTTCCATCCGGTGATTGACTTTCTACGGGCGGCCGCCCGCGATCCAAATGTGCTTGCCATCAAGCAGACGGTCTACCGCGTGGGACAGAATGCTCCTGTTGTGGAGGCATTGCTCGAAGCCACCGAGCGTGGGAAGCAAGTTGCCGTCCTGGTGGAACTCAAAGCGCGTTTCGATGAAGAAAGCAACATTGGCTGGGCTCGCATGCTAGAACAGGAAGGCGTGCATGTTGTCTATGGATTATTGGGTCTCAAGGTCCACTGCAAAGTGACCATGGTGGTGCGGAAGGAGGGGGATGGGATCCGCCGTTATATCCATCTGGGCACAGGCAACTACAACGCGGTGACCTCGCTCATTTACGAAGATCTTGGACTCTTCACTTGCGATGAAGCGATCGCCTCGGATATCACAGATCTGTTCAACCATCTGACCGGTTATTCCACAAAACATGATTTCAAGAAACTGCTCGTTGCTCCGTTCAACCTTCGCTCGGAACTGGAAAAGCTCATTCGCCGTGAGATGGAACACGCAAGGGCAGGCCATAAGGCTCATCTGATTTTCAAGGTCAATGCCATTGTAGACCGCTGCTTTATCGAGCTGCTTTACGAAGCGTCCCGGGCAGGTGTAAAAGTGGATCTGCTGGTGCGTAGCATGTGCTGCCTGCGGCCAGGCGTGAAAGGCGTAAGTGATAACATCAAAGTTATCAGCATTGTTGGACGTTATCTTGAACATAGCCGCGTGTATTATTTCCATAATGGCGGGATGGAGGAGATTTACATGGGCAGCGCCGATCTGATGATGCGCAACCTTGATCACCGTGTCGAAGTGATCTTTCCGATCGAAGATCCGGAGCACATTCGTCAGATATGCGACGAAATGCTGAATATCTATTTGAAAGACAATACACGCGCCCGTTTGCTGCAGGCAGACGGCACATACATACGGCTTAGGTCTTCCGATGGAGATAAAGCGGTGGATGTGCAGGAATTTTTTATGAATACTGCAAGACCTCCTCATACAGGAATCGTGAAATAAAAAGTGCTTCCCTGCCCTTCAATGCTCTCCCCCCAGATCTTCCCGCCGTGTGCCTCGACAATATGCTTGGCGATGGATAGACCGAGCCCGGTCCCGCTGCCAGTGCGGGATTTGTCGACCCGATAGAAACGCTCGAAGATGCGCGAGACCTCCTCGGCGGGGATGCCAACGCCCGTGTCCCGCACTGCGAAGCATACCGAACCGTCAATGGGTTCCGCGAAAAGAACAATTTCTCCACCCGCGCCTGTGAACTTGACCGCGTTATGGATGAGGTTTACCAGCACCTGCTCCAGCCTCTGTGAATCAACTTCGACCCTCGGCAGGTCTGAGGCGCATTCGACGCGTAAGGTGACCTTGGCGCGTTCTGCCTGCATCTGCATTCGCCGGGCGGCAGAGTCAAGCAGGTCACATGGCGCGACCGGGGAACGGTTCAATGAGAAACGCCCCGATTCGATCTTCGAAAGTTCCAGCAGTTCATTCGCCATCTGGGTCAGCGCATCCACTTCAATCTGGATCTGATCGACGAAGCGCCGCGCCGCGGGCGGGTCATCGAGCGCACCATCCTGGAGAGTCTCTGCCAGAGCTTTTAGCGAGGCGAGGGGCGTGCGCAGCTCATGCGAGAGATTGCTGACGAAATCCCGGCGGACGGTTTCGAGGCGTCGCAGGCGGGTGAGATCCTGGGCCAGCAGGAGACTTCCGCTGGTGTGCTGGTCGGGAATGACGACAAGCTGCAGATACTGGTGGCGTGTGGGCACCTCGACGGACTCACTCTGGATCTGGCGGGTTTGCTGGCAGCGTCGCCATGCTTCGACCAGTTGGTGGTTGCGCACTACCTCGGCAATGCTGTGATTCAATGGATTGCCGAATTGAAAAAGCCGGCCCGCAGCCGGGTTGGCAAACTGGACCAGTCCCTGTGCATCGGCGATCAACACGCCATCGGTGATTTGCTCCAGCACGGTCGCGAGGCGAGAACGCTCGGATTCCAACGTTGAATATTGAAGGTTGAAGGCTGCAACCAGGGACGCTACTGCACTGGAAAGATTTTCGAGTTCTTTTATGTCAGTCGGGGGATGAGGTTGCTGTTGTCTTAGCGTACGTGTATATTCGTTGAGATAGGTTTTCAGGTTCTGATATCGCCATGCCAAAAAGATCACAATCAAAAAAAGAACGATGACCACAAAAACAAGCAAGGAATTCATTATGACTTTCGACTTTTAACTTTCAACGATTAGCCTTCGAACCGATACCCTCCACCCCTGACCGTTACAATCCGCCTGGGCGCGCTTGGATCCTCTTCGATCTTTTGCCGCAGCCAGCGGACGTGTACATCCACCGTGCGGCTGTCCCCGATAAAATCCCAGCCCCAGACGCGCTCGAGGATGAACTCACGCGAGAGCATCTGTCCCTTGTGTTCCGCAAAGAAGAGTAATAGTTCATACTCCTGCGGCTTGAGGGCGAGTGGCTCATCGTTGAGCACAACTTCGCGACGCGTCAGATTGACGACCAGATTTTTGAAAGTCAATTTTTCCTGCGGCTTTTCCTCTGCAGCCGACTTTCCAAGCTCCTCCCTGAGCAAGCGCGATCGCCGCAGCTGGGCTTTGACCCGCGCCATCAGCTCGCGCATGGAGAAGGGTTTGGTCAGGTAATCGTCTGCGCCCACTTCCAGCCCGACAACCCGGTCGATCTCGTCGTCGCGAGCGGTCAGCATCAGTATGGGTGTGATCATCTCCTTGCGCAGGATGCGGCAAACTTCGAAGCCATCGATTTCAGGGAGCATGAGGTCCAGCACGATCAAATCTGGCTTCAACCGGCGCGCGGATTCTAGTGCCGAGCGTCCGTCGCCAACAGCTTCCACGGCAAAGCCGTCCTTCTTCAGATTATAGGAAAGTGTGTCACGCAGGGCGGGTTCATCTTCAACGATGAGAATCGATTCAGGCATAGTTGTTAATAAACTATACCATAAGACATTTTTAGCAAAGTTAAGGTCTTGTTAAGGGATATTACTCCGGAGCCAAAGTCTGGAGACTTTGACTGCTCGGTTTCATAATGGTATTTTGATGAATTCACTGTAAAAT
>DATHTL010000157.1:0-3584 GCA_035463255.1 Anaerolineales bacterium | reverse complement strand
GTTCTTCAACTCAAGGAGATCGCCAAACCGACACCGAAAGACAACGAGGTCCTCGTAAAAGTTTATGCGGTATCCGTAAATGCAGCTGACCTCCATCTCTTGAGAGCGGATCCCTTCCTGATCCGCCTGAGCTCCGGACTTCTAAAACCCAAAAACCAGATCCTCGGATCCGACATTGCGGGACGGGTTGAAGCCGTTGGTCGTAACGTAAAGCAGTTCAAGCCGGGCGATGAAGTATTCGGGGATATCTCGGCGAATGGCTGGGGCGGCTTTGCCGAGTATGCATGTGCTCGTGAAGATGCATTCGCGTTGAAACCGGCCAATATGTCCTTCGAGGAAGCCGCGGCAGTACCCATGGCGGCAGTCACTGCTGTGCAGGGGATTCGCTACGCCGGGCAGATTCGTCCCGGGCAGAAGGTTTTGATCCATGGCGCTTCCGGTGGCGTGGGCACATTTGCCCTACAACTTGCCAAATCATTCGGCGCGGAAGTGACCGCGGTGTGCAGCACCAGGAACCTAGATATGGCGCGCTCGATCGGAGCAGACCATGTCATTGACTATACCAGGGAAGATTTCGCCAAGAATGGAAAGCAGTATGACCTGATCATTGCTACGAATGGAGACCGCTCGATTTCAGACTATCGGCGTGCATTAAGTCCCACAGGGATATATGTTCAGACCGGTGGCTCCATGAGGCAAATGACTCAAGCGATGCTCCAGGGACCATGGATATCCAGAACCGGAAGTCAGAAAATGGGTAACATGGGAGTCGCGAAACCCAATCAAAATGATTTGGTTCTTATGAAAGAACTCCTTGAAACTGGCAAAGTAAAGCCTGTCATTGATCGATGTTACCCGCTCAATGAAACAGCTGAAGCTCTTCGATATTTTGAAGAAGGACATTCCCAGGGAAAAGTCGTCATCACCGTGACACAGAATAACTAGATCTGGAATGAAATGCTGAAAGACAATATGAAAGCGATATTGTGCACAAAATCTGGACCTCCCACTGTTTTACAACTCCGGGAGATAGAGAAACCCATGCCCAGGGTGAATGAAGTGCTGATAAGAGTACATGCCGCAACCGCAACCATTGGAGACGTGATCCTTCGGAAACTCCCTCCCCTGTTTTTTCTCCCTTTGCAGCTGTTTGGCATGAAAAGGAAAAGAATCCCTGGGCATGAGTTGGCTGGCGAAATCGAAGCAGTAGGCAAAGAGGTTAAGCGATTTAAGATAGGGGATCGGGTCTTTGGAACGACGACCGGGTTGAGTGTGGGCGCCAATGCTGAGTATGTCTGCCTGCCTGAAGAGTGGGAGGCAGGTGTGCTGGCAACAATGCCGACCAATATGACGTACGACGAAGCCGCTGCAGTCCCTGTCGGAGGGATGACAGCCTTGTACATTCTCAGAAAAGGCAATATCCAGAGGGGACAAAAGATTCTGATCTACGGTGCCTCCGGAAGCGTAGGAACGTTTGCCGTACAGATCGCCAAACACTATGGTGCGGAGGTGACAGGGGTATGCAGTACCGCGAATATGGATTTGGTGAAATCTTTGGGAGCCGATCACGTCGTTGATTACACCAAAGAGGATTTCACCAAAAGTGGTCAGATCTACGACGTTGTTTTTGACGCGGTCCGCAAGACTTCTTTATCTCGTAGTAAAGGCGCGCTGAAGGAGCAGGGAGTTTATCTTTCCGTTCGATCTTCAACCAGCGAAAAGGTCGAAAATCTACTTATCCTGAAAGAGCTGATTGAGGCGGGGAAAATTACATCCATCATCGATCGCCGCTATCCTTTGGAGCAGACCGCCGAGGCTCATCGCTATGTCGAAGCAGGACATAAAAAGGGAAATGTTGTGATCAACGTGAGGCACGGCAACTGATTATGAAAGCTATTGTTTGGACAAACTATGGATCGCCGGATGTTCTTCAGCTCAAAGAGATCGCCAAACCTACTCCCAAATCCAATGAAGTACTGATAAAAATCTATGCCACCACAGTAACTGCAGGCGACTGCGAAGCTCGAAACCTCAAGATGCCAATTCTAATCAGGCTTCCCATGCGGATGTATGTAGGCCTCAGAAAACCCAAACGAATAACGATATTAGGGCAGGAGCTCGCGGGAGAAATTGAATCAATCGGCAGAGATGTAAAACGATTTAGAGTAGGTGACCAGGTTTTTGGGACCACCGGTCTGGGTTTTGGAGCGTATGCCGAGTACATATGTCTCCCCGAAAAATCTGCAATGGGAGTGCTGGCAACGAAACCAGCCAATATGCCCTACGAGGAAGCCGCTGCCGTTCCAACCGGCGGGCTGGAAGCCCTGCATTTCATTAGAAAAGGAAATATCCGGCGCGGAGAAAAGGTTTTGATTATTGGCGCGGGTGGAAGTATCGGTACTTTTGCCGTACAGCTTGCCAGATACTTCGGGGCTGAAGTAACTGGCGTGGACAGTACAAGCAAGTTGGAAATGATGCGCTCGATTGGCGCAGATCATGTCATTGATTACACCCAGCAAGACTTCACAAAAACCGCCGAGACCTATGATGTTATTTTTGATGTGCCAGGCAAGAGTTCATTTTCACGTAATCTAGGATCCCTAAAGCAAAATGGACGCTATCTTTTAGTGAACCCCGGGCTGTCACATATGCTTCAAGGACCATGGACATCAATGAGAAGCGGCAAGAAAGTAATATTTGGCGCAGGGAGCCAAACGATTGAAGATTTAATGTTCCTCAGAGAGCTTCTTGAGGCGAGAAAGATAAAAGCGGCAATTGATCGACGCTATTCGTTGGAGCAAATTGCCGAAGCTCATCGCTATGTCGAAACAGGGCAAAAACAGGGAAATGTTGTTATTAACGTGAGGCACATAAGAACTAATTCTGGAATGAGAAGCTGAAAGACAATAGATAAATGTTTGCTCCTCTTACGAGTTGCTTGATTTCTAGTCAAATGCGTAAGTAACAAATTCTCATCAAAGGCTCAACCCCTTCGGCTGTAGTTGCGATCGTGACCAACTTATTGATAGAAAATGGAGATGACCATGAACACAATGACTCAAACTGAAAACAAGACCAGTTCATTTGGCGAAGTGCTGAGTAACCGTAACTTCCGCCTGTTGTGGATTGGTGAGGGCATCTCGGTTCTCGGTGACCACTTCTGCATGATCGCATTGCCCTGGCTCGTCCTGCAACTGACCGGTGACTCGCTCGCCATGGGTACGGTGCTGGCGCTATCCGCGATTCCGCGTGCGTTGTTCATGCTGCTAGGCGGCGCATTGACCGATCGCTTCTCACCGCGCACACTGATGTTGGCATCCAATGCAGTCCGTTTCGTATTGGTTTCTTTGCTGACCGCTATGGTATTCACGAACAGTATTGCGATGTGGATGCTCTACGCCCTTGCGATCCTCTTCGGCGTTGCGGATGCGTTCTTCTATCCCGCTCAAAATTCGATGCCGCCGCAGTTGGTGAAGCAAGATCACCTCCAGGTTGCCAATTCGCTGGTGCAGGGCACGATGATGTTGACCATGCTCATCGGTCCTGCATTGGCAGGTTTACTGATCGCCACGCTTGGCGACGGG
>DATHTL010000156.1:0-9343 GCA_035463255.1 Anaerolineales bacterium | reverse complement strand
CCCTGATAAACATCCACAAGCTGCTTCGCAATCTTCTCCCAGGCATAATCCTGGGCATAATCCACGGCGCGCTGGCTCATGGTTGCGTGCAATTCACGGTCGCTCAATAGCCAGGAGATTTTCTCGCAGAGCTTGTCCGGTTCCTGATCGGGGATCGTGAATCCGGTTTCGCCATCTCGCACCAGATAGGCCAGGCCGCCCACCTCCGAAGCAACGACGGGGGTTCCGCAGGCCATCGCTTCCAACGCGACCATCCCGAAGGATTCATAATGGGATGGCATCACCACAAGCTCGGCTGCAGAATAATAATAAGGCAGCCTATCCTGGTCGCGCTTGCCGAGAAAGACAACGGTCTGTCCCACCGAAAGGTCATCACACAACTTTTGCAGGCGGGCCATTTCCGCGCTCATCTCCTGCGGCGAGGCGGCCGGGTCTCCGCCAATAATGGCCAGGTGAACGGGCTGCCTCTCCTTCAGCTGCAAACAAGACATTGCCTGAATAAGCGTATCCACGCCTTTGAGTGGTTCGATGCGCCCCACAAAGAGCACCATACGATCATCCGGTTTGAGCCCGATATACATCTTGGCTTCGTCTCCGGGGATGGGATAGAAATGCCCCACGTCCACACCGGGCGGGATGATGACGAGCTTGCTGGCCGAGGCCTTGTACAAGAAACGTAGCTGAGTCACCTCGGCAATCGTCGCGGCAACGACCCGGTCCGCGCGCTGAAGGACCTGTTTCTCACCATCGATACGGTACCTGCCCTCGCGTTCTGCCTCCGAGCGCGCGATGCGGTTCTTCATCTCGCCCAGGGTATGGAACATGTGCACGATCGGGATCCCCCAGGCATCGGAGAGGGAAGCCGCCGCGATCCCGGAAAGCCAGTAATGGCTGTGAATGACGTCATACTTAATGCCTTTTTCACAGGCAAAGTACTTGACGCCCTCCACAAACTGCGGAATGTAATCTGCAAGCTCCTGCTTTGGCACGGGATGCTCCGGCCCCGCCGGGACGTGTACGACGCGGTTACCGTAGCCCAGTTCATGAAGCACATGTGGGACATGATCGTCCTGCGAGCGCGTGAACACGTCCACATGGATGCCCATTTGCCCCAACTGGCGCGTCAGGTCGCGGACATACACATTCATTCCCCCGGTATCCTTGCCGCCGAGCGTCGCCAGCGGACAAGTATGGTAAGAGATCATTGCAATACGTAACATAGGTTTTCCACAGGTATCAGACGTTTTGTAATTCAAAAAACTTGCGTGTTCCTATCAGGGCGGGCAAAACAACCCCTCCCGAGGAGGGGGAATTGCTTTGACCCCTGGTGTTGTAACGGCATTTCCTTGCGGGTTTATGTAGTTTCCTTGATAATCCCCGCCGCTATAATTATTGTATTAAAGGACGACTGCAACTATCCTGGCGTACGAGGCCAGAAGCCGTCACTTCTATTATATGCCACAGTAGCTTAGCTGGTAGAGCAGTCGATTGGTAATCGTTTAGTGATGGGCTCGAATCCCATCGGTGGCTCACCCAAAATTAGGGGTTTTTCCCCGGAAAATAGGCTGTTCAGGAAGGAAAAACCGCTATGTTTTACCCTAAAATCTATGAGCAGACGATTCTCGAAATTTTGCAAGGGGATTCTATCAGCGCAACCGCCGATTCCTTTTTGATTGACCGCCAGGCTACTTTCTCGCGTTTGGAGAAAAACATAATCCAGGTGGTGTCCATGGAGCCTACAGGACTCTACGCGTGTTCTTCCAATGGCTTATGAGGGAAGAAGTGATGGCGCCTGACTGGAAAAATCGATGTTGCCGCGCCTTAACTGGCCAAATGGCTCAACGACACCCGCACCAGACTTTGCCCCGCTTCACCTAGCCTGTAGAATTTCGAGTTCGCTTTTATGGACGACTGGACCTTATAGATTCACGACTGGTTCCATTCCCAATATCGGAACCTACATCCTATTCCTTTGACAGCTAATGCACCCATATAACCAAGGCCGGGCTTTAAGTCCAGTAATGTCCAATGAGAGCTCTCTTGAGGTTCATCTTTGGTAATCAACAACATTGGTGATTCCCATGGAGCAAAGGAAACATCGAAACTGTCCAAAGGCAAGCACAAACCTTTGCCATGAGCCTTGATGTACGCTTCCTTGCGGGTCCAACAGGTATAGAAAGCTTCGAGCTTCTTTTCGGTTGGTATCGTACGCAAAATGGCCACCTCGTTGGCTGAAAAAAAACGCTCTGCTATGTCTTCGTACGCAAAGCCGGAGCGAACGCGTTCCACGTCGACGCCAACATCCATATTCCGTGTCAGCGCATACAGTGCCACACTCCCAGAATGAGAGAGATTAAAATTGAGCAGTTGGGAACTACATTCAGAGGCCAGGAATGGCTTGCCATATTGATTGTAATGAAAACGCAGATGACCGGGGAAAATCGTTAGGTAACGACTCAGAATGGATCTGAGTGTGCCTCGTGCTGCGATAAAGCGCTGCCGGTCGATCTCAAAGGAAAAACGATTCGCTCTGTCTAACTCGTCCTCTGTCAGGAAGCCTCGTAGCCGTTGCACCTGGGAGGAAGGCAGCTCAAGCTGTGCTCGCCACACGTGAACTTCATGACCGGCTAACGTCAGATCTGTTGGCGCCGGAGACCAAAAATGATTATGTGTTTCCATCATCTGCCAGGCAAGCCGACAGTTTTTCAGCCAGGACCTGCACCTGGGGTGGATGTAGCACGTTCATATGATGGCCCGGAATTTGGTGTAGCTCAACACCGTTGGCGGCGATATCACCCCAGCCCCAGGTTGAGTCTTGGTCTGCGATTCTAAACAAGCTCACCTGGCCTGGATACCTCTGGGGTCTATAGCGACTGTCGGCCCTGACATTTGCCTGGAAGACCTGGAGGAGGCGCTTAAACTCTGACGTTCTGAAATTCGGCAGCTTTGTCTCCTCACCCGGCTCCGCTGTTTGGAAGAGTGCCCTGAGCTTGCTAAAAAACCAGGAGGATCGTTGCTCGCCTTGCTTTGAGTGGCATGAGGCAGACTGCAAATTAAGATAATCAGAGATGTAGGGCCAGAGATGAGGCAACATGGTGGTTAAGAACACTCTGGATCCATGCCACAAAGTCGCGAATCGGGTTGAATATAAGCGCGTATCGATGATGGCTAACAGGGCTACTGACTCCCCTCCTTTTTGTAAATGCTGGGCCATTTCCAGAGCGACTTTCCCCCCAAAGGACCAGCCGGCCAGCTGATAAGGTCCTTTCGGTTGAACCTGACGGATGGCTGCGAGATAGTGCTCGGCCATGGCCTCGATTTGAATTAAGGGTGAAGCTTCGCCGGCAATCCCTATAGATTGTAGACCGTACACAGGTTGATCGGCTCCCAAACATAGAGCCAATTCATAATACGGGAAAACCAGTCCGGCCAGTGGATGAACCAAGAAGAGGGGGCGGCGTCGCCCTTCGGGCTGCAGGGTAATCAAGTGAGGGGGGAGTTGGAGGGGGATTGGGGACGGCGATGTGTTTGCTGCTGAGTTATTCTCGACTGAAAGGTCTACTTGTTCATTGCCGGTTCGCCCGTAGGGGTGGTCAATGAATTCCGCAACAGCAGTGAGGGTAGGTGTTTCAAATAAACGTCGCAGTGACAAATCAACCCTGAAGGTCTGGCGGATACGGGCGACAAGCCGGGTAGCCAGCAATGAATGACCGCCCAACTCAAAGAAGTTGTCATACCGTCCGACTTGTTCCAGGCCTAACACCTCGCCCCAAAGACTAGCCAGACTCGCCTCTGTTGGAGTTTGTGGAGAGGCAAATTCACTCCTGGTAACCAGGCCCGAGCGATCTGGCTCTGGCAATTTGCTGCGGTCTATCTTGCCATTGGGGGTCAGGGGGAACTCATCTAAGAGAACAAAGGCAGCTGGCAGCATGTAATCCGGCAACTTTTCCTTGAGATAGGCTTGCCAGTGGGGGATCAATTCAGCCGCCAGGTCCTTCTGAGCAGGCACATTCGCATACCTTGACTGCTCTGTCCCAGGGCTACGTTTGGTAAATTGGGCGGGTTGAGATGAGCGGCTGAACACAAGCTCAAATTCACCGTCATGCGTCGTATTGAGCCAGCTAACTTCCACCTGCCACCCATGACTCAACGCCAGCTGCCTGATTTGGTTCAGAGAAATTCCAGCCTCAGGTGGTTGTCCCAACCTGTGTCGATAGTCTGCCACTGTTGCTGTCGGCTCGGCTTCTCTCAGCCACGCTTGGGCGTATTGCTCGGCCCCGAGACGGCGGTTTGGGACGTGGCGTAGGCCGAAGGTTTGCGGCACGTCACTTTCTAACAGGCTCTCGATGGCGCTCAGATTTGGCTCGAGCTTACGCCAATCATGCCATACGATCTCACCTTGCAAGACCACGGGGTGACCCACATTCAAGATGGCATCATACCGAAACTTGGTCAGCTCATTTTCCGCCTGACCATATCTGGGCTGGACCTGAACATGACCAATAGTGCCATACTGTTGAGCCAATGATAGAAAAAAGTCAGGCGATAATAACAGTTCCTTTTCCAGTTCCTGATGGCGTTGGATCTGCTGTTTCAACTGCTGCACAGTCAAGGTGTCATTGGCCCGATGGAGCTGGACTGAGGCGTGAAATGTTTCAAGCAAGTCATAGTGACGCACATCACCAATAAAGATAAACCCCTCCGGTTTCAAAACGTGTAACGCGCCGGCAATGACCCGTTCCAGATAGCTGATGTCTGGAAAATACTGGATCACTGAGTTGAGGATAATCGTATCAAACTGGTTCGCTTCAAAACCACTAAAGTCATCGGCGAATCCTTTCCGCAAGGTAACGTGGCCTAAATGATCAAGCTGCTGACACATCTGGCGGGTATGGTTAAGGGCCGTTTCTGAAAAATCAGTCCCGGTATAATGCTCACAATGGGGGGCTATCCGGGCCAGCAGTAAACCTGTACCACACCCAATTTCCAGCACGCGCTGCGGTTTCAAAGCCATAATACGTGTAACGGTTTCATCAACCCACTCTCGCATCTCCTCTGCCGCAATCGGCTGCCCGGTATAACTGCTTTGCCAGCCCGCGATATTAAAGGTCAACTCCTTCGCCCCATCTTGGTTGTATGTTTGGTCGAATAGGGTTTCCCACAGGGTTACATGCGCTTCTTCACGGGTCGCATCAACTCTTTGGGGAGTTGGTTTGATATAGGCCACCAGTTGTTTATCACCCGCTGTTCGTTCTTTGAGGGCGACCAAGCTTTGTTCAACCGTACTATGCTGGTTTAAGACTGCTTCAATCTCTCCCAACTCAATCCGAAAACCCCGCAGCTTGACCTGATCATCTGCTCGTCCCAAAAACTCGAGATTGCCATCCGGTAGCCAGCGGGCTAAATCACCCGTTTTGTAAAGTCGCCCGTGCCCAAAGGGATTGGGGATAAACTTTTCGGCGGTCTCTTCAGGACGGTTCAAATACCCTCTGGCTAATCCTGCTCCACCGATATACAAATCTCCAACAGCGCCAATTGGCACAGGTTCTAAATGCCGGTTAAGAACGTAAACGCTTGTGTTAGCAATTTCTTTTCCGATGGGAATTGGCTTATCCGTGACTTCTTTAACTTGATATATAGTTGACCATATCGTTGTTTCGGTGGGGCCATAGAGATTAAAAACCGAATCACTCAGGGCCAACAATTGTTTGGCTAACTGATTGGGCAAGACTTCCCCACCACAAAGTATCTTGATCCTGGTTTCATTTTGCCAGCCAGTTAATAGCAATAGTCGCCAGGTTGTGGGGGTTGCTTGTATGGCTGTGGCCTTATGCTCATGCAGTAAATTCTGCAAACGGGAACCATCCGCCACAGAATCTTGAGGAGCGATGATGAGCTTGGCTCCCACAATGAGAGGAAGATAGATTTCTAACGCCGCAATATCAAATGATAAGGTTGTTACCGCGACGAGAACGTCATGCCGGGTCAGCCCGGGTCGTTGTTGCATACTGGTTAGAAAATTCGTTAAAGCCTGGTGAATGATTTGCACCCCTTTGGGTCTACCCGTGGAACCAGACGTATAAATCACGTAAGCCAGATTATCAGGCTTTATGGTGCTCCTCAGATTGGTCAGGGGTTGGTCGATCGCCCCATCCTTATCCAGAGTAATAATCGTAGCGGAGGTGTTGGGCAACGTATCAAGTAAATGACTTTGGCTCAGCAAAACCAGGGGTTGAGCATCGGTTAACATCATGGCTAACCGTTCTGGTGGATAGTTGGGATCAAGCGGTATATAAGCCCCCCCTGCCTTGAGGATGCCTAACAGCCCCACCACCATCTCAAGGGAGCGCTCCACACAAAGGCCAACCAACACCTCTGGCCCCACACCCAATGTTTGCAAGTGGTGAGCCAGTTGATTGGCCCGCTGATTGAGTTCCCGATACGTTAGTTGTTCATCACCAAAGACGGCGGCAATGTTATCGGGGGAACGATCCACTTGTTCCTCAAATAAGTGATGAACGCACTTATCCGCCGGAGTATCGGTTTGGGTGTCATTCCATTCGACCAAAGGTTGATGGTGTTCAGCTAAAAGACGATCTTCGGCAACGGCTTTATGGGTAAAACCATGGCCGCTTTTCCCTGAATTTTTCGCTGCAAAATTGATGTCATCCGAATTGATCAGGTCAGGAGAGGTCCAACCATCCAGGTCATAATCCGCCATACAAGCTTCAACAAAGGTTTTAAGTTCATCTACCGTACCGTTATCACGCCCTTCAAATAATGGATGCATTCGAATGACTTCATGATTGCCATAATTGTTGCGCTCGTACAATTCATGGCGGCCGGCGAACTCGGTACCAATGGCATCCCACAGCATTTTCATAATCTTAACCCGCTCGACCGCATTGCCCGTAGAACTAGACATATACTTGTCCAGGTAAGGACGCAGTTCTGGGGATTGAAAGTCACGGGAACTGGAAGGTTGGAAGATAAGACCACTGGCGACAATGTTGTGGACAATTTCTTTGATCTTGGGATAAACCATAGCCCCCATCATACGAAAGGCCATCATATAATCTAAGTTAGGCACAACAGCGCCGTTGTGAGGGGTAACCGTGCGGGCCATCGCATCGCTCAACGCCCACATTAAGTGCCGCCAATTCAAAATCTCGCCAACGTTTACTTGTACCCCCCGAAATTCATCCGTTCCTGTGGCCTCAACCGCTTTCATGACCAGGCCAGCAATCAAATCCAACTTGACAGCCAGGCGGGTACACGTTTGCAAACCGCCCCGATGATAAAAGCCGGTGGACTGCATATAAGTATTACACTTTGCCAGATCACCATAAGCCAATACATTTTCCCAGGGTACAAATACGTTATCAAAAATGAAGGTGGCGTCATTCTCATCGAAGCGACTGGAAAGGGGGTAGTCGAAGGGTGTACCGAGCAGACCGGCTGTCATTTCATAAGAAGGGCGGCAAATCAATTTGATGCCGGATGTGTTCATGGGAACAATACAGATCAGGGCGAAAGCTTTCTTTTTGATAAAACGAACCCCATCACTGGCAACAAGGCTGCAATTGCTTAGTACAGAGTTTGTCGTGATATTTTTGGCTCCGCTGAGAATAAGCCCCCCGTCTGTCTCTTTGACCACATGGAGATGGACATCCTCTACTTCATCGGGTGGCAAACGGCGGTCTACGGGTGGCGTCGTGAGGGCATGGTTAAAGAATAAAACTTTCTCTTGCGTTTCTGTATACCAACGGCGGGCATTGGCTTGATAGGGGGCAAAAAATTCAGCATTTGGACCTAACATTCCTGTAAAAGCGCCCATAAATCCCGGGCTACGTCCCATCCAGCCAAAGCCAATGCGTTCCCAGGCGGCGATGGCATCGCGGGCGGCCACCATCTCATCGACGTTATGGCTTGCTTTGAAGAAGCGATGGGTATATCCACCCGACCCTGTATCCGTTGTGCAGGTTAATTGTGCTTTTGTCTGGGGATGGTGCAAGGCATCGTACATGCGGGCGACCATGCGAGCCTGGTTGCGAAACGCGGGGTGTAGGGTGACATCTTTAACCCGTTCCCCATAAATCCAAACCTCACGTTGGTCACGCAGGCTTTCAAGATATTCAGCACCCGTCATCGGACGATAAATAGCTTCCCCTTGAGGGTGCCCACCCATTTGATCGTTTTTGCTCATATAAATTATGCTCCTACCGCTGCTGGATGTTAAAGTCTTTGAAATGATCCGCAGATTGCTTGTTAAGCAGTCTATGAAACTTACCCGGCATGAGCACCACTACCCATTTTGCTAATGGCGATCATACGAAATCTAAAAACTTAACCGCCTTTTTAAATAATTTTCTTAGGTGATAACCTTTAATACGTCCTTTTGGGACAATTGTTGCCTAATTTGACCCTGATCTGATAGACCATGGGTTCACCCGGATCAATTTCTGATTTGGAATTGCTGGATATTTCCTTGCCGGGCTGTTCGCTCAACATGCAAATACTATAGCAGCACCAGGTATCGCCGTATAGACACTTTGGTGTTGCATCAGGTGTTATCTTGAATGATCGAGAGAGAGGGAAATCCTAAGTTTTCTTGAAGCAATGCTGACAATCACGGCAGGTTTGTTACTCTTTCCAAGAGATTTAAGTCCCCAGTTGAACTCTTGCTCATCTTTGTAAACCCCTCAGTGGTTACATTTTTCATCATGGTTTTCTGCGTAAGGTATACCTAATCCTTGGGCCCAGGTGGATTCGAACCTCCGACCTAGCAATGAATAAAGATGAGTTTTATGCATTAAAGCTCATCCAACCATCCAATAAATCTATAGTTTCTATCCCAACGGCAACAAACCTGCACCAGAAAAGGCGACTCAAAAACTCTTAGATATAGACCTAAACTGCATGATCCCATCGAAGACCAAAGACTCGATTCTCGTGCATTTGAATATAACCTGAATTTATCGAGAATATCAGAGTGCAAATGAACTTTCTCCAAGTTCACTTGATTCTGATATGAGATTTTGTATCGGTATTCGCATTACACCTGTCAAACTCCCAAATTTAGTACCAGTCATAAGTAGACAAATCTAGGCATGTTGGAGTGCGAACTGGCGGGGTGGAACACCCTGTAATGCTCATGCGGATGGATGGTGTCGTAGTCTTCCAGCCAACGCGCTGTGATGTAGCGAACCTCCTGGAGATCATCAAACAAGTAAGCATCCAACACTTCTTCCCGGTAGGTGCGGTTGAAGCGTTCGATGTAGGCATTCTGCGCCGGTTTGCCAGGTTGGATGTGAAGCAGCTCAATATGTTTCTCTTTGGCCCA
>DATHTL010000155.1:0-70737 GCA_035463255.1 Anaerolineales bacterium | reverse complement strand
GTCTCCTGACGGAAGCAGCGCGCAAGATGACCCTCGCTCGCATTGACATGCCGCGCCAGGTCCTCGCGCGTTACCTCCTCCGTGTAATGCTCGTGGATGTGAGCCATAGCCTTGCGCACGAGTCGCTGTGATTCGGTGCCGAGCTTCTTATTACGAGCCAGGGCAGTCTCGATATGGGAGAGCATTTCCTTCGCGTCGTACAATCCCTTGCTCATGACAGTTGCCACGCCATGACTCAAACGCGACATATCGGCTTCGGTGAGCGTCTTGGAGGTGAGGACCACCACGGCTGTCTCACGCGTCGACTCCCATTCCCGCATTTGCGCCAGCACGCCAAAGCCATCGACCTCGGGCATCATCAGATCCAGCAGAACAAGATCCACGTGAGTCTTGCGCAGTAGTTCAAGAGCTTCGCGTCCGTCACGCGCTTTAAGCACGCGATAGTCCTGGGATTGTTGCTGCACCATGTCTGTGTACATTTCCAAAAATCCCGGCTCATCGTCCGCGATCAAAATTGTTTTGGTGTGGCCTTTCGCTGAATTCCAGCCCTGGCGTGACAGGATTCTGAGCAGCTCCGCCGAGCCAACAGGTTTGGACAGATAATCAAGCGCCAGCAGAGTACCGACATTTTCCTCTTCTTTAAGGGAGTAGAACAAGACCGGGATATCTTCTGTGCTGGGGTTACCCTTGAGCACCCGCAGCAATTCCCAGCCGCATTTGGAAGCGATTTGCTTATCCAGTACCACCGCGCCGGGCGGATTCGTTAACAAGCGCGAGAACCAATTTGAGGTTTCATCCGCGTTTTGAATCTCAACGGTGAACCCTGCGTGCTCAAGGCGTTCCTCGATCGGCCGACTCAAAATGAGATCTTGGGTCACGATCAACACACTCTGGCCCTTTGTGGATTGTGGAGCTGGATAAAGCAGTTCGGCACTCTCGAGGGCGGGCAGACGGATATAAAACGTTGAGCCGCTGTTCTCTTCCCCGGAGGATTGCACGCCAATCTCACCGTTATGTAGCTCCACCAGTCTTCGGCAGATCGCCAGCCCCAGGCCGAGACCACCGTATCCACGCGCGGTAGTCCTTTCTGACTGGCGGAATTCGTTGAAGATCCAGGCTTGTTCCTCGAGAGGGATTCCCAGCCCCGTATCGCGGACCGCGATCACCACACAATTTTCTTCTTCATAGATGCTCAGATTCACCTCTCCCTCAGAAGTGAATTTGACCGCATTACTCACCAGGTTAAGCGTCACCTGCTGCAGGCGCGTGCGGTCGCCCCACACGCGCGGCAAGGGTGTGGCGATGTCAGTTGTCCAGGTCAAGCCCTTGTCACTCGCCAATTGTCTGCCGGTCTCGATCACGATCTGCAGGGCCTTGGCGACATCCAAGGGTTCACAGGACAATCGTAACTGTCCCGCGTCGCTGCTTGCCAGGTCAAGCACATCCCGAATTAGATGACCCAGATGCTGAGCATTGGTGTGTATCTTCTCGACCGACTTGCGCACATCGGCCTTGGATTGTTTGAGCTGCATTTCGCTTAGGCCTACGATCACGTTCAGAGGGGTACGCAATTCGTGGCTGACGGTGGAGAGGAAGCGGCTTTTCATGCGATCGGCTTCTTCTGCCAAGCGCCGGCCTTCTTCAGCCTCCTGATAGAGACGTATGCGCTCTAGGGCCGATGTCAATTGTCGCAGCACAGCCAGACAGGGAGCCAGGTTAGCCGCATCGAACGCGACAAAGCCGGCAGGTTTCTTGTGCACAGTGAGCGGCAACAGCGCCAGGTGAAAAGCTTCAGTTTCCGGGTAGCGATCAAGCGGCGGAAATTGCACCGTGGGGAAACGTTGAAAAGAGCTCTCTTCGCCTGCAGTAACATCCGGAAAACTGCTCCAGCCCACCGGATTGTCACCGTCAGGTTCCAGCAGCACGAGTTGAGCATGCCTGATGGCCAGGGCAGGCAGATACTGGTCGATGACCTTTTGAATCTGGGCGAGCTCAAGTGTTTCTGCCAGCTCCGCGGCCATCAGGCTCAACTGCTGGGTCAACGTATCTTGCCTGGAAAAGTAACGCAATAGCTGGGCCTGCGCGCACTCGCTGATCGCGATCCGAGCCTGGTCCAACCACAAATGTACTTCCTCGCGGCAGGCTTCCACTTCGCCGGGTTCCAATAGCATCGGCCACCAGAACTTCAATGTGGTGATGGCGTTCTGCCAGGCATGCGCATCTTCATCAAGGAGGCGCACTGGCTGTAGGATCTCCGCCAGCGCGGCCTGAAAGGCCCCCGCCTGTCTCCGTTTGAGACTCACGATAAATGCTTTGGTGATCCGCTCACATTGACGTTGGATAGTTTCGAGATCAAGTTGTCCAACCCCGGCAAAGACTGCCTCGCTCATGGTCTGTGCCAGCCGCGTCTGTACTGTAGATGGTTCCTGCGAGGCCGGGGATTCCCTCAACTCAGCCAGCGCGCCGGTGATGATTGCATCCCGCGGGCAGCCGCACGACTCACGCACGATCAGCCGCGCCGGAACTCGGACCATTGTGGATGCATCCGCCCTGCCATTCAGGCGCTGCACCATTAACTTCAATGCCTGGTAGCCGATATCATGCGCGGGTTGGTCGATGGTTGTCAGTGCGGGGGACTGGTTGCGTGCCTCGAAGCGATTGTCGAATCCGATCACGGCAATATCTTCAGGAACACGCAGACCTGCGGCCCGCAAGGCCTGTATCGCGCCCACCGCGGACTCATCGTTGGCCGCTACGACACCTGTAAACGGCACGCCCGCGGAGAGGATCTCGTGCATGGCCTGATAGCCGCCTGGCGTAGAGAAGCCTCCGTAGGCCATCAAGCGTTGCTCGGTTTCAAGCCCCATTTCCTCACAGCCTTCCAGAAACGCTTGTAACCGCTCCTGGCTGTCACCGGGCCAGCCTGGTCCGCCTGCAATGAAAGCAACTTGGCGATGCCCATGTCTCTTCAGGTGCGCCAGCGACTTGAAGATGCCAGTCGCATTATCTGGGCTAATGACAGGCCGGTTCTCGGCGCTCTCCACAAACACTACCGGATGGCCGGCAGCCATGGTTTGCTCAAGGTAGCGTCTGAGGGGTTCCGATCCCTGGTGAGGCGCGATCACGATCAGCCCATTCGTATTCCATGGACCAACCGGCACGAAATCGACTTCAGGTGAGAGGAACGGCCAGGCGGGGCGGGTCTCGGGCACAAAGGAGGACACAACGCCGCATCCGAACAGGACATTGCAGTCTTGATCGCGTGCGGCGGTATAAATGCCTCGAATAATTGGGCTCAACAAGGTGTGGATGGTCCCGGCATATAGTTGCCAGCTTGCCAGTACCCCAATGGTAAAGCGACCCCTGGGTTTGGAGATAGCCGTGTGCTTAAAAGGGTCGATCATCGTTTGCCTTCATGCGTAAAGCAAAATTATAACGCCCTCTGCAGGCGGCTGGGATTGCTATTTAGTTAGGGTAATTCTGGGGATCATGGCGGAACCAGATTACTATCCAATTCCGCTAATTCACGCGAAGGATTGCCAATTTCCTACAATTCGTGCAAATTCGCGGATAATTTTTAACTGGCAAACTATCTTTTGCTTTCCTCTTTTCCGGACAACTTTACCGTGATATTCACTTGCCCACGTAGCGGAAGAAGCATGGCCCGCGGAATAGAAACTTTTACAGGTTGGCCTTCCAGTGGAACCTTTTTGCCGTTGAGCATCAACTCGGCGATCCAGTACTGTCCGTAGTCAAGCCGTTCCGGGTTTTCTAAGACTATCTCCAGTGGTTTTCCCGCAAACAGGGTGTTGACCCTGGTCTGTCCAGCGTCGTCGAATTGCTCTGCCATCAGCTTCGGCTCAATCACCAGATTCCCCAGCTCTCCCTTGACACCATAGACCTCGTTCAGCAGGGTGAATAAATACCAGGAAGCCGAACCTGTCAGATATGTGTACATGCCGCGGCCGCGCCCGCTGAAGTATTCCGGAATGCCCGGGTACATGCGGCTGCGCTCAAAGTTCCGGCTCTGGCGGTAAATACCTCCTAGCACCTTCCAGCCTTCTTTGACCAGTCCTCGCTTATAAAGTGCATTTGCGTACATTACGGTCATGTGATTGAACATGGCCCCGTTTTCTTTGTGCCCGTATGCAAATCCGAAGGCCCGTCCCAAATTCAGCATCAGGGTACCGAAGTTGGTGTTGAGCCGGTAACCCTTCATAATCTCATCGTAAAGATATTTATTGACCGCGTGGATCACGGCCTGTGTCTGTTCTTCGGTCGCGATGCCGCACATTAGCGCGAAGACCTGTCCGGTGAGCGTCATGCGCAGTCCGCTGGCGCGCATGCCCTCCACCGGCTGACCGTCATCATCGTAATAGCCGTTGAACCAGCCGAACTCACTGCCGTTTCGAACCCACTCGTTATTACGAATATGTTGTTTCAGCCAGTTGGATTTTCTTGTCAAATCATCGGCCAGATCACTGAGCCGAATGCGGATCTTCTCACCAGAAAGTGCATGCGATATCGCTTCAAAGTATCGCGCCAGCCGCGCGCGCTTTTTCTCTACGCAGTCGAGGTCTTTCTCTTCTTCTGCGGTGTTGAACAACTGCCCGAGCTCCACTGCCAGGGATACCTCCCGCACACCGGCCCGGCTCAAGGTGCGACATAGTTCCGCTAGCACCTGTAAATTGCCAGCATAGAGTGCCGAAAAGGCTACGCTTTCGCCGCGGGTGCGTGCCATGTCCAGCGCGTCGTTCCAGTCCGCACCTTCGAGCAGCAAAATGTTATGTTCACCGACATTGAAAAACGCTGTGAGATGCTGGATCAGGAGATGCTCGAGCACCGTGCCCTGATACACCTTGCCGGTCTTCGTCTTGAGCTGCGTGCCCTGTTCGGGTGTCCACGCCTCATCTGTGGCGCGACAGCGATGAGAAAACTGATCCTTGAAGTATGCCTGCTTCTGCAAGAGAAATTTGAGATCGCCAGTCTGATCAATGTATAACTTTGTCGTTAGTAATGGCCAGGCGCCATGGTCCATCCAGACCCGCGGGATGTTGTTGCGGTCTGCCTTGAACTCGCCGGGCTTCGACCCGATGATGGTGGCATTCGATCCGTCCGCGCGCACACCGGCAAAGTTGGCCAATAACATCTCGCCAACATCCCCGCGTTCGGTGATCAGCAATGCCAGGATATCCTGCCAAAGATCGCGCCAGCCGCGCCCGCCCCGACCGTAATCGTGATAAGGCAAAAAGGAGTTTCCCATCAGGCGCCGAAGCATGGGCTGAAGGGTTACCCAGCTGAGCCAACCATCGAACTGCCTGTCACTCGTTTCAAAGTGCAGCGTGGAAACCTTCTCGCCCCAAAAAGTTTTTGTTCTTTGCAGCGCCTCGGCAAAGCCAACACCAGAGCCGTAATGCTTCAATAAGGCATCCGGGCTTTCGCCTTCCTGCAAGATTCCCAGAATAAGGATATAGGATCGTTCCCCACCCGGGGACAGCTCGATCTCCCGGAAGCGAATCCCGCCGAGAGCTTCATAGCCGTCAACCCTTCCCCCTGCAACCTGCGTGACCATCTTATTGCAGACCACTGCCTCGGGCCAATCCAGCGTGCCGCCCTCGCCGATAAAGGATTCCACATCTGCAAAGAACCCGACCGGCGCGGTGCCATCTGCCTCCACACCCAGAGCAGCGTAGATGATCTGGTTGAGCGTGTGTCCACGCTCATCAAAGGAGAGGGTCGGGCGGACCAGAACGCCCTTGGGGTGACAACGCGTCCGATGTAGCAGAGATGTGACATGCCGGTGATCGCGCAGGTTGTCGGCCGAGCGCCCATAGATAGGAACGGCAGCTGTAGGGGTGAACTTAAGTGGCGTGGCTCCTGTATTCTTCAAAGTCACGCGCATCAGCTCGACGCGGTCTGTGCCGACCGGGACGAAATTGGTCACCTCTGCAGCGAGGTTCAAGTCGGGCTGCCTGCGCTCGACTGTGTGCCATAAAAAGCCCGCCGTAAGGGTCACTTGATCGCCATCCGGAGACAGGTGGCGCGCCATCTGCTCTGCGCTGCTGCCCGTTGCTGACCAAACACGGGATTCATCGATGCGCACCCAAAAGTTCCGGGCAGTACGGCTGTTGTGGAGATCTTCTACGGAAGCAGGTGCCAGAAGAAAGGTGTTCTGCCCCGTCTTGGCATCCCCATGCAACGTAGGTGTCACCGACGACATCATGCCAGCTTCATTTACCAATGGAAAGTAAAGATAGCTGCTGTGATGCGGATCAGGCAGCTTGAACGTACCTTGTGCGTCAATGAATTCCCAGCCGGTTGTCATATCGGTTTCCGAAGTCTCAGACTTTTGTTACCCGCACCCAATCGATCAACGTCCTGGCACGATTCTCTTTGATCAACTGAACGGTGGACTCTGCCATTCCCAGGTAAGGCGAGCGAATTCCATTGACAGCAACGGGATACACACCGCCTAATGCGCAGTTCAGAAGCATGAACTTCTGGTTGTCATACGTCCACGGTCCATATTTTTCCACCATGCTGCGCGTCACGTGATAACTTAGCTCACCATCGGTCTTGAATAGAAGAAAATCTTTTGCCCATTCCACGGAGTACACGTGCCAGTTGGTGACATCATTGTCTAGAGGCAAGAGTTTCCTGTTGACCAGCGGCGTATCGCCGGAGTAGCCGGGTCCATGCATGGCTACATTTGTCCATGATGGGTCACCTATGTTTTCCATGATGTCGATCTCACCATTCTCGGGCCAGGCTTTCTCAGATCCCATCGCCCAGAATGCAGGCCATAAACCGGCCCCGGCTGTAAGTTTCATGCGCGCGGCAATGCTGCCGTACATGAACTCGACTTTGCCCATCGTATTGATGCGTCCGGAGATGAAGTCAAACGTGTTTCCTTCAGGTGTTGCAAAACCGGGACAGTAGCGCGGGTGAATCACGAGGACACCATTCGCATCGTCGTGTTTCTCTATGTAGATTGTTTCGGGTGAATCCACATACGCCTGCTGCTCGTTGTTGTAAATCGGCCCCGTGATTTCCACGTTCCACCTGGAACGGTCCAGGCCGTCTGCTGTGAAATCATCAAAAAAGATGATTTTGGATTCGCTGGGTTGTCCACTGGTCGAGGGCATAGGGCTCCGCAAAACTGGATTCGATCCGGTAGTCCCTGACTGGTCATGAGTACGGATCGCAAACTTCTCAGGATAACAAAAGGGTCACAATGGAATTGGGCTGGCTTTCAAGGCTGGCCGAGAGACCCTCAAACTGCAATGCATAAGGAACAGGTTGGGAGGTTCGATTCAAAACGACCACCGCGATCTGGCTGTCGGGATTAATGAACGCTGTTGTTTCGAGCGCCCCGGAATCCGACGCGCACCCGATCCGTTGGGCGCCCGGACGAATATATCGAGAAAAATGACCGATATAGTAGTATGAGCTCTGGTACAGGATCTCGCAGGACCGGGTGTCGATCATGAGGGGCGCACTGCAGTAATTCCCAACATGATTGGGACCACCTGTCTCATCGAGCAGCAAATTCCAATCGATCCAGCCGACAGTCCAGCGGTTCAGGTCATTGATCATCGATCTTGCATAACGCTCGCCGAGTCCCCATTCACCAAGGTGAGGCCCGCCTTCCTGGCAGCCTTCGGTGAAGAGCAGGTGCTTTTCGGGATAGACATCGTGAAGCTTTTGCACGTTGTCGAACCAATCGCCTACATACCAGTGGAAGGCCGTGCCCCAGACGTATTGCGCGGCGGCCGGGTCCTCATAGATCACACGGGCATGATTGACTATGTGATCACGGTTGTGATCGAAGATCAGCAGCTTGATATCGATCAATCCCTCACGGCGCAGTGTGGGGCCGAGATAGTCGCGCACGAAATCACGTTCTTCCTCCGGTGAATACAGGCATGATTCCCACGTTTGAGTGGCTTCCACTTCGTTCTGGACACTTAATCCCCAGATGGGAATATTCTCCCGTTCATACTCGCGCACATATCGGCAGTAGTACTTTGCCCACGTCTCGCGACAATCGGGCCGGAGCTTCCCGCCGTGGATCATCTTGTCATTGGTCTTCATCCAGGCCGGTGGGCTCCACGGCGATGCGAGAAGTTTGATCGGGCCGCCCGCGACCTGAAACGCCTCATGGATCATTGGGATCAGCGCCCGGCGATCACGATCTATGGAGAAGTGCTGTAGGTCGTGGTCGCCTTCCACCTCATCATACGCATAGTTCCCCGCGGAAAAATCACAGCTGCCAATGTGGGTGCGGCAGAGCGTGTACCCATGTCCGTCAATGGGGTCGAAATAGGCGCGCAGCACTTCTGTCCGTTTTTCGGGCGACAGCTTATAGAGAGTAACCGCAGCTGATTCGGTAAACGCGCCACCAAATCCTTCAATGGTTTGAAAGCACTGAGATGGTTCGATGCTGACAGAATGAGGCGCATGCACGGGGCCACCCTGCAAAGCCAGAACCTCTTTTTGAGTTAAGCGATCGCCTGTATTCTTCGCTGTCTGCACCACATGCACTTGTTTCATTGAGATATTCTCTGAGAACTCAGATAATCGCATCCGTTACTTTTCGACGCCGGTGAACACAATCCCTTGCATGAAGATTCTCTGGGCGAAGAAGAAAATAGTGACCGGCAGCACGAGCGTGATCAGCGCCCCGGTCTGGATCAGGTTTGGCAGCCGTCCATATAACGCGTTGAACTTCTGCAGTCCCACCGATAGCGGCCAAAGTTCGGGGCTGGATGCCAGATAGACCAGCGGCGTAAAGAAGTCGTTCCAGGCAAAGAAGAAGTGGAAGAGCGATACAGCTGTGATGGCCGGAATCGATTGCGGGATGATCACCTGGAACAATACCTGCAACGGGTTGGCACCATCGATCATGGCCGCTTCATCGAGCTCACGCGGGATTTGCATGAAGTACTGCCGCAATAGGAACACGTTATAGCCATTCGCAAAAAAGTGCGGGACGATCAGAGGCAGCAAGGTGTTGGTCCAGCCAATTTTGGCGAACACAAGGTAAGTCGGAATCAGGGTTGCTTGAACCGGCAGAATGATCGTGGCGATCAAGATGACGAACAACATGTTTTTGCCGCGGAAATCGAAGCGTGCGAACCCATAGGATACAAAGATGGCAGAAATTACAGCGCCAAATGTTCCGAAACCGGCAATGATCATCGAGTTCTTGAACAACAACGGGAAATTCAGGTCGTCCCAGGCTTTCTTGAAGTTGGCCCATTGCGGGTCCGAGACGTACACCGGGTCAAGCTTCCGCCAGTTGCCTTGCCAAACAATGGGTTCCGCATCGAGATTCTCTGGATCGACGAAAATGGACTCGTTGGTCGTCTTCTTGAAGATCGCTAATTCACGCGTGCCCTCCTGCAGAGGTACATTGAAGATCTCCAAATCCTTGCCCTGATATTCAATCGTTTTTCTGGAGAACGGCCAATACCACGGAGCGCTGGAATCCCCCATCTGATCCGTGCTCTTGAGGGCGGTGGTGAACATGTAACCGAGCGGCGCGATAAAAGTCATTAGGATAAAGACAGCGATGCTGGTTACCAAGATCCTGTTGACAATGTCGCGCTGATGGAAGGTAAGCATCGGAGTTGAGCGCAGTGCCATGGCTAGCTTCTCCCTTCTCCGCCGTAATACACCCACATGTTGGCCGTCTTGAATAACACAAGGGTCAGTGCCAGCACGATCAGGAACAGGACCCAGGCCAGTGCCGAGCCATAGCCCATCAGGTTGTAGGTAAAGGCGTTTTTATACAAGTTGAGATTGTAGAATAAGGTGGCATCCGCGGGCTGCCCTGTTCCATTTTTGAGCACGTATGCCAGGTCGAAATACTTGAACGCGCCGATTAACATCAACGTCATGTTGTAGAAGATGACGGGTGAGATCATGGGCAGCGTGATCTTCATAAATTTCTGCCAGCCGTTGGCGCCATCGATGGTGGCCGCTTCATAGAGCTCTGTTGGAACGCCCTGCATGCCGGCCAGCAATGTGAGCATGAGATTCCCGAGTCCCCACAGACCGATCAAGACCAGCGCGGGATAGATCCACTGTGGATCGTTGAGCCAGTCCGGGCCATCGATGCCAACCGCCTCGAGCATCATATTCAGCCAGCCGCTCTGTGTGTTCATCACGCCCGCCCAGACCAATGCGCCGGCCACCACCGGGATCATGAAGGGCATGTAGAACATCGTGCGGAAAAAATTCTTGCCGGCAAGATGTTTCGAGTTGACCAGGACCGCGAGCCCCAGACCTACAATGAAACTGATGGGGATCGAGAGAACGGCATAGTTCAGCGTGACCAGTAAGGATTTTGCCACCTTTGCATCCGTGAGCATGGTCTTGTAATTACCCAAGCCCAAGAATTTTGTCTGGTCCGGTGTGACGGGGCTGTAGTTGGTCAGGGAAAAATAGGCGGTGCCCAGGATCGGGATGAGTGTGAAAATCAGAAAACCGATGATCCAGGGCGAAAGGAATAAGTACCCCCAGCGCTCCTGGCTGCGGGCAAAGTACGACCTTGATTTTGACTTCGGTCGCGAAATTGTTATTGACTTGGGCTCTGTGCGTGAGACTGCCATCGGTTTTTCCTCCACCACTCGTTGAAGTGGCAGGAACAGGGATAACGAATAGAGTTTGGATAATGCCAAGATTGGAGTGGTGGCGCTATTGCGCCACCACTCAAGTTCTTTCCTGTCCGATCTTAGTCAGTCGGTTCTTTGAACACTGCGTCGAGGTCAGTGATCAACTTGTCAATTTCTGCGTCCAGATCGAGGTCAGGAGTGGTCTCATAAAGTCCGGCGAAGGCTGTGTAGGTGTCGCTTGCCTTCAGGAAGTTCGGCATGCCGGATTCGTGATTGGGGTTATCGGGATAGCTGATGCCATCGATGAAGACCTGTAGATCTGCATCCGGGAAGTTTTCCTGCATCTTGTCGAGGGCGCTAGCTTGCAGGCTCTCGCGGGCGGGGAAGGCGCCGTAGACTTGCAGCAGTTGCGGGGCCATGTCGCCTAGCATGATGGTGAGGACTTCGAACGCCGCATCGGGGTTCTCGGTGCCCTTGAGGATCGCGAAGGTATCGGCATGCATCTTGGCTGTTACATGACCATCGTACGAAGGAATGGCAGCCAGATCCCAGTTGACATCTTCACCAGCACAGCAGGTGTACCAGGTGTGGATGGGCGTCATCGCCACGTTGCCGGAACTGAAGGTGTTGCCCTGGGCCAACAGGTCGCTGTTGACGTAGTTACCGTTCGGGATGAAGTGATCGGTCCACATGCCATCGTAGTACCAGTGAGCGGCTTCGCGCCAGACATCGGGCATCGTAGCGCTGCCATCTTCACCGACAAAGCTACCGGCCTGGAAGAATGTCCATTTGCCGCGGACGTCGGTCCACATGGCATCGTAACCAAACTGCACGATCTTCTCAGGATCGAACTCGGGGCTGCCAGCAACGTTGCCGTTCTCATCGAAGGTCAACTGCATGCCGAGCTCGCGCACTTTGTTGAAGTCCCAGTCATCGCCGTCAGCATATTTCTCACCGTACTTGTGAGGAGGATACGCAATGCCGGCTTCATCGAACAGGTCTTTGTTGTACCAGAGCGCGGAGGGGTAGATCGCGAAGGGCAGACCAACCTGTCCCTGCGGTCCGAGTTTGTAGAAGTCGATCAGGGCCGGGTTGAAGTCGCTGATATCGTAACCGGTGCTCTCTACATAGGGAGCCAGGTCCATCCACGCGCCTTCGAAGCTCCACAGACCGCGTACGCCCACCGGGCCCACGATATCGGGCACGTCACCGGATGCGATCTGGGTCTTGAGCACATCGTATGCTGTGGCGTTCTGGACGACGTCCATAACCAGTTTGTATTTGTCGCCATACTTGGCATTGAATTCGTCGACGAAGGCCTGTTCCTTCTCGACCTCTTCAGGGTTACCACCGGCGCCTAAACCAATGAACCAGCGAATCTCGATGGGTCCATCAGTCGTTTCCGCAGCCGGTTCTTCTGGTTCTTCAGCGGGGGCTTCGGTTGCGGGAGCTTCTTCGACCGGAGCTTCCTCAACGGGGGCCTGAGTTGCAGCAGCGCCACCACAGGCAGTCAGCAGCATGCTGAAAACTACCAGGGCGGACAAAATCAACATCAATTTACGCATTTCTTTCTTCTCCTTTTGGGGTGAATGTCTAACCGGCGAACAGGCCGGCTACTGCTTAGGTAAACAGAAATGAGCGCGAATGACTGGTGGGCCGCCATGTGCGTGATAGGCACTGCACAAAAACCCACATGCACCTCCTTTACAGAAATCAAGAGAGAATCCATGAAGAAACTTATGACCAGTCTACTTCCCCGCACAGGAGAATTCTCGCACGAGACGAATGCGTTTTAGCAGAAAACGAACATCGGGCCCTGCGGTGTGATTGGACAAATCAGACCGTCGAAGATGGGTTACGAGATGCAGAAGCAGGTTTTGGCACTTATTCTTTTTGTTGAAAGCATTCATAGCGCTAACCGGTCAACCCGTGAGCAATCCAGGCGGCTATTAAGGAACCGCGTTTCATTCTCAAAAGGCCAAAGAGCAAACCCATCACAAATGCGAGAACGAAGAAGATCCATCCCTCAAGCGGAAAATATCCGATGTGTGCCAGAGAAAAGATCAGGGACTGAATCAATACGCTCCCTGTGGAACCAAATCGTTCATGCAGTGCATCCATCAGAAAGCCCCGAAAGATCGTCTCTTCCTGAAAACCGGCGATGGCAAATCCAAAGAATAGATTGAGTAGCCAGTCCCACAGACCGAGTTGAGCTGGTTGAGAGGCAGTAGCCGCGGGCGGGATCAACCCAAGCTGCGAAGCAAGCAGAACGAAGCCAATATTGACAACAAAAGCCAGAGTAAACCCCAGGAGGCCCCATCCAATATCGCCAGGCAGACGTTTTTTGTCGAAGTTCCACCACTGACTCAAGTCCACGCCAACCCAGCGGGTGAAACCGAAATATGTCAGCCCAATCGAGAGCATGAAAAAGCCTGCTGCCAGGAAAGCAACTCGTTGCAAGAGACTTTGTGCCTCGCCAGTAGCGCCTGTTATATAAGTCAGGATTGCTCGAAGGGCGATGAATATGCCAAGCAGGACAAAGCCTTTCTTGATTTGCTGTGAGTCTAGGTGCATGTGTGACATCGTATATCCTATTGAAGTTTGTTTTTCTCGATTGCGATCCATCTTAATTGTTTATGCTTATTCATTGAGCGAAAGCTTGACCGTATCAATGAAAGCCTTAGGATCGATAATTTTCTCGTTATCTTTCGTGACATAAGCGGATGTAAATAACATATCCAGAAGCTCCGCGCTTGTTGCATCGGGGTTAATTTGCCAACCCATCGCCAGGACCCCGGCCAAATAGGGCATAGTCCAACTCATGCCACCCTGTCCATCATATTGGTATGAGAAGTTGCCCTGCTCATATTCTTCTGCGGTGGTTCTGCGCGCGGCGGGAACATGTATTTGATCTTCCCCAAGCTGATAATCTTTACCCTCTGGCCAGCCAGGGATACATTTTGTGATATTGTCTGGATCGTAAAGATCACAGTAGCAGGGTGCAGTGATCCTGTGTTCCCGTGTAGCATCCAGGACAAGAATGCCTGCTGCCATTGCCCGCTTGTAGGCTGCGTCCCACGCATCCTGATTCTTCGTAAAAGGTGAGCCTTCGCCAGAGGGTGCTGCGGATACAGAAACAGCGCGAATTTTCTGCTCCTCAGGCAGTTTTTCATTCTCATCGATAATCCAATTCAGCGCGTCCGCGTAGTATTGTGCATCTGCCTTCCAGGAGGGGGCTGCCACATAGTACACATTCGCGTCAGGAGCTGTACCGATGCTTTCACCGATTAACAGGCTGGTGACAGCCGGTCCGTGCATGCTGCCTTCTTTTGTAGAAGTATTTGTCCCCACATCGTGGTACTTGATGATCTTGCCGCGGAATTCAGGATGATCCAAAAGCATATTTTGGTCAATGATCGCGATATTTATGCCTTTGCCCGTGATCCCCTCCTTGTGTAGTTCACGAATACCGAGTCCTGGGTTCATCCCCAGTTTCGTAATGTTCTGTGCTGTATCCTTATCTTCGTGGGACCACTTCGTTGATTCGTTGAACCATAAGGTTTCAATCAGTGTTTCATCCATGCTTCCATAAATTCTTACATCTTTATTCCGCACATCTTGATACGGTTTGATGGGAGTGCAGGAAGCAATCGCGATTGCTATGAGCAAGATCGAAATGAGTGTTTTGCTTTTCATATATGCCTGAACCTTTTGATTGAAATAGATTGTTTAACAGATCCATTATGAGAAATATGCCAAAGCCGCCAGAATGGCAGCAACAGGCAGACGCGCCAGGGCCACCTTGCGCCAATTCTGGTCACCTTCCAGGCTGGAGACAGCTCTCCGCCCTTGAGGATTGAAAATCACTAACGCTCCTTTGACAGCCCATCCCAGAGGAATGAGGACGATCAGAAACCAGCCTGCCCAGTTTTTCCCCATACCGATGAAATCAATGAGAGCCGTGATATAGAGCGCAAGAAACGAAACACCGATGACCACAAACCACCACGGACGCCGACTGCCGGCGTAAGCAGAAGCTTCGATGCTTTGCCAGCGCCCGCTCAGAAAAGCCATAGCAAGGCTTGTCAGCAAAACTCCCGATGCAAGAAAGTATCCGAACAATTTGATATACATGCGCGTCTCCTGTGCAGTTTCACCGTGGATATGTTTCGTGTTTTACTCGTACTAATTCCTCGTTGAATTTTTGTGGTTGGCCTATAAAAGGGGTGTGAGCGGAAGCGTCGAAAACAACAAGCTGCTTGCCACGCGGTGCATCCAGGACTTCAAAATACGCTTCTACCAGCACCAAAGGCGTGTTGTAATCCCGGCGTCCGCTGAAAAAATAGACAGGTATCTCGAGTCGTGGGATATCGCGCAGGGCGTCAAACTCTTGATACTCTGGCGATTCCCACATCGGACCACTGCCGCGAGTAGAGCCGCGCAGCCAGTGGAATGCATCGCGCAGGTTATATTCCGGCGAGCGGAATGTGACCCAGGCCAGTTCTGCAAAACTGACATCGAATACGCCACCATACCGGTCGATCCACTGGATGTAACGGACGAATCTGTCGTGGCCTCGAAACGGCGGTTGTCCCAGCATCCCAAGGTCTGTGCGTTCGTCAACCGTGGCCACCTGTTTCTCAAGCCAGTCATAACCAATTTCCTGGGCGCGTACCGAATTGACCACCTGGCTTACACCCACATAGGCGTAATAATCCTGTGGATACATCCGGACGAGATGAATGCCCAATTGGGATCCCCATGAGTGACCTACGAGATAGATTTTGTCCTGGCCAAAACGTTCCTTCAGATAGAGTGTCAGCTCGTGAGCATCATTGAGATATTGATTGAATGTCATGCTTGATGCATCAAAATCAATGGGATTGGATTTCCCCGCGCCTCGCTGATCCCAGTGAACAACAACGAAATGTTCTTCCAGCGCGCCGTTGAAGTGACGCGCGACAGACATTTGTGCTGCGCCAGGTCCGCCATGCAGCCAGAGCAAAACGGGATTGGAAGCATCCTGCGCACGGATCTGAATCCATTGTTCCATGCCTCCCAGCTCGATTTTTTCCAGGGATGTAACACTTCCAGCCCTCTCAAGCGCCGGCGTGAATGTAGGACGCGCCCACGCGAAGAGAGCCAGGAGCAGGATGGAGATCAAGACAGGTGCGATCACTTTGCGTTTCATATTTTTTGACTGGAATGCATGCCCAGTGTATTAAAAAATCTTTCCGCTGCCATCTTGCGAGCGGAGAGATTATGAGCTGCCCAAGAGAATAGTTGTTCTGCTGGTCAGTTGACCAGAATGAATAATGCTTTTTATCCCCGATATTTGATGCCAAGGGTCATATCAACCAATCAGCATGGTTTGCTACAATAGTTTTTGATGAGAAAGCAGGTGTTTTCGTCTTTCCTTACTAAACCAGCACAGACTGGATCGCAGCTAGCTTTGCTGGAAATGCTATTTGACCGTATGCCCATGGGGATCGCCATCATAGATCGGAACTTCAGAATAGTCCAAACGAATCCTACTTGGGCAAACTTCGTTGAGAAGTACACACCTTTAAAAGCTTCAGATGTTTTGCCGGGCGTGAGGATTTTCGATCTGGAACCCGGCACGGAAGATGTCCTTATCCCATTGTTTGAGCGCGTTTTCAAGGGTGAAACTATCCATCAAGATGCGGTGCGAATTGAAACTAAAGGAGTTGTTTCCTTCTGGGATATTGTCCTTACACCCTTATATGATGGAGATCAAGTTGTTGGTCTGTCTAATGTTTCCATTGATGCAACCGAGCGAGTAGAGTCTGAACAACGACTCAAGAATGCGCTGGTTCGACTCGAAGAGAGTGAATCTATGTTGCGCTCCGTCATCGAGAATGCCGAGCGTTTCGGAATCTACCGGATTCAAGTAGATTCAGATGACCTGAATTCTGCAAAGGTACTCCTGGTCAGTCCCTCCATTGCCGATATGCTGGGGATTGATGACCCCTACAACTTCGGAAGCTGGTTTGAGCACCTTCATCCAGACGACCGTTCCCGTGTGCTCGAAGCGAATTACCAATCCTTGCGGGAGGGAGTTCCGTACAACCAGCCAACGCGCTTCTTCAACAAACGGCGCAACCGGTGGTGTTGGGTGCGTACGATCTCGAATCCAGGTTTTGATGTGCAGGGAAAGCTGACTCATTTCGATGGCATCGTCATCGATCTGACCGAACAAAAGGAAGCCGAACTGGCCCTGCAGGATCTCAACCTTACACTGGAACAGCGCGTCGAAGACCGTACTCGTGAACTGGAGCGGAGAAGGGAAATCGCCGAGAGCCTGCGGGATATTATTCGGATGATCAACTCCAGCATGCCGCTGGATGCTTTTCTCGAGCAGGCGGTACGCATGGCCGCGCAGAGGCTCGGCGCAGCAGGGTGCGTATTGCACCACTTTGACATGGACAACAAGATGATTGTCCACATGGCAAATTATGGTCTGGAGGGGATTTATGAAAGGGGCAGGAGAGGTTCCTTTGACAACCTCAAGTTATTCGGTGGCGAGTATTATCTCCAGGCAACGCTCCAGAGGCAACCTACATACGGAAATTATCCGCGCTTGCCTGAACGAATTGAGGAAATTGAAAGAGATACGACGATTCCGCTTCATATCAAGGCGGAACGTATTGCATTACGGGAGAGATTTGCGGGGGCCTTTTCCGTGCCCCTTTTTATGCAGGATAAAGTCTATGGTGGCATGGTGTTCTACTATACCGAGCCGCAGCTATTTTCAGAAGAGCAGATCCAATTGGGATTGACGTTTGCCGAGCAGGTCGCACTGGCGATCGAAAATGCCATGCTGAGGGTAGAGTCAGCCCAGGCAGCCACAGTCTCGGAGCGCAACCGCCTAGCGCGCGACCTGCATGATGCCGTTTCGCAAACTCTTTTTTCCGCCAGCCTGATCGCGGATGTGCTTCCCAAGTTATGGGAGAAAAAACCAGAAGTCGCGCGGCAAAAACTGGATGAATTGCGCCTGCTGACCCGCGGTGCGCTCTCCGAGATGCGTACACTTCTATTGGAGTTGCGCCCCTCTTCCCTGATTGAAATGGATCTCGCGGATTTGATACGCCACCTGACAAACGCGTTTGCCGGGCGTACTCGCATTCCGATCAAGGTCAGTGTGGATGGGATGGCCGATTCCTCGTTCGAAGTCAAGGAAGTCATCTATCGTGTGGCGCAGGAATCGTTGAATAACATCAATAAGCATGCGCAGGCGTCAGAGGTTATCTTCAATGTGCTGCGTTTCGAAAACGAGATCCGGCTGGAGGTCCAAGATAACGGGCGCGGATTCAATCCGCAGCAAGTGCCGCTCGAGAGCCTGGGATTGGGCATTATGCGCGAACGTGCTGCGTCCATTGGAGCAAAACTGACGATTGAAAGCAGTATCGGGAGTGGAACTCGTGTTGAATTGATCTGGAAGGATGTGCAAAATGGCTAAGAAGCAATGTATTCGTGTATTACTCGTAGATGATCATACAGTGGTGCGTAGCGGTCTGTCGACGTTCCTGATGACCTGTGACGATATGGAACTGGTGGGCGAGGCCGCTAACGGTGAACAGGCTCTTAAGCTTTGCGCACAGGCAAAGCCGGATGTGGTACTCATGGATCTGGTCATGCCCGGCATGGATGGTGCCACCGCAACGCGCTTGATCCGTGAGCGGTGCCCTGACATCCAGGTCATCGCGTTAACCAGTTTCAAAGAGCAGGAGTTGGTCCAGGGAGCGTTACAGGCGGGTGCGATTGGTTATTTGCTAAAAGATGTTACAGCCGATGAGCTGGCAAACGCCATTCGGGCTGCGTACGCGGGGAAGCCGACACTGGCTCCCGAGGCCGCCCAAGTGTTGATCCGAGCGACGCGGAGGCCTGTTGAGCAAATAGGCTTTGATCTGACGGCCCGCGAGGGTGAAGTATTGAAGCTGATGGTCGAGGGATTGAACAATAATCAAATTGCCGAAAGATTGGTCGTGAGCGTTTCCACAGCAAAATTCCATGTGAGCCGGGTGCTCGCCAAACTGGGTGCAACCAGCCGCACCGAAGCGGTGGCGGTTGCGCTGCAGAACCATCTGGTCAAGTGACCAGTCAGAAAACTCATCCGTCGAATAACAAACAATCTCCCCGGACAGCCAATGTGTCCGGGGAGATTGTTTTGTATGATCCTCTTTGAATACTGGCATGAACCAGATCATCATCGCTTTTGGCCATGGTCATGCCGTTAACAAAAAGGAGAAGCAATATGCACAATCGATTCAGATCGATCATTGTGATCGCCATAGCCATATTGGTTACCGCGTCAGCTACCCAGGCTTGTACACCGCAGGTCTCAACAGTGGAACCTGTAACGGACAGCCAGAGCCGTGAGCTGGCAGGGCGTTGGGAAGGCGAATTGGCGGTCATGAATATGACCTACGATATTGTTGTAAATTTTGAAGCAGCAGAGAGTGAGCTCCTGGGCTGGATCGATATCCCTAAACAGGGCGTCACCGGGCTGGAGCTTTCGTTAGTTGAATTCGAATCTGGCAAAGTACATTTCGAGATGAAAAGTAATTTACCTACGGCTGTGTTTGAAGGGCAGCTGCTTGAAGATGGCACCCTCGCGGGTGAGTACCGTCAAATGGGATTCAAGGGCACCTTTGCTCTGGCGCGGGCCGAGGCTCCGGTGGAGACGCCAGTTGTCCAAGAATCCCTGCCATACCTGGAAGAGGAAGTCGTGATCGAAAACGGGGAAGTTCGCCTGGCCGGAACGTTGAGCCTACCGCAAACGAGTGGGCCGCATCCGGCAATCGTCCTGGTCTCCGGCAGCGGACTGCAGGATCGCAACAGCGGGCATCCTACGTTGCCTGGCTATGAGCCTTTCAAATGGCTGGCGGATCATCTCACCCGCAAGGGAATTGCCGTTCTGCGCTATGACGATCGCGGAACCGGACGATCTACCGGCGGTGAGATGGGTGTGGATACAACTTTGGATTATGCCAGTGATACAGAGGCAGTGCTGGAGTATTTGTTGACACGCCCGGACATCAACCCGGAGCAAATCGGCGTGCTGGGGCACAGTGAAGGAGCGCATATCGCCGCCATGGTGGCCTCCCGGCGTTCTAATATAGCTTTCGTCATTTCCATGGCCGGTATGGGCGTCGACGGGGAGGCTTTGATCGCCCTTCAAGCAGAACAAGTGGCGCGCGCCGATGGGTTGGATGAAGAAGAAATTGCCCGGCGGCTGGAAAGCAATCGAAAAGAGATGGAGCTGATCCTTGCACAGGATTGGGATAGTCTGCGTGAGTTCAAGACTTCTGAGACCATTGAATATCTCAAGGGCCTGCCACCCGACCAGCGTGTTCCCGATGATGAATTGGATGCAGCAGTGATAGAAACGGTCGATCAGAACATGAAGTCGCTGCAGGGTTGGTTCTACTACTTCCTCATCCACGATCCCACCGAGGACTGGGAGCGGGTGCAGGTACCGGTCCTGGCGTTATTTGGCGAGAAGGACACACAGGTTTCCCCGGTCCAGAACCGCCCTCCCCTGGAAGCCGCCCTTGCCCGCGCAGGGAATAAAGATGTCACCGTGATTGTCCTTCCTGAAACCAATCATCTTTTCCAGAACGCGCAAACCGGCGGTGCGGCCGAGTATGCCAACCTGCCCATGGAATTTACTCCCGGTCTCTTGGAAACGATCAGCGATTGGATTTTGGAGCGGGTCGACATTCAGTAGTCCACCCAACTGGTCAACTAACCAGGGAACAATCCCTTCCCCTGGGCAGACGCCAAACTCTCCGGATAACCGATGTGTTCCGGAGAGTTTGTCTTTATAGTGGAAATCAACATAGAAAGGAAACAAGAGATGAACAGAAAATATCAGATCGCCTTCCTGATGATCCTGGTTGGAGCTGCCTTTTCAACCTTGGCATTTGTCATTTGGCCGACCATTCGATATCGCAGCCATAAGACAGTAGAAACAGTCACACTCTCCTCCCCGGACCAGGTTGTTCAAAATTTTTATGACTGGTATATCTCCTATGAAGGTCACCCACTGGTGGACCAGGCTTACCGATCCAGCGAGTATCTCAGCCCCGAGTTCATCAGCTACCTGGATGATTTCACCGGAAGCGGCGAATGGAACTATGACCCGATCCTCTGTGCGCAAGAGATTCCGACGGAAGTCACAGCGCTTCCGGTGCAAATCTCCGAACAGAAGGCACTCGTCGAAGTTACCACGAGCTTTATGGACCATAGTCTGACGGTTGAGTTAACCCGGGTCGATGGAGATTGGCGGATCGACAAGGTCATTTGCAACTAACAATCTGCCTGTAACAGAATGACTTAGCAGGCGTAGATCAACTTGTCAAGAATTGAGCACTGGCGAATGAGGTGAGGTATGAAAATACTGATTTTTGGAGCAGGAGTTCTGGGAAGTTTGTATGCTGCCCGTCTACAGGAGGCGGGACACGAGGTGAGTATTTTGGCACGCGGAAGACGGCTGCAAGAGATCCGTGGGCAGGGACTCGTCCTGGAGCATGCGTTGTCCGGGCAGTATTTAGTCGTTCCCATACGGGTTATCGAAAAACTGAACGTATATGACCAGTACGACTATATTATCGTTCTGGTGCGCAATCCTCAGGTCAGGGAAGCGCTCGCACTGGTGGAAAAAAACATTGAAACGCTCAATATCCTGGTCATGGTCAATAACGTGATGGGATACCAGGAGTGGATCGATGCTGTGGGCAGGGATCGACTGATGGTTGGGTTTCCGGGAGCAGGTGGAACATGCAAGGATGGCGTTGTAAAATATGCGCTCGCTCCCGCGTTTTTCCAACCGACTACAGTGGCAGAAATAGACGGACAACCGTCAGAGCGATTGCTCAAACTTGTAAGAGCGTTCAGAGAAGCGGGCTTTCCAACTACAACTTGCAGGAATATGGATGCATGGCAGAAGACACACGTGGCATGGGTCAGCCCACTGGCGCAGGCCATCTATATGGCCAGGAATGAAGGAATACAACTGGGCGATTCGAGGAACAATATCAAGCTTATGATTAAAGCGATTCGAGATTCGTTGGCCGCCCTCAAGCAGCTCAGTATTCCCGTCACCCCGTCGATCATGCGGTTTTGGCAGCTGCTGCCCGAACCATTGCTGGTGGAAGGCGTACGGCTCTGGAGCAAGACTCAGCACTTCAATACATTGGCCCTCCAGCATAGTATGGTTGCCAGGGACGAGATGGACCAGCTTGCCAGGCAATTCACCGCACTCTCCAAGTCAGCCGGAATTTTCACACCGTGCCTGAATATCCTGCGGCAGCGAGTTGTCACTACCTCTGGCCTGGCTGAGCTTGGGATCCAGTCATACAACCTACCCGGTTGACCAGCTGCCATTCTCATCTCCTGACCAGTTTTAAGTCTCTCCAGACCGCCGATGTGTCTGGAGAGATTTTGTTTTATCCTGTCAGCAGATAGGAAATCTCGAGGCTGTGATCAAAAACATTCTCTGGGCAGTGGACGGCGTGCTATTCGACACCTACCCCGCCATAACATACGCCATTAGCAGATCCTTGAACGACCTGGGACTGCCAGTTGCACTGAACGAGATCGACGCGCTCACCCGTCAATCCATCGACCATTGCCTGGCGACGCTTTCCCGCCGCTTCAAACTGGACCCTGGCCTGCTCCGCCTCCGATTCGATGAATCCTGTCTCAAGGTCCCCCCCGAACGGCAGCCGCCGTTCCCCGGCGCGCGGGACGTTTGCGCTCTCATCCATAGGCGCGGCCGGAACATCATCGCGACTCACAGAAGCATTGATTTTGCCAGGCAGTTGCTCAGGACGCACGGGTTTGCAAAGTATTTCGCGGGAATTGTGAGTGTTACGGAAGGATACGCCCACAAACCGGATCCTGCTCTGTTCGAAGCTGCCTTGCAAAGGTTTAACCTTGAAAAGAAGAATACCCTGATTATAGGTAGTCGGGCAATCGATATGCAGGCCGGTCGCGCCGCAGGGCTAACAACCTGTCTTTTTGACAGCGCCCATGTGTCTGAGCCAGTCGATCATCATTTTAATAACTTCAGCCAGTTCCTGGATTGGCTGAGATCGCAACGATAGAGCTTTCAAAGGAGAGAAAAATGGATCACGTTGTTTATCTGGATGCACAGGCGCAGGAACTGGAAGCCCTGCTGTCCGGGCAAAAGACCATGATCATCCGCGGCGCGACCGGACGCAAATTGCCGCATGGACGCGTGAACGCAGGTGATATTTTGTACTTCATCAACAACAATGCCGAAGGGATGGTGCGCGCAAAAGCTATAGTCAAGAGTGCTTTTCATTCGGACAGGCTGAGTGAAGAGGACTCGCGAAGGCTGGTTGAACAAAACCAACCCAAGCTGCATCTGACCGAAAAACAGATGAAGCGATGGGCAGGCAAGCGTTTCATCGTGCTGATTGAGGTCGCTGATGTGAGTCAGGTCCGGCCCTTCGCGATCGATAAAAGTAACTATGGAAACATGGATGATTGGCTGCCTGTGGAGAAGATCGAGTCCGTTCGATTGCAGCAATGATCAATAAGGAATCCTGAATATGAAAAATGTACCACTCAAAATCCTAGTCTTCAGCCTCGCATTATCCCTCTTTGCCTGTAGCAGTCTACGAATTGGCTGGGTAGTTCAGAATAGACCGGGCAAGATCGTGGCTCGCTACATGTTCTTTACAGGCACGGAACGTGGCACAGCAGATCTATCCGCCGGGGAAAGCTTGATCCTCAGCTATCAGGCGACGGTTAATTCTGGCTCGCTCGTTATTGCGGTCAAGGATCCCGATGGCAATGAAGTGTGGCATTCAGAGCTAAAGAATAACCAAAAAGATGAAGTGGAAATTCCAGCCAGTCAGTCAGGTCTGTACACGATTATTGTCACGGGTAAGAATACCCGCGGTGATTTCACTGTGGCGTGGACAGAGGTGATGGTTAGCTCACTCACGCAGGTGGTGGAAGATTTCTATAAGTGGTATATGGACTATCTTAACGATCCGGCGACCTCGGGCATTGTCTTGACCTATAGAACGTATCGCTCCAATGAACATCTGACTCCGGAGTTCATTCAGAAGGTAGATACGCTCCTGGCCACGTTTGAAAGGGAGGGACCTGGCTATGACCCCTTCCTATGCGCGCAAAACGTTCCACCAATCTTAGCATTCGATCAACCCATAGTATCTGGTAACCAGGCTGTTGTCCGTGTTAGCTACCAATCCTATGGTTTCCATGTCACGTTAGTACGGGCGGAAGCTGATTGGAAGATTGACGATATCGTATGCGCGTTTGAGTAACCCTGTGAACCGAAGGATGTTCCAACCAACTTTTCAACTCGCAAAGGAATTTTCATGAAAACATTCAAAGACATTTTCGAGAATATCCCCGGTGGCAGGGTGCTCGACGTTGCCACCGGTGCTGGCAGGTTTGTGGAAATCCTGAAGGAAAATCTTGCATCTTTTACAGAAATTATCGGCATCGATAACAGTGAGCGGGCGGAGGAGGCATTCACAAAAGCCTTCCATGATCCAAACATCCGATTTCAATCTATGGATGCCCATGCCTTAGATTTCCCGGATTGCAGCTTTGATACGGTCGGCATCTGCTTTTCTCTCCATCACCTGCCAGATCCCCTGCCTGTGCTGCGGGAAATGAAGCGTGTGCTAAGACCGGGCGGGTATTTCATTGTCAGTGAGATGTATCGGGATCACCAGACTGAAACTCAAATGACACATGTGTTGCTCCACGACTGGTGGGCAGCCGTCGATACAGCACGCGGTGTATGCCATAACAAAACATACACCCGCCAGCAAATCATGGCCATGGTTCGCTTGTTGAATCTCAGCCATTTGATAGACCATAACCTGATCGAGCTTGAAGACGATCCTCACGATGCCGAGACTCTGAAATATCTGGATGACATCATAAACCAGTATATTCGGGAGCGTTCTACAGGCGTACCTGGCGAGGCAGTTCTGAAAGGACAGGGCGAAGCTCTTCGCCAGCGCCTGCACCAGGTTGGCTATCATAATGCCAGCGTTCTTGTGACGGTCGCAAAAAAGTAACGGTGTGGACTAGGTGCTGAATTGCTTTACATCGGAGAAAACTATGGACCACCTTGTTTATACGGACGAAAAAGCTGAAGAGCTAAAGGGGCTGCTTGCCGGCAAAAAGACGATGATTGTGCGCGGCGCCACACGGCTGCCATTGGCGCATGATCGCGTTCAACCGGAAGATCGGTTGTTCTTTGTCCACGGCGATGGTTTAGTAACTGCCTGCTCGGCAGTGAGCCTGGTACATTGTTCCGAGGAGTTGAAAGGAAGTCAGGCGCGGCGTCTCTTGCAAGCCAACCAAGCGAAACTAGACCTTACCTTAGAGCAGCTCCAGCGCTGGTGCGGTAAACGATATCTCCTGTTGATTGAATTAAGAGATGTCCGTTTGATTGAGCCATTTCATACAGGCTGGCTTCCGTATGGCAATATGGAGGATGGGCTATAGGTAGAGAAAATTGAATCAGTCGCCTGGAATACTCAATCGACCAACAGCATTTATGGAACTGGCTATGAACCGTGATGACATGATTCGCCGCCTGCTCTATCTTCGCAACTGGGAGTGTGCAAACGTTTTTCTTTTGCCTGCCTGTATGTATTTTCTGTTGACATCATTCAAGGTCCAGGATTGGCGGCCCTATCTCCTTAGTGTTCTCATCCTTTGCTTGATTCTCGCGCAGGGCGCTTTCTACTGGCACTTAAAGCTACAGGTGGTATATCGGAATAAACCAGCCCTGCCAGCCTATTTCCATTACACTTTCTCAATGTTCAAACGAGTAAATGTTGTCTTGTTATTCACGTATGCTCTTTTGAGTATCTGTAGCCAGATAACATCACTCATAAACTTTCCGACTTCGATATGGTCAAATGCATTGTTTCTTTTTGTAGTTCTTGAATATGTAAACTACTATCATTATCAACTCAGTCACGACAACTGGAATGACATTCGTTTTCTCATGAAATATCAAAAGATTCGCAGGTCGCCGTTATGGAGCGATTTGCAGAGAACGGCCAGAAGTCTAAAAGCCAATTACCGGCTAATGTGTTCCGATAATGGGGGCAACGTCGGAAAGAAGCAAAAGCTCACAAAGAGCCATTCATTCAGTCAAGGAGTTTCGCGATGAATCATCAGCTTAAGATAGCCACGATCCGAGGCGCGGGATTGGCTTTCCCGCTGGCATGTCTATGGTACGTGTATTCAGGCAATCTGTCAGTTTTCAGCCTCATTTTGTTAGGCGGCGTAACTGGTTCTCTCATCGGGCTAATTCTGAAGCAACGCTCAGAGATGCATCCCGCATCTGTAGTCACTGTCGAGCAAATCCATTCCGTGTCTAATCGCAAATGGATATGGATGAGCTACCTGGCTCATTCAAATTTCATTGTTCGTTTTGGTAACCTCATGGTGGTGTGTACTTTGCTTTTTTTGCTTGCCTGGTGTATCGGTTATTACCTGTTACCGCAAGGCGCATTCCGAAGTGGTGCAGATGCTCACATGGTACGTGCCCAGCTAACCGCACCTTCTACGAGTGTATTTGAAGAATGGACAAAAATAGTTAGAGCAAACCTGCTGGTCGCCGTGATTATCCTGATGGGTAGTCTGTTGGTTAGAGTCAATGGTTTCTCCTTCGGCTATTTCATTGTCTTTTTCAATGTGATTGGCTATGGCTTGTTTGTCGGAACCAATTCTTTTGCCATCCCTTATCCCGAACGGATGGCTCCATCGCTGGAGATTCTGAGTCGCAGCGGACCGTATGAAATGATGGCACTTGCTCTACTAGCCGCTGCAACGTATGGCTGGCCGTTATTCCATATCAAGCGGATATTTCTCACCGGTCCGGAGCGAGTGGAAACCACTCAGCGATTTTCCTGGAAGGATGCAATTGGCATCGCTCTGGGGCTGGGACTCTTAATGGCAGCCAACTGGATCGAAGCTTCCATGGCTATGTCTGCATGAACAAAAAAATACGTCCCGGAAGATTGTATGAAATGCCTGTTGTACCGCGGGCTGGCCTTTTGTGGCTTGGGTTTATGGTCGCACTATGGAGCGTATTCGCTGTGGGTTTGCTTACCCATCCCCAGGACTGGATCCATGTTCGGATGGTCGAGGCTGATGTTGGCTGGAATGTTTTCTGGTACATCCTCCGGAATAATCTGATGTTGGCGCTTCTGATTATTGGAGGCAATCTATTTGTCAGATTTGGGAGAATTACCCCGGGAGTTGTGATTCTGGTTATTCAAGCTATCATCATCGGTTGGACGGCAGGAACAAACAGCTTTGCGGAGCCCTTTGCCACAGTACATGCAGCCAACATTGCTTTTCTTCGCATCGGGCTTTGGGAAACAACCGCCTATGTCCTGATGTGCGGGGCGACTCTGAACAAATCTCTGTTTATGGCAGAAACCTTTCCCGCAAAAACTTGGGCAAAGATAACTAAGTGGAATGAGGTAGCTTTCACTCGTACGGAAATCGTGATATCCATACTTGCCTTACTGTCACTGCTCGGTGCGGCCTACACAGAAGCCTTTTTTCCGCTCCCGGTTCGATGATCAAAATGGCTCATGTACAGAGCCCGGCATTTGCCGGGCTCTGTACATGAATTTCAAAAGAAACCTCAGTCTATGCGTTCACGTTGGCCACACCAGATTGTTTCATGAGCCACACATAGCCATCTTCCAGGCCGGGCTGGGTGTAAAGAGCATTGGAGTAGCCGTTCGCACTGGAGCCCACGAGTCGATACTGTGTTCCCTCCGCGAGATGCAGCATAGAGACAACGGTCAGATCGTGATTCGGTTTCTCGAGACCAGATAAGGTCAACGTCCACACATGACCTTCGGCTGCCTTTAGCATCTCGGCGGGGCTGCCGCGAAAGAGGATGCAGCCCTTGGAAAGCACAGCCAGATCGCGGCAGGTTTGCCCAATATCCTCTACGATGTGCGTAGAGAGAATGACAACGCGGTCTGCGGCGAGATTGACCAGCAGATTTCGGAAGCGGATCCGCTCTTCAGGATCAAGACCCGCTGTTGGCTCGTCCACGATGAGTATCTTCGGGTCGTTGACGAGGGCTTGCGCAATTCCAACCCGGCGCTTCATCCCGCCTGAGAAGCTCTTAATCTTGTGATCTGCTGCGTCGCGTAGACCAACCATCTCCAACACTTCAGTCACACGGCGGCTGCGTTTCCGCGGGTCATCCATACCCTTGAGGATCGCCATGTAATCCACGAACTGTTTTGCACTGAGGTCCAGGTACATGCCCAGTTCCTGCGGGAGATACCCTAGCATGGCTTTGACGGCCTGCTTGCCTGCCTCCGTGTTAAGGTCATTTCCATTTACCAGGATTTTTCCACTGCTGGCGTTTACGATCCCTGCCAGGATTCGCATCAAGGTGGTCTTGCCCGCGCCATTGGGGCCGAGCAAGCCGAACATGCCAGAGTTGATGTGCAGATCGACGCCGTCGAGTGCGGTAACGGTTTTCGTGCCGATACCGAAGGTTTTTCTCAGTCCAGTGATTTCAATCATGATCAAGTCCTTTTGTTTCTGTCATTGATGGTGCACCAGGGCGCCACAAGGTGAAAGTTTATATATATCGCTCCTGTCGGTGAAGCAAGCCCCACGCAGCAACCAGGAAGACAATAGAGAGCGCAAAGAGTGAGATCTGGTTCGCAGATAGATCCGGATGATCTGGCATGAGGGAACCCATGAAGATCAGGAAGTACTTACCTGCGTTCCCGGCAAACCAGCCACGCGCGACCAGTTCCACGAGCCAGACCATCCCTGCAAACACTGCACCGATGATTGTTTGTGCAGCAAGCAGTGCCGTAAGGCAGCCAAATGCCATCAGCGCGAGAGTGGGGAGGAGCCAGGCAAGCTGTACATTGATCCCCCCGCCGAATATGGAAAAATCAGTCTTCATGATCGCGGCAAACACCTGAAAGGCAACCGCGGAAATGAGTTGTACGATAAAAGTTGGGGCGAGGCGCTCTAACAATGTTTGTGCGGCGCTGATCGGTGTGGCAAAGCGTAACTCCAGAGCGGGGTCATCCAGGATTGCATAGGCAGCCATGATCCCGCCGAGAAGAGGGATGACCGCACCCAGATAGGATCGTGTTGTATCTGTGATGTATTCTGGTCCGCGGATCAAGCCGATGATGACGAACAGCACCCCGAATGCGAGCGGCAGCCATAATTGATCGAAGCGCGAAGTGAGCAGGGTGTAACGTAACGAAAAGCGTTTCATGGGATTTCCTATGCGCGGCGTTCCTGCCAGTGCAGATAACGGTCAAGGGCAAGGAGCACAATACAAATGCAGGCCATCAATACAAACAGATTCAATACGGCCTGCGGCGGTGTAAACGTCTGGGTGACCTTATAGGTTGAGTCAAAGTGCACGTCAAAGAATGCCTGCAATGGATATTGCCCAACCGCATTTAATACCGTATCACTAATCGTCGGGAAGGCTTTCGGGCTGAGCAGGTTGCCCCAGAACCAATAACCTGTGAAAAGTACCTGATAGACACGGATCGGCAGAACCAGGGGAATCGCAAGCGAGAACGCCACAACAAATGCATGCGCTGGAACCGCAATGGAAAGAAACGCCAGAAAAAGCGGCCACAGAATGCTCAACGGCGCGAGCCCCTTGGCAATCAGTGCCAATCCTGTGCAGGCTACCAGGAGGAACATGGGCGTCAGGACCGAGAGCAATACGCCAAGATATTTAGAGAGAATGTAAGCAGGCATGGACAGTGATGTGCTGCGTTGCAGTTCTCGCATGCCGACACGAAGATCACGCTGCATGCGATCTGCAGAGAGAATGCCGGCCAGCAGCGGCAGGAAGATGTTGTACATAAACACGATATGCCCGGCCTCGGACCAGATCTGGTCTGGGCGAACGATGTCATCTGAACCGTCCATGGACGGGGTCAGGATGGAAATCATATAGAACAGACACAGCAGGAGGTAGGCGATCCAGAAGCCAGGGCGGCGAATGGACATGTTGTATTCATGGCGCGCAACGCCGAGAAATTGAGACACGATATTTTCTCCATGATGTAGAGCAAAATGCAGGTTGGTTATGTAGAAGTGGTTCAGGCGGCCAGTCGAAAGGATGGCCGATTCGTGGACCACAAAGCAATGCCTAAAAGCGGAATGGACAGCAGCAACAAAATGATCGGGTTATTCCAGAACTGCTGATAAGCAGAGATGACAGATGACCATGCGGGCGAGGCGATCCACACACCGATAGATTTGTAGGGCATGTACTGGGACACCCAGATGATATAGGTAATGGCGATCGCATTGCTGGTGCCCAGCCACAGGGAAAGCAACAGAGCCAAAGCAGAGAGGAACGCCATCGGGGCGAGCCATCCAAAGATGAGGGCGCCAAGCACATGGGGCGGGATGAAAAAGAGCAATATTGCCGCCACGAGCAAAATGAGAAGCAGGTTGAATGCGGAAACAAGACTCAAACGCGCCAGCAGAAGTTTCCAGGGCGAAGTAGAAGTGGCAAGGATCAGCTCGTAGGCCGGGTCTTGTTCCGCCCCAAACAAAACAGAAAGAGTCGCGGCTGCGACCATCGGGGCGATGAAATATACGACTTCGATGTGGTTGGAGATAAGTGCCACGATCACGCCCAGCGCTATTACGGCGGCCGAGGCAGGGAAAATCTCGCGATGGACAAGAAATGACTGTGCCCGCAATAACTGACCGGTGCGGTTAATTGCACGCGTTAGCTTCGATGGTTGGTGAATCACTTCCAGCGCAGATTCGGCCAGATGGGGCGGAGCAGGTGCGGCGGAGTCTGCGGCGCTGATCTCATCCGAGACAAGGGACCACAGTTGTAGATCTGCCTGGCAATCCTCACATCCCAACAAGTGAGTTTCAAATTCGGCGCGTTCGACCGCATCCAACTGGTTTGCGGCGTACAAAACGACTTGTTCCTCGTGGTTCATCGCCAGCTCTCCTCGGTGCGGGCAAGCACACCGCGCAAATGTTGACGTGCGTAGCTCAAGCGGCTCTTAACAGTACCCAGCGGACAACCCAACACTTCAGCCACCTCATTCAGTGAAAGACCCTGGTAGAAAACAAGTTCCAGTACCGCACGATGTTCAGGGGAAAGATTCTGTAGACCCCTTCGCACCCACTGCTTCGTTTCTCGGCCTTGTGCCTGTTCCTCGGGCGAAAGCTGCGGATCGGGGACGGTTTCCTCAGTGTCTTGATCAAGGGAATATGGTGAGTTGCGAAGAGCTTTCATCGCGGTATGATGAACGATGCCCAGTAACCAGGCGATCAGACGTCCCTCGCCGCGAAAGGTTTGGGCCGTGCGCCAGGCCGTGATGAGCGTGCTTTGAGTCACGTCCTCGGCTGTATCGGAATCGTTCGTAATACGCAGAGCATAGGCATATAGACGCTGACCATACCGTCTGTATAAATCACGGACGGCGTCATCGTCGCCTGTCTTCAGGCGGCGGATCAGGTCCAGGTCATCGGCAGGTTGCGTCATGGGTGGCTGCGTCGTTTCGGTTGCCCAGGAAATCAGGGATTTAGCAAGGTTTGCTGTCTGCATTGTATCCGCTTCTCGACCGTATGTACCTGGCAAAGGCGAAAAGGTTCAAAACTCGTCAACGGTCACCAATGTGTCTACAATCCCCTGCAGAGAAAGGATGAAAATCACACCGCGAAAAGTATCAACAAATTGGGAAATCTATAACATCTGTCGCTATAATCGAAACGTGTTCCACGCGATGACATTATGACAGTTGGCTTTCTCAAGCGGTTGGAATTGCCCTTTGACAGGAAAGTAACCGCCAGATGATCATGCGCCCTATGGATAACAAACCGTGACTACGAAAACAAAACGCATCCTTGTACTTTTCCTGACGGCGACTCTGCTGTCACTCCTCTTACTGGTCTCCGGCCTCTCAAATTTGCAGCTCAATAAGGGCGATGCATTTCCAGGGGGTGGTAATTCTGCTGTCGGCGTCCAACCCACAACTGACCTCACGCCGGCACCTTCTGTCTCCTCGTCCATCCTCGGTGAGATCCTCAATCTCATCTTGCTGCTTATCGTAATCTACGTCGCGGCGCGGCTTATTTTGCTATTAAATCTAAAGCGGATCGCCCAGCTGCTGCTCGTCGTCGCTGTTTTGTTTCTGATTGCAACTCTCATCTCCTATTTCTCTGATGGCCAGCCTTTACACCTTTCAAGCGAATCCTTTGACACGACACAACCTGCTTCCGATTATCCGATTTCTCCGCTGGGAGACCCGCCTCAACGTGTAGTCCAATTGGTGCTAATCGGGTTTGTGTTTGGAGCAGTGCTCCTGGCTATCATGATCTGGAAACAATGGCCGTCGCCAAATACCGTGGAAGTCCAGTTGTCGCAGCAGGCAGAGTCTGCTCTGAATGCTCTTGAACTCGGCAAGGACTTCCGCGATGTAATCCTCCGTTGCTACTTGCAAATGACCCAGATACTCCAGGCTGAGCGGAACATTGAGCGCAGCGCTAGCATGACAGTACGCGAATTCGAAGATATCCTGGAAGGAAAGGGATTTCCGGCGGAACCGGTCCACCAACTCAGCCGCCTGTTTGAAAAGGTCCGCTATGGTCGGGAAAAATTGCTGAGCGAGGATGAAAAGACTGCTATTCAAAGTTTGAACAAAATGATCGAGTTTTGTCGCGACAAAAGGAGTTAATCTCCATGGATCGTCTCAAGAAGTATATGTTCCTATTGCTCCTACTGGTTTTTCTGCTGGGACTTGCTGTAAGCTTTCCCTCGTTCTTCTTGTCCACCATCATTCAGCCGATCACCCTGGTGTTTTGGGCGATCCTGCGAATCTTAAACAGCGTGGATCAGAGCATTTACTGGATGCTGCTGATTGTCGTTTGCTCGATACTCGTACTTCGCCTGATCCCCACGGATACCGGCGGCGGGACGAAGGGAGCCTATCAATACACGTATCGTGCAGATAGCCGTATTGCGTACTGGCAGAACTTGATCTCAAATGATTCACTTGGAGATGAAGATGTCAATGATTTGCGTGACAGTTTGCAGAAGCTATTTGTCGCTGCCTTGCCGCCGATCGAACGTTCCGATCTGATAGACTGGGAGCGAATTGTTGCAAGTGGAAGAGCACCCTTATCGCTTCCGGCGCAGCGTTTTTTATTTCCGCCAAAGGAAACTCGGCGAACACTTTCCCAGGATCCTCGATTAAAAGTGATTTATCTGGCTCCCAGATGGATGCGAAAATGGGTAGGAAAATCTGTTCCGGGACATACGGCCGTGATCGCTGAAATCCTTGCCTGGATAGAAACGGAGATGGAGATATACCATGATCAATAATGTTGCGACAGTTCTGACAATTGAGCAGCTGGTGGAATATTCAGAAAAAATCCTTGATGAGGTCGAAAAAGCAGTTGTGGGAAAAAGAAAGATTCTACAAAAGCTTTTGGCCGCTTTCCTTTCGAGCGGTGGACATATCTTGATCGAGGATTACCCCGGCCTCGCCAAGACTTTGACTGCAAATTCATTTGCCACCGCCCTGGGGCTTCAATTCAAGCGCATCCAGTTTACCCCTGACCTTCTGCCGGGAGACATTACCGGTGGGTACATATTCGACAATAGCCAGAACAACTTTGTGCTGCGGACTGGGCCACTGTTTACCAATATTCTTCTAGCGGATGAGATCAACCGCGCCTCCCCGAAGACCCAGTCCGCGTTGCTGGAAGCCATGCAGGAGTATCAAGTCTCGTTGGAGGGGAATACCCTTGAATTGCCGCTGCCCTTTATCGTTGTGGCGACCCAGAATCCGATTGAGTATGAGGGTACCTTTCCTTTGCCAGAAGCCCAGCTCGATAGGTTCATTGTCAAGCTGCGCGTCGGCTACCCCAACGCGGCGGAAGAGGCGGAGATCCTTGAACGAAGAATGCACCGGAAAAAGGATGCCATCACTCTTAATGCAGTTGTGACACCAGAGCTCTTTCTGTCGATGCGGCAGCTCGTGGAGGAAGTTTTCGTGCACCGAGACGTCGGGCGCTACATTGTGGATCTGGTCAGCCAGACGAGGCAACACCGTCAGGTAGCCATCGGTGTCAGCCCGCGCGGCTCGCTTGCCCTGCTAAAGCTCGCACGTGCCTGGGCCGCCATTCAGGGGCGAAGCTATGTATTGCCTGATGATGTGAAGGAATTTGCCACGGATGCTTTGTGTCATCGCATTATTCTGGAGCCGAGCCTGTGGGGTTCAAAAAACCTGGAAGAGACGGTGATCGAGGACGTGGTTCGAGCTGCAGCGGTGCCCGTCGTTCCTCTCAAGAATGAACCATAAAACTCTTTTTCTTGTCCTTGTCATCAGTGGCCTGATCTTGTCCTCCCTGATCATCCGGGATGGACAGCTGCTCTTGCTCGCCATGCCGTTTCTGGCGTATTTGATCATTGGCGCCATGCATGCCCCGGTAGGCATGAGGCTGGCTGCCACACGAATCATAGATAAGCCAGGGGTCGTCGCGCAGGAGCCGGTCGAAGTGCAGCTCACGGTGACAAATCAAGGAAACGCGCTGCTTAATCTTTATCTTGAAGATACACATTTCCCGTCGATGACCGTCCTCGATGGGGAAGCTTGTCAAAGAATTTCATTATCTGCTGGAGAGAATGTTCAGCTCCGTTATGTTCTTAAAGCAGAGCGAGGTATTTATACCTGGAGGACAATTCGCGCGACTGCAAGCGATCCGTTTGGCTTGTTCGAGCTGAAAGAAGATATTCCCGCTCCAGGCGAGCTGGTTGTTCGGCCGGCCTCCTTGAACGTCGATCGTCTCTCTCTCCGTCCGCGAAGTACGCTGCACAGTCCCGGCCCTGTTCCGGTCCGCTTATCCGGTTCCAGCACCGACTTTCTGGGAATACGAGAATATATCGCGGGGGATTCTCTGCGGCGACTGAACTGGCGACTTGCTGCACGGCATCCTCGCCAATTGTTTACCAATGAATACGAACGAGAGGAAATTGCAGATTTCGGGTTTATCCTGGATGCGCGAAGATTAACCAATGCAGAGCAAGTGGAAGAGGTGTTATTTGAACACTCAATTCGTGCCATTTTCTCCATGTCCGAAGCCTTCTTGAAGGTGGGGAACCGGGTCTCTCTGCTCATTTTCGGCGAACGTATGGCTTCACGATTGCCGGGTTATGGAAAGAAGCAGCTCAATCGGATGGTGCGGAGCCTGGCGCGCGCAAAACTAGGCTCCAATTTATCGCTTCGATATCTCGAATATTTGCCCACCCGATTGTTTCCGAGTCGATCCATTCTGATCATGTTCAGTACTGTAGGCGCTCACGATTACGAGACATATGCCCGCTTACGTTCGTTCGGGTATGAGATTCTGTTGGTCAGCCCCGACCCGGTAGAGTATGTTCGCCAGAGGTTGCCGCAGACCGAGATAAATTCCCTGGCGGTTCGTGCGGCCCGCATTGAACGGGTCATGCAGCTCAAGAAAATCATGAAGCTCGGCGTGCAGGTAATCGATTGGCAGGTGGATCGGCCGTTCGAAACGGTCATTCAGAAAACGGCGAGCTACTTCACGCACAGAAGAAACGTCTAAGGAGTGAAGCATGAGACTCTTTTCGATCATCAACTTCAGCTGCGTCGCGGTTTCCATCGCTTGTATGAGCCTGGCCTACCTCCTGGCTGGATACTGGCTCGTTCTGCTGGTTTTCCCGGTAATGGCCTTTTTCTGGATGCTGCAGAAGAATCAGCCGGTATTCTGGCTGGACTCAAGCTTCTTGTTGATTTATGTTGTGCTTGCCGTGGTTGGGATGGTGATCCATCTGCCCGTTTCTCTCCTTGTTGCCGGATGTACTACTGCGCTGGCATGCTGGGATTTAACGATCTTCCAACAGGGCATAGCCAGCACACAGTCGCTTGAAGACAGACGAGCTCTCGCAAAACATCACCTGCGATCGCTGACGATGGCTGCTTGTCTGGGATTGGGATTGAGCTTGATCGCCTCGTCTATCAACTTCCGGCTTCCGTTCCTGGCGCTTGTAGTTCTGGTGTTGACAGCCGTTGGGTTTCTCACGTATGGTCTACAATCTCTAGTAAAGAAAAGCAATTAATTCTTATCCACAGTCACGGATAACCTCAGACATATTGGTGCCGCTTAAAAAGCGGGGTCAGTGCTGAAGCTGGATTGCAATCACGCGCGCAACACCCGCTGTTAGAATCCGCTTATGTCATCTCTAAAAGAATATTTCCTCTTAGATCCGTCTGTTGTTTTCCTCAATCACGGCTCCTACGGGGCAACACCGAAACCTGTTTTTGAAGCCTATCAAAACTGGCAGCGACGTCTGGAACGGCAGCCCGTATTGTTTCTCGGTCGCGAGTTCAATGGATTCATGCAAGAGGCACGCCAGGTGCTCGGAACATATCTCAACGCGCCGGCCGAGGATCTCGTGTACATTCCCAATGCCACGCATGGAGTCAATATCGTTGCCCGCTCTCTGGCGCTGCAGCCCGGCGATGAAGTGCTGACCAGCGATCATGAATATGGTGCTTGCGATTACACATGGGAAGCTGTGTGCGGAAGAACTGGAGCAAGCTATATTCATCAGCCCATTGCGCTTCCGCTGCAAACCGAAGAAGAAAGTGTAGAGCACTTGTGGCAGGGAGTGACGCCGCGCACGCGGGTCATTTACTTAAGCCACATAACCTCTTCCACCGCGCTGCGGCTTCCTGTGGAACGGATCTGCCAGCGCGCCCGGGAAGCGGGCATCCTTTCGGTCATCGACGCCGCGCACGCGCCCGGGCAAATTCCCGTGGACCTGCAGCAAATCGGCGCAGATGTTGTGTTTGGCAACTGCCATAAATGGATGCTCGCGCCTAAGGGTTCGGCATTTCTATATGCCCGCAAGGAAGTTCAGAGTCGGATCGAGCCACTGGTTGTGAGCTGGGGCTATCACGCAACTCCAGATATTGCTACCGGCTCAGGCTTCGTTGATTTCCTGCAGTGGACCGGAACTCGCGACCCGAGTGCGTTTCTTGCTGTCCCGGAGGCGATCCGTTTTATGGAGGAACATCATTGGGAGGGGGTGCGCTCCGAGTGTCACGCTTTGCTTCGTCAGGCCCTCGAGCGGATCTGTGAGCTGACCGGCATGCCGCCGCTCTATCCTCTTGATTCCGATTTCTACGGTCAGATGGGAATCGCGCCGCTGCCTCGCTCTGATCTTGTGACACTCAAAAGCCGCCTCTACGATGAATTCAAAATTGAAGTACCTCTGATCGAGTGGCAGGACAAGCAGTTCATCCGAATCTCGATCCAGGGCTACAACGTTCAGGCGGACGTGGACGCGCTCGTGGATGCATTGAGGACTCTGTTGCCTGAAGTTCACGTGAGCTGATTCGCCAGGTTTTTCGCTGCTCGCAGTCCCGAGCAGGTCTGCCGCGAATTACGCGGATTATCGCGAATTGTTTAAATGTTCGCGCAAATGCGCGGCTGCGATCTTGAACTCCCTTATCAAAAGGGCAGCGCGGTTTTCCTGTCCACAATGCCATCTTGAATCTTTTTTCGTTGAGCGTGTAGCCATATATTACTTCAAAAAACCGGGAACAAATCGGCTTATGAATCCGTTGAAACAATGGGCCGGGTCCTGCCGACCCGTGCTTGAATCTTTCCACTTTATATATAGGGAAAAGAAATGAAACAACCTGCTCGAATTGCCATCCTAATCTTGTTTACTTTGGCATTGTTTGCCTGCGCGCCGGTGACACCCGCGGCAACAGAAGAGCCAGTTGCCTCGCCGGAGTCCGTGCCCGGTGAGAACTACTATCCGCTCACCACGCGGACCGGCATCGAGCATATTGACCAGATCCTGGCGGCCGTGGCCAGCGATGACCCGCAGAACCTGCGCGCCCTCGCCGAATTCTTCCCTGCAGAATGCACGAACCAGGACGGGCTCGGGGGTCCACCCAAATGCCGTGAAGGGGAGGCAGAGGGAACGCCCGTCGAAGTAATTGCCTTCTTGAGCGGTGAAGGTGGTCATATCCGAAAGGATGAGATCGAGAACTGGACCGGCGTGAATGTATCTGGACTCTATGCGGTGTATGAAGTCAACACGGCGGTTATTTCTTCTGAACAATACTATCCGGTTGGTGAGTATGTGATCTTGCTGTTGGATGAAAACGATCGGGACGCTGTGGCCTTGCGTGTTGGCGAGCGCGGCATTGTGCGGATGGACACGATCTTCGATGCTTCGCCGGAAAACTTGAATGCCATGATCGAGCGCGAAGCTGCGACTGTGATCCTTCCTCCGGTCCAGTAACGGAAAACAGAGCCGGCCGTTCATAGGTTTTCCGTAGATTAGAAGTTGGTCAGGAACCCGAAATCGGGTATATTTCTTGACTATAATCATTCTTGCAGGCATTGCGGGAATATTATAGGTACAGATCCGAACGTAAACTGCCGTTATCAAACTCTCACATGAGGTGCACAATGAACTTTGCTCGCCGATCGTCGATCACACTACTGCTCATCGGAATCTTGCTGACAGCCTGTGGCGCTACCGCTGCCGGCCAACCCACACCGGACGTCAACGCGACCATTGCCTCGGGCGCGGAGACGCTCGCTGCCGCACTATTCCAGACGCAGACCGCTATGGCGCCCACCGCCACGTATACACCCCTGGCCACTTTGACCCCTCTGGCTACGAATACAGCCCTGGCCTTGCCGTCGCCCGCGGCGGCGCTGCCAACATCCACGCAGCAGGTGATCTTTTTTGCATCTGCCACGCCAACGGGCACGTTCTATACCTCCACGCCAAGTTCTTCTTCCCTGGCGGTGGGCTGTAGCAACGCGTCGTTGATTCGCGATGTCACCATCCCCTCGGGTACCCAGTTCAAACCCGGAGAAAAGTTCACCAAGACCTGGCAGATCGCGAACAACGGAACGTGTCCCTGGTTGTACAGCTACAGCCTGGTCCATGCCAGCGGGAACCGTATGGGGGCCGGCGATTACCGCTTGAGCCACCGGATCAATGTGCCTGTCCCGGTAGGCGAGTGGAGGCAGGTCTCGGTCGAGCTGGATGCGCCGCAGGAAGCCGGAACATATACCGCCACCTGGCGCCTCGCGAATGGCGAGGGCAAATTATTTGGAGCATCCTTCGGGGTATCGATCGTTGTGAAAAAGAATCCTGACCCGACCAAGACTAACACGGCACCGGCTGCCTCTGCAACGCCGAATGCTGCGCAGACCGCACTTGCACAACAACAGACGGCTGTCTCAGTACAGCAAACTGCTAACGCGGTAGCGCAGACTCAAGCAGCTATTGACGCAACAGCTAGCTCCGTCGCCGCGACAGCTAGTTCAGTCGCAGCAACACAGGCATGTGTGGATGCTGGTGGTCCACCCAATCCGCCCTGTCAGCCATAAGATTGATCCCGTCCACGTAGGCTCCGCTGCCATCTTGGATTAAACAGATCTGGTCTCTGATGAATCACTCATCAGAGACCAGTGCTTCTTGCTCTATCACTTGTCCTTCCGCTACGGACCTTCTTCCAGTTTTTCCTTCATCGCATTCACATATGCCTCGCTGCCCGCATAGCTTAAGTGGGTCCCGTCGCGGATGAACCAGCCCGGTTCGCCGTGGGCCAGCGCATCCCAGTCGATCAGTTCGGCTTCCGGCCAGCGCGCCAGGCCTTCGGCAAATTTCTTGTTGATGTAAGACTCCCAGCCAATCGGACGGTGCACGTTGATGAAGAGGACTCTCTCCACTTCGTGCGCCAGCAATGCTTCCATCACATCGTCGAGCACGTGATCCTCGAAGGGGCGGTTGCTTCCCAGGTGGATCACGACCACGCGCCCGAGATGTCCTTCTCTGGAAAGGGTACCTACTAAAGCAGGCACATCTTCCATCTTGCGCTTGCGGGCCGCGTCGATGTAGATATCCTCACCCAGCACATCGTCCATCATGGGCGCGGCGCCCTGCATGATCGAATCGCCGATGAAGGTCACGCGCGGCAAGTCGATCGCAAGAGTGGGTGTCGGCCTGGATGGCGTTGCAGTTTGCAGCCCAGGCACTGGTTGAACGTTTTCAGGTGTTGCTTCACTCGGCGTTGGGTTGATGGCTTCTACCGCCTCCGTGACTTGCACGGCTGGCCTCTCCTCTGCCGGGGTTGCCGCCACCTGATGGATCGATCCCTGCCAGATCAATAACGCGCTGGCACACAGAATCCCCACGCCCACGCCAACCCGCTGCGGAAGAGTCCAGCCTTGAAACGTTCTCTGCCATGTCCGGAAGCTCGCCCCGAATCCGTGCTGACGCACCGGCGTTTCCACCCAGCGATAGCTTAGCTCTGCCAGGGCAAATGTGAGCGCGACCTGCACGATGCGTACCGGCAGCGCGGGCAGGTCAAGGTCAAAGCCGGGACGGGTGAGCATGAACACCGGCCAGTGCCATAGATAAATGCTGTAACTGCGCGAGCCGATCCAGCGCAGGATGGGTATCTCCAAAACTTTTCCAAGCGTAGTCCCCGGGCTCGCCGCGCCGACGATCAGGAGCGCGCTGGCCAGCGCCGTCAGCAGGATTCCGCCGCGATACAAAAAAGCTTGGAATTCGTTAAATTGATTATAGAAGAACATTAATGCCAGCATTCCTACCCATCCGAGCAGTTCCACAGTTCTACGGCCTGCTGTGCCAAGATCGCGACCTGGAGACCAGAGCATTGCGAGCAGGGCGCCCACTAAAAAGCCTGCTGCGCGGGTATCCGTCCCGTAGTAAACGCGCAACGGGTCAGCTTCCGGAGAGCAGAGGATTGCCATCCAGATGGAAGAAAGAGCGATCAGCGCGCACGTGGCGGCCAGGAGCGCGTAACGGTTGTTCTTTGACGCTCGCAGGAGGAAGACCAGGAGCAGGGGCCACAACAGATAGAACTGTTCTTCCACTGCCAGAGACCAGAGCTGCTGCAGGAGGGGTGGGCGTCCGAAGGCCTCGAAGTAAGGTACTTCGCGAACTATGTACACCCAATTCGTTATATAGAATAAGGCAGCAGGAATATCTTCCTTCAAACGTGGCAAGGCATCGCGAGCAAAGAAGATCGCCAGTGCCGGCAGCACGAGCAGCAGCAGCCACACGGCAGGCAAGAGTCTGCGGGCTCGCCGCAGCCAGAAATATTTAAGGTCGATCCCGCCTGTGCTCTGCCACTCGCTGAGCAGGAGCGATGTGATCAGGAAGCCGGAAAGGACAAAGAACGTCTCCACGCCCAGAAATCCCCCCAGGGCCCAGGAATATTCGGCGTGATAGAACAGGACAGCCATCACCGCCACGGCCCGGATGCCATCCAGGCCGGCGATGTAAGAAAGACGAGTTGAACTTGTCATAAATATATGGACATAGCAAGCCTTGCGAAGGATCTCCAGATTCGCAAGGCTAAAGGTAAAGATTACAGTTTTAAAGTATAGCATATTGGAGGTTGACAGATAACTATGGATATTACGTTAGCGCTTGGTGGCGGGGGCTCAAAAGGAAATTCACACATCGGCGTGATCCGCCGTCTCGAGCAGGAGGGGTTTCGTATCCGAGGGGTTGCGGGGACAAGTTTCGGAGGATTGATCGCGGTCCTTTATGCGCTGGGTTATTCAGCGGATCAAATCGAAGACCTGTTTGCTTCGGTAGATCAGAGTCAGTTCTATGGCCATGCCCCCAGCGATGGTCCTTCTCTGATCGGGCTGGGAGGCGTCACACGTTTGCTCGAAGAGGCGATTGGCGATAAAACATTTACCGATCTCAAGCTGCCCTGCGTCCTTACAGCAGTGGATTTGAAGAGTGGGCAGGAGGTGCTGTTAAACAAAGGCCGTCTTGTGGATGCCATGCTGGCGACGATCGCCATGCCGGGCGTTTTTCCGGCGCGTTACATCGACGGTCTCGAGCTGGTGGATGGCGGGACACTGGATCCGGTGCCGGTGGCCCCGGCCCGCATGCTGGTCCCGCGCTTGCCGGTGGTCGCGGTCGTGCTGACGACGCCCATGGGTATCCCGGCGCAGTCCTGGCGCCTTCCGTTCCAGAAATATTGGGCCGGGCGGATCGTTTCGAGTCTATTGAGCCGGATGAAGTACGATACCGTCTGGGATATCTTTTCGCGCTCCCTTGACATTACGTCGCGAGCTATGACACAATACCGCCTCGAAGTAGACCGGCCGGAGATCATCATCCGCCCGCAGGTGCATGATATCGATACTCTCGATATCGTGGACGTGCGTGAAGTGGCCAAACGAGGCGAGGCGGCCGTCGAAGCGGCGCTGCCTCAACTGCGAAGTTTGTTCACATGGCGAAACCGGATGCGCCGCACTATGGGAGTCTACAATCAAAGGAGTCTTTAAATGAGGGATCTGCGCGAGTATGCAAAGCAGACGAACATCCGTCTGGCTTTGGGAGCGTTCATATTACTGTTCGTGATCGGGGTGGCCTTGGTCTGGGTCATCTACGGGGAGGGCGCGGCAGGCATGGCATTTACCTGTCTGCTGGCGGCGCTGTTCCCCGTCATCCTGATCCTTTTCATCTTCCTCGGCATTGAATGGATCCTCAAACGTGCCCGACCTAAATGAAACCACGCTGACCACGTTCAACGACTGGACGTTGCGTGTTCGAGAAGCCACGCAGAATCCCGCACGGCTCCTTATCTTGATCCACGGGCTCACCGGTGACGAAAATTCGATGTGGGTCTTCGCGCGCGATATGCCGGAAAACTACTGGATCGTGGCACCACAGGCCCCGCACCTCTCGCAAATGGAGCAGGGAGGCTACTCGTGGCGACCTGCTCAAGGCGAGACCGAGGACCTGCCCAGTCTCGAGCAGCTTAGGCCGGCTGCCGAGGCCTTGATCCGCTTCGTGGATGATTATGCCGGCTCGGTGGGGTTGGACGCATCCACCTTCGATGTGATGGGATTCAGTCAGGGGGCGGCAATGTCGAGCCTGCTGGCGTTCCTGTATCCAGAGCGAATTCGAAAGGTCGGACTCCTGGCTGGTTTTGTGCCCGGGGGGTTAGATGGACTGCTCTCACAGCGTCCATTGCAAGGCAAGCCTTTTTTCGTTGCTCACGGGACAAGAGATGAAACAGTGCCCATCGAGCGTGCGCGCAGCTCTGTTGAGATCCTCGAGCGGGCCGGCGCCGAGGTCACGTTCTGTGAAGACAATGTTGGGCATAAAGTAAGCGTCACGTGCCTGCGGGCCCTGAAAAAATTTCTTACAAACACGCGAAGCAGTCCTGTGGACACGCGAAGCACGCTGCCTAGCGGCAGTGTTGATTAATCGATTCTCACTGGAGCGTTGACTGCTCCTTTGTTTGCAGTTATCCTTGTCTCATCGCGCTGAGTGCTTCGCAATCGAAGCGTGGGTGCATTATCCAATTCGGTGTATTCAATGAATCAAAACCTCTCCCGTCGTGACTTTCTCAAAATCGCAGGCGTTAGCTTGGGGGCATTAGCTTTTAATCCCTATCGCGGACCCCACCTCGACTATTTATCTGCTCCTCAGCGGCTGCCCGAATTCCCCAAGAGCGAGATCATCGGCCGCACCGTGGATCCCGGCGTGGATCTGCGCAGCCGTCCAACGAACGATCCCAGCCTGAATACTTCGATTGCCAAGCTGGAGGCCGATACGCTGGTGGAATGGAACCGTCAGGTACTGGGCAATGTGGTTGGTCTGACCAACCAGCGCTATGTCGAAACGCCGCAGGGTTATATTTATTCCTCTGTGCTTCAGCCCACACGCAATCTCCCCAACACACCGGTTGCAGAGATGCCGGCCGGGCAACCAGGCTTCTGGGCCGAAGTGACTGTCCCTTACGTGAACCTGACTCATGAAGGCGCGGTGGCTTCGCCGTGGCTGCAGGATCATATCGCTTATAACTTTCCGCCGCGTTTGTATTATGGCCAGGTCGTCTGGATCGACCAGATCCGCACCAGCAACGGCTTCCCGGAATACCGTTGGAATGAGGATGCGAACGGGCACGGCTATGGCTACGGGGCCTATGGTGAGTTTTTCTGGGCAGACGGAGCGGCCTTCAAGATATTGACCGATCAAGATGTGGCGTCGATCAGCCCGGATGTAGACCCGAACGAGAAAAAGATTTCCGTCAATCTGGACTATCAAACATTGTCCTGTTTAGAGGGAAGTAACGAGGTGTTTTTCTGCCGCATCTCCAGCGGAATTTCGAATATCGCTGACCCCACGACCGGGCAGGTCAATAACAAGCTTGCGACTCCCGTGGGCAACCTGCTGACGCATTGGAAAATCGTTTCTCTCAACATGACGGCAGGCACATTTCAATCGGGCTATTCCACGCCGGCTGTGCCGTGGAACACGATGGTCAGCGGCGATGGCATCGCCATCCACGGGGCATTCTGGCATAACGCCTTTGGCGAGAAACGCTCGCATGGCTGCATCAATGTGACGCCTGAGGATGCCAAATGGATCTTCCGCTGGACCACGCCCTATGTGTCGCTGGCGCAGAGCGAGATGCGCGTATCGCTGCCAGATCATGGGACGATCGTGGTCAGCACGGAAACGACGTTCTAAGCAAAGACCCTAATGGTCTTTCTATTATCATGAGTTTCACTGTAAAAATTGGCGAGACCTTTAGGGTCCATTCATTGCTATAGGAGTTTCATGGATATTGCACAGGTAACCCTCGGGCTTGCGTTTCTGGCGGGTCTGGCCTCCTTCCTTTCGCCGTGTGTCTTTTCACTAATCCCAGCGTATATTGGTTATCTGGGTGGGCGAGCGGTGGGCGGTGAGGCAACCGAGCGGACTCGTTTCATTACCTTTACACACGGCGTCGCCTTTGTCCTAGGGTTTAGCTTTGTCTTCATTACGCTTGGCGTGGCCACTTCCGCGTTCGGGCGTTTATTGTTCGATCTGCGCTTCATCCTTGCCAAAGTTGGCGGGATCGTTGTGATCCTCTTTGGCTTACACATGATCGGCGTCTTCCGTATTCCCTTTTTGGAGTACGACACGCGCGTGCAGAAAATGCCGGACCGCAAATGGGGCTATCTTTCCTCGGCATTGATGGGCGTGTTCTTTTCTGCCGGCTGGGCTCCCTGCGTGGGACCGGTGCTCGGCGCGATCCTTACTCTCGCGCTGAACGGTGGCTCGATCTCCACCGGTGTGTCGCTTCTTTCTGCGTATTCGGCCGGGTTGGCCATTCCGTTCTTGCTCGCTGCTCTCGGGGTGGGCTGGGTCTCTCTCACCCTGCGGAAGTATGGCAAGGCCATGCATTATGTGGAGATTGGTATGGGGGTGGTCCTGGTCATTCTGGGCATCCTGCTCTTCGCCGGGATCTTCGAGCGTATCGCGCTGGCCGGTCAATTTTTCTGGATCGATTTCGGTCTATAGGTCTTCATGCTTACCGTCACACTCTACACACGTAAAGACTGTCACTTATGTGAGCAGGCCAAGGCGGACCTGGAGTCGTTGCAGGAGAAATATCCGCACCGCCTGATCGAGATCGATATTGACCGCGACCCGGCTCTTCAGAAAAAATATCTCGTGGAGATCCCCGTTGTGGAAGTGGGCCCCTATGCCCTGAAAGCCCCTTTCGACCGACAAAAACTGATGATGACCCTCGGCGCGGCCGGCGACCGTCGCGGCCAGCTCGACAGGCTCGGGCGCGAGGATCATGTGGACCGTGTCCGGCGCGGGCAGACGATCTCCGGCGCCGACCGCTTCATGAGCTGGATTTCCAGGCATTACCTGGCAGTGTTCAATACGGCCATCCTGTTCTATTTTGGATTGCCGATTCTCGCTCCGGTACTGATGAATGTTGGCGCAACGTTCCCTGCCAATGTGATTTACACGATTTATAAGCCGCTTTGTCACCAGTTCGGGTTCCGGTCCTTTTTTCTCTTTGGCGAACAGGCGTATTATCCCCTGGAAGAAGCGGGTATCGCAGGCGTAAAAACATTCGAAGAGATTACCGGCTATAGCGATCTGCACAACCCGGCTGCATTCTCCCGTTTGCAGGCGCGCCAGTTCGTCGGCAATGAAGCGGTAGGTTATAAAATGGCCCTATGCGAGCGGGATATCGCCATTTACGGTGCCATCCTTTTGTTTGGCATTCTGTATGCTGTCACGGGCCGCCGCCTCAAGCCCTTACATTGGACACTCTGGGTTTTGATCGGCATGGCTCCCATCGGCCTGGACGGCTTTTCCCAGCTTTTCAGTCAAATGGACTGGACCTGGTTGTCTTCCCTGTTACCGTATCGCGAAAGCACGCCTTTCCTGCGTGTCCTCACGGGCGGACTCTTCGGGTTCGCAACCGCCTGGTTCGCATACCCCTACCTAGAGGAATCCATGGCGGAGACGCGCCAGTTCTTTATCAAAAAGTTTGAGACGATTAAACAGAACAATGCATCGGCAGCATCCTGAAGTGAATAAGACCATACTATCTTAGAGGTGATGAGCCATGGCTTTTATTCCGCACAACGGAATCCGATATTATCAATTCGATACTTTACAGACTCGCCACGCCCTGTTCACGCGTCACGGTGGGGTGAGTCCCGATCCGTGGGGGTCGCTCAACGTCGGCGGGACCGTGGGGGATGATCTGGCGCGCGTCCGCGAAAACCGGATCCTTTCCTACGAAGCCCTGGGATGTGAACCCGAGACCATGTTCGATGTCTGGCAGGTCCACAGCGCAGACGTGGTCTGCGCGCGAGCTCCGCGTCCGCTGGATGAATCCTATCGCCAGGCAGATATCATCCTGACCGACCAACCCGATGTGACGCTATTCATGCGCTTTGCAGATTGTGTCCCCATCCTGCTGCACGATCCGCGCCAGGGAGTGATCGGTCTCGCCCATGCCGGTTGGATGGGAACTCTGCGTGATGTTGCTACGTCCACCGTCGAAGCGATGAAGAGAAATTACAACTCAAATCCGGCCGATATTATTGCCGGCATTGGTCCTTCGATCGGCCCCGATCATTACGAGATCGGCGCGGATGTTATTTTGCAGGTCATGCAAAAGCACGCGGATGAGTCGGAGCTGTTCCTGAAATCACACCACGGCAAGATCCACTTCAATCTGTGGGAGGCAAATCGGGTCGCCCTTGAACGCGCCGGTGTGGGACAAATCGAAGTCTCGGGCATCTGCACCGCCTGTCACACCGAAGACTGGTATTCGCACCGCGCCGAAAAAGGCCGCACCGGCCGCTTTGGCGCCCTCATTTCTCTGCAATAAGTCCACATCCTTCTCGCTTCTTTCCTCTTTCTTCTTTTTCACTTCTCAAAAAGCGGGCGATTATAATACCCTCATGTCTGACCTTGTTGCCTCCATCCGCGAAAAATACCAATATACGCTGGACCAGATCGCAAGCGCCGCGCGCAAAAGCAATCGCGGTGCGAATGATGTGCGTCTGGTCGTCGTGACCAAATCGCAGCCACTCGAGATCGTACGGGCGGCCATTGAAGCCGGGGCGCGCATTCTTGGAGAGAATTACCCGGAAGAGGGTGTCACGAAAATTCAATCTCTCGTAGCGCAAACTAGTGTAGAATGGCATATGATCGGTCACGTACAGAGCCGCAAGGCCCGTCTCGTGGCAGATCATTTTGCACTTTTACACTCTCTCGATAGTTTGAAGCTGGCTCAACGTCTTGACCGTTTTGCCGCCGAGCGGGGGCGCATTCTTCCGGTTCTGCTGGAATTCAACGTCGGTGGCGAAGAGAGCAAATCGGGTTGGGACGCCTCGGATGAATCACGCTGGGATGCATTGCTTCCCGATGTGGCATCCATCGTTACTCTGCCAAACCTGCGTATCCAGGGCTTGATGACAATGCCGCCCCTCGAAACGGACGCTGAAGACGCCCGGCGATTCTTTATCCGACTAAGACGGTTGCGCGATCATCTCGCCTCTCAATTCCAGGACGCGGACTGGCACGAGCTTTCTATGGGCACCAGCGCAGATTACACGGTAGCGGTGGAGGAGGGTGCCACCCTGGTCAGAGTTGGGACGGCGATCGTTGGTGCACGCCAATACAACAATCCTGCTGACAAACATAGCAGTCCAGTGGACATCGAAAGCGGAGCGTGAAATTTAATGAACATCTTGATCCTCTTCATCAGTTCCATTTTTACTTTGCTGTTCTGGTTGGTCATTATTTCTGTCATTCTGTCGTACTTCATGGAGCCCTATCACCCAATTCGACGCGCTATCGATAGTGTTGTGGAACCGATGCTGGCTCCCATCCGGCGCGTGGTGCCGCTTGTGGGCATGCTCGATTTCAGTCCGTTTATTTTGCTGCTCCTACTTCAATTGCTAAGAAATCTCATCATTCGTTTGTTAATTGCACTTTGAGGTGAACCATGTCTGATCGCAAATTCAACTTACACGATGGCAAAAAAGGATCAGCTCTGGCCGTGCGAGTCACGCCGCGCGCCAGCCGCAATGAAATCGTCGAGTTGCTGGATGATGGGACGATCAAAGTCCGTATCGCCGCGCCGCCCTCAGACAACGAAGCCAACGAGGCCCTGATCAGTTTCCTCTCCGAAGTCCTGGGTGTGCCCAGGTCCCGCCTGGACATTGTCGCCGGTGCCTCGGGTCGCGACAAACTGATCTCGATCGTCGATATGGACGCGGAGACCGCGCACCAGCGTATCCTGGCGCATGTAGGCTAAGGTAAGAATCAAAAAAGACGGTCACCTTGAAAGTGACCGTCTTTTTTGATTCATTCTAGGTTCCTACCGCCCGGAGCTTGCATTTCACTTAGCCTCCAGTGGGGCTGTATAAACTCCGGTACGTACTGAAGATCTCATAAATAAAGCGAATGTAATTCCGCGTTTCCTGGAAACGCACCACTTCCAGATACAGGTCAGGGTCGCCGCCAGCCAGCTCTTTCCACGCCAGTGCATTGCCAGGACCCCCGTTGTAAGCGGCCAACCCGGCGTAGAAATCGCCGTCCATTAAGTCGCGGTTCTTATCCAGGTAATAGGCGCCAAACCGCACGCTGACCATCGGGCGGTACAAGTCTTCCGAATCATAGGCAGAGGGCCAGCCAAGCTCGGTGGCGATCTGTTCGCCCGTCGCCGGGATGACCTGCATCAAGCCATGCGCGCCCGCGCTCGAGCGGACGAATCCCTCGAACAGACTTTCCTGGCGGATCACGCTGAACATGAACAGCGGGTCCAGCCCGTAGCGTTCAGCTTCCGTGATGATCAAATCGTGATAATACAACCCGTAGCGCAAATGATTGAAATACGCGGGCGCGGTGAGCGATGCGGATTGGCTCTCGAGACCGGCCAGCGTGAGCACCTCGCGGGCCGCAAAGATCGCCGAACGGTACAGCCCGATCTCCAACAAGTGATTGGCAAGCCGGAAGCTGGCAATCGCATCGGTGGCCACCGATTCTCGCAATGCCTCAAATTCAAGTCGGGCCTCATCATACATGCCGAGTTCCCAGAGCTCGGTACCGCGTATAAAGCGCGCATCTTGTGCTAGCGGACCCGGTCCGGTCAGGTCCGTTTCGGGTGGTAAGCCGAAGGTGACGCGTACCCAGGACTCTGCCTCCTGTCGTTCTTTCACAAGATCAGGATCGAGATTGGTGGAAGATGGTGTTTCGAAGGGAACGCGTCCCAGCAGCAGGTCACGCGCCCGCAGCCCATAGTAGCCGGTTGGGTCAGCGGCTTGTCCCTGCTGCCAGGAGGCTTCCGCCCCAGTACCCTCGCCCTGTTGGTTTTGGATCTTTCCGATCCACAGGTACGCGCGGGCTTTGTCTTCTGCAAGCGTGGAGAGCAGCAGGCTGCGCTGGAACGTGGTCGACGCGCCGGCAAGGTCGCCTAGGCGATATCGTGTGACTCCTGCGAGGAACAATGCCGTGGGCACGTTCTCGCTCGTGGAATATTCATCGGCCACACGTTCCCACGTCGAGGCAGCCTCTTCCAGCTTACCGGCGCGCTCCGTGACGCGGGCTGCGTTCATCAGAAAATCGGAGGAAGCAGCCGAGGCGGGGTAGGTTGCGACGAACTCCAATAAGGTCTGGATAGCCGTTTCATAATCACCCTGGACCGCCCATTCGAGGAAGGCTTTTTCCTCCCATGCTTCCACGATCCTTTCATGCTCGGGGTTGGCCTTGATGAAGAAATCGAATTCTTGAATCGCCTCCTCGGTGCGCTGCAAATCACGCAGCGTGAGAGCACGATAGTAATGCGGCGTTCCATCGTTGACGGGATTGGCAGCGATGTAACGGTCGAACGCGACCAGGGCTACATCGTATTGCGCTGCAAAGTAATCCACCAGGGCACGGTCGAGCTCGTCCACAGTCACACCGGCATCGACGAGGGCTACAAGAGAAAGATAGGAGTAGTAAGAAAGTGGATAGTTCTCCACGGCGTGCGCATAACGCGTATGAGCTTCCTCCACCTGACCCAGCTCGAGATGCGCATTCCCCGCGTAATAATCCATCTGGGCTTTGACGTAATCATTCGTGGACGTGGAGAAGATCTGGTCATACAAAACCAATGCACCCGCGTAGTCGCCGAATGCGGCTCGGGCTTCGGCGATCTTGATCTGCAGATCCAGTCCATCGTCCAGGCGCGCGGCGGTCAGCGCGGCGTTGTACGCGTTTTGAGCCTCCGTATAATCTCCGGCTTCATAAAGCGCGTCGCCGCGATAGTCCTGAACGTAGGCATCGAGCACGCCCGGGACGCGCGTGCTGTAATTATTATAAGAATCAGCCGCCTGCTGGTATTGTCCCAGTCCTTCATAGGCGCGACCCATCAGGAAATGAGCGCGCGCCGCGTAAGTGGAGTCGGGATAGCTGCTGATCAGATTGGTCAGTTGATTGACCGCCTCTTGGTAACGACCATCGGCGAGCTCCGTCCGTCCCATTCCCCACAGGGCCGCGGCTTTAATTGAATCATCTGTTGAGTCATTGAATGCCGCGAGATATTGCTCACGCGCCAGGTCATAGTCGCCGAAAAACAGCGCCTGGTCACCCGTATCGATGCGCACCACGGGTTCCAGGGTTGGAAGAGGCGTTGCCGTAGGGAGGGGCGTCTGGGTGGGCGGCGGTCCCTGGGTATTGGTCGGTGCGGAAGTTGCTATAGGAAGTTGAACAGGAAGGGGGATGGGCATTCCCTGGCAGGCGGTCATGACGAGGCCGATCCATAGCCAGGTTAATTTTTTCGTCAAATTCATAACAAACCTTATACCGGAGGAAATCGGGGGTGTCAACGTAGTTTTAACGCTTTTGCCACGGAGTCACGGAGGCGCAGAGCAAAAATTAATAAATTCTCAGCGTCTCAGAGTCTCGGCGGCTGCTTTAGGACAGGACGTCCACGCGCATTTCCAGCTGGATCCGTCCCTCGTTTAAGGGAATCACGTTCTGCCCGAAGATGGCTCCGAGCTTATGCTTACGGTATTTACCCAGCGTTTTGAGCGGTTCTTTGCTTCGTTCAAGCGTGTCCTTGTCGAATGTGGTCACTTCGCAGCGCGCGCACGGCTTGACCACTGCTAATTCAACGTCCCCGATGCGGATTCTGTTCCAGGTATCTTCTGCGAACGGCGCGCAGCCCTTCACCACCAGATTCGGGCGAAACCGGTTCATCGGCAGAGGTGTTTCGAGGCGCGAGTTCAGGTCCTGCAGCCCCTCTTCCGATGTCAGCAATATCGGATAGCCATCCGCAAAGCCGGTGTGGTCATCCGGGTTGACCGCATAGGATTCATTCACAAGCCGTTTGTATCCATCCGCAAAGTGGACCAATCTCACCGGCGTTCCGAGCCAATCGGAAAACCAGGCGGCTGCTTCCTCACCCTGGTCAATGGCATGTACACCTTTGCTCTTCCAGATATTAACCCGCCAGGGAGTGCCCGAGGTCTGCAGCCCCAGCTGGATAGAATCATAGCCGGGGGCAGATAGCGCAAGAATACCATCGCTTAAGTTCGGAGTGACGAGAGCCAGACGCGGATGCTCGCGTTGTGTCAGAAATTCCCCTTGCGGAGTCACAAGCATCATGCGGCGATCATATTGCAAGCCCATGCGCTCGACCCAGGATGAGCCGACCTCCACGCCGCGACATGCTTTGATGGGGTAGTAGACAAGGCTGGATACGGTAATCATTGGAACTGGCTGTAAATCATCCTGGAAATCTGCGCCATGCAGGTGTGCGCTTCCACATCCTGACTTTCCGCAAATCCGCGCGTCATGATCGAGAGCACGTATGGCTTGCGATTCTCCGGGTAGACAATTCCCGTGTCGTGATACACATCGCCCGTCCAGCCAGTCTTGTGCGCAACTTTCACCGACTCTGGCAATAACGCTGGAATACTTTCGTTGAATTCCTGCCCGAGCAGGATCTCGATCATCTTTTTAGAGGCTTCGCTGGAGACTACTTTTCCCTCGGCGATCAACTTCATCGTTTGCGTGAGTCCGCTGGCGGTAGCGCTGTTGTTCATCCCCAGGCGAAAGGCGACGCTGTCTTCGATGCCGCGTATAAATGTGACGCCCCGGATGCCAAGTGCCTCGATGAAGTCACTGACGCTTTTTGCCCCGATCTTTTCCAGCAAAATGTTGGTTGCCAGATTGCTGCTGAGCACGATCATCAGGCGCGTCAGCTCGGCGATCGATTCGCTTTCACGGATGCGCGGATAGAGTGTTTTTTCTGCGTCGTCCATTTGCAGCAATGAGAATTTGCTGCCATCTGCAATGCTGGTAAATGAGTTCGTAATTGGCAGCCGGTCATCCAGCGCGAATAATCCTTGCTCTGCCTGATGGAATACTTCCATCATCACATGCACTTTGATCGTGCTGGCCGGGTGAAATAGTTCTTCTGCGCGAATGCAAATTTCCCGCCCTGTCTCGAAATCATGGGCAGCGATCGCAATAATCTTACTTCCTTGTTTTGCAAGAAACGCTGTAAGTTCGTTCACGGGCGCAATTGTATCAAACGCCCTCGATCACAACCATGTTCGAGATTGCCGTCTGGTGCCGGATCCCTCTCGGCCCGCGGTATTCCGGCGAGTTCAGCCAGTTTTTGACCTTTTCCATGTTGTCGAACTGAAGAATGACCAGGCGGTTCGGCTTCCAATCGCCCTCGAGCACTTCTGTCTTCCCACCGCGCGCAATGTACTTCCCTCCATACAACTCGACCGTCGGCGCGGCAAGCTTCTTGTACTCCTCATAGTGGATCGGGTCCGTTACATTGATATCCACGATGACAAAGGCCGTCATGAATGTTCTCCTCATTTCAGGGAAATAGTGTCTTCACATCATATCAACAAAATTCCGTCATTGCGAGCCGCAAAGCGGCGACACTGGCACCGCACGCCAGTGCCGGTGAGCAATCTCATGTGAGATTTGTTACCCTCAACCTGTATGTGGGATTGCTTCGTCGGGACGCTTCGCGCGACCTCCTCGCAATGACGGAACAAGATCCTGTTAGGATAGCTTTCCTAACCCTACTCCTCTTTCACTTCTTCACGATACTTAAACGAAACCTTTACTTTCGCACGATACGCGACGATCTTGCCTTCTTCCAGCAGCATATCGAGCTCCTTCACTTCCGCCACGCGCAGATCTTCCAGTGTCTGTGCGGCTCGCTCCACGGCTGCTGCGGCTGCCCTCTCCCAGGATTCCGCGCTGGTGCCGATCAACGTGATAACTTTATAAACACTGTCTGCCATTTTTCTCTCCTTTTTCTACCCCGCACGCTACAAAACTATGGTCCCGGTGCTCTTCCGGGAAACTTCTTCTAAAGAAGCGTGTCGGAGATCCCGTGTGCTTGTAGCGGGGCGGAGTTCTAAGTTTGTCTATAAACACTATACAATATTTTGTATGACAGTACAACTGTTCCTATCGATGTAGGTCACGTCTGTGACGTGACGGAACGGGATCGTCACGCTGCAAGCATGACCTACTTGCCTTTCCCCAGCTCATTGATCGACTCATGCGTCGCCAGCCACTCCGCTCGCCTCCTGAATAAATCCGACACAGCTGCGTTCATGTCACGGATTAGCTCCTGCAGGTCTGCTGTCAAAAGCTTGCCATCTTCCACCACGATTTTTCCAGCGACCATGGTCATATCCACATCACCGCCTTGCACCGCGTGGACAAGGTTATGATGCAGATTGCCATCATTGCCAGTGAGCAAAGGCGTCATACGGGGTGTATCTGTGCGCACGGCGATCAAGTCCGCCTGCTTGCCGACTTCGATGGAGCCGATTTCGGAATCCAATCCCAGGGCACGCGCGCCGGTGATGGTCCCCATGCGACAAACCGTCCAGGCAGCTAGCGCGGAGGCATCAAGCTTCGAAAGCTTTGCAAGAAGGGAAGCGGTTTTCATTTCCTCGAACATGTCGAGGTTATTGTTTTCCTTTTCTCCATCTGTCCCCAGTCCCACCGCGACTCCAGCGGACAACATATCTTCCACTCGCGCCGCGCCGCTAGCCAGCTTCATATTGCTGACCGGGTTATGCGCCACACCGACATTGTGTTTTGCTAATATTTCAATCTCACGATCCGAGAGCCAAACGCAGTGCGCGAGCAGCGTGTGCGGCGCCTCGAGCAAGCCGAATTTCTCGAGCGCTTCTACAGGACGCATATGGTGTCGCCGCAGCGTTTCTTCGACATCGAATTTGCTCTCGTTGCTGTGGGTATGAAAGCCGACGTTGTAATGCTTGCTGATGTCCATGGCGCGTTTGTATGCCTCAGGCGTGGCATAAAACATGTGCTCCAGCCCCACCCACACGTGGACTCGCCCGTCCGCGCCGCCATGCCACTGCTTGATCAAGGCTTCATTTGTCTTCAGCGTTTCGAAATAATCATGATCCGGATGCTCGGCCACATACGGGACGAGTACCGCGCGTATACCAAGCTGCTCCGCGGCTTTGGCACTCCCATGCATGTGACGCCACATATCCACAATGGTGGTGGTCCCTGAGAGAAGCGCTTCCGCATAACAGAGATAGGATGCGATTTCGGCTTCTCTTTCATTTACCACGCGGTGCATCGGGTCGATGAATTTTTGCAGCCACTCCCACACGGGCAAACCCTCCGCCGTGCCGCGCAGCAAGCCGGAGTGCATATGAGTGTTGACCAGTCCCGGCATCAGAAGGCGATTCTCCAGCCGCTTTATCTCAATACCAGGGTTCGCATCAATAACGCCTGGTGCTTCTCCCACAGCTTGAATGCGCCCATTAGAACTAACAAGCACAGCACCGTTGGGAATGACAGTGTTGTTGCCATCCATCAAAATTAGGTGATCGGCGTGAAAAATAGTTGATTGCATGTGCGCTCCGTTTGCCGTGATTCTAACGAAAATTTGGTATATTAGGTCAACTTTCGCTGCGGGAGGCGCTAATGAACTTCGTTTTTCTATCCCCTCACTTTCCGCCCAACTATTATCGATTTGCGGTGGCGCTCAAGAATCATGGGGTCAACGTCCTCGGGCTGGCGGATGAGAACTATGATTCCCTGCGCCCCGAGTTGAAATCCTCCCTCACCGAATATTTCCGCGTCAATAACATGAACAATTATGATGAGCTCGTCCGGGCCCTGGGGTATTTCACGCACCGCTACGGCAAGCTGGATCGCGTCGACTCGCACAACGAATACTGGCTCGAGACCGAAGCCCACATGCGCACCGATTTCAACATGTTCGGGATACGCAGCGATCAAATCGAAAGAGTCAAGCGCAAATCTCGGATGCGCGAGACGTTCATCCAGGCGGGGATTAAAGTCGCGCGCGGCAGGGTTGTCAAAAGCATGGAAGACGCGCAGGAACTCATTGTGGAGACGGGGTATCCGCTCGTGGCGAAACCCGATATCGGCGTCGGCGCGGCGGCAACGTACAAGATCCACAATGAAGACGAGTTGAAGTCCTTCTTCGAGACCAAACCGCCCGTGGATTATCTCTTCGAGGAATTCGTCAGCGGCCAGATTGTCACGTTCGACGGCCTCACCGATCGGGATGGCACGCCCGTCTTTAAGAATTCTCTCGCCTACAGCGCGGGGGTGATGGAGACCGTCCTCAACGACGATCTGATCTATTACTACACCCTGCGCGAGATTCCCGCCGACCTCGAAGCCCTGGGATGCCGCGTGCTCGCAGCCTTCGACGTCCGCGAGCGCTTCTTTCACTTCGAGTTTTTCCGCGAAAACAACACGGGCGATCTTCTCGCTCTGGAAGTGAACATGCGTCCGCCGGGCGGCCTCACCACCGACATGTTCAACTATTCCTGTGACATCGACATTTATAACGCCTGGGCCAGCATCATTGCCGGGAAGGGATTCCCGTACCCCGACTACACTCACAAATATTACTGCTGCTATGCAAGCCGCAAGTCAAACCGTTCCTATGCTCACAGCGAACAGGAAATCCTGGCCGCGTATGGAGACAGGGTCCGCCATCACGAACAGATCAACGGCGTGTTCAGCGCAGCCTTAGGAAATTACGGGTACCTCGTCCGTTCGCCCGATCTGGACGAGATCATCTCGATCGCTAAATTCATCCAAGAATAACGCATTCCATAATAGTTGCTTAGCCACCGGATCACTGAGACCATTGTGCAACAAATGTAGAATTTCTCAGCGCTCTCTCCTGACAAACACCGGGACAATGTGTGTCTCCGTGGCTAGCTTTTCGTCGAGGTCTTCATGCAGATCGAATATCACAAATGGTACAGCCCCATCCTCGGGCACGACATGGAATTGAAAGTCTACGGCTATTATGGCAAGCCTGTGCTGGTCTTCCCCTCGCAGGGCGGGCGCTTTTACGATTTTGAAGACTGGGGAATGACAAATGCCGTGGCAAAGTTTACGGGTTCAGGTCAGATCAAGCTGTTCACGGTTGATAGTCTGGATGGGCAATCCTGGGCGAACTGGGACGTGCATCCAGCTGACCGGGCGCGCCGCCATCAAGACTATGATCGCTACATCGTTGAGGAAGTTGTGCCATTCGTGCGCCAGCACAGCGGGGATACCGACCAAAAATTCATAACCACCGGCGTCAGCATGGGCGCATACCATGCCGCCAACTTCTTCTTTCGCCATCCCGATATCTTCGATACGGTCATTGCCCTCAGCGGTTTATATAGCCTGAGACATTTCCTGGATGATTACATGGATGACAATGTCTATTTCAACTCCCCGCTGCACTACCTGCCAGATTTGAATGATCCTTGGTACCTGGATCAGTACCGGCAAAGCCATATCATTGTTGCCGTCGGACAAGGTGCCTGGGAAGATGAGATGATCGAAGACACGCGCGCCCTCAAGCATATCCTTGAGCAGAAAAACATCCTGCATTGGGTCGACTTCTGGGGATATGATGTCAATCACGACTGGCCCTGGTGGCGAAAAATGCTGCCGTATTTTTTAGATAGACTAGAGTTACCTGCTTATCATCCATCATGAGAGAAAGTTAGCTCAGCGCAGTACGCAAGCGGGGCTTCTCGAATTACGTTCTACTCTTTTTCTTCATCATCTTCATTCTCTTCGTCTGTCTCTCGAAGCACATCTTCCAGGCCTTTCGCCAGTTCACGCGCCTGCTCAAGATTCTCTTTTGGAACAAAGATCTGAACCGGAGCAAATGGATTTGCATAAGCAGACTGTGAAATAGAGTCTTGCACGAGGACCACATCAATGCCTTCGGATTTCAAGAAGCTCTCTACGATCTCTGCTTTCCATTGTCCCAGGACTTCGGTGAGCATGGCATATTTCATTTCATCCATGTTTGCCTCCCCACCTTTCCCAATGCACCATTTCTTCTAATGATCTTCGCCCTCCTTTTTTTGGCGCGGCGGTCAGTCTCTCTTCCTCCAGTGGATAGCCAAAGGAGAGCGCGATCCGCAAATGCCATTCGGATGGGAATTGCAGAATTTCACGCGCCTTTTCCCCCTCGTAAATGGACGCCGGGACCGAGCCGACGCCCAGCTCCCAGGCGGCGAGCTGCATGAACGCCGCGGCCTGCCCCGCGTCGAACATCGTCTGGAACTTGGCCGTGGGGTCCGGGGTGAGGATGGCGATTGCCACCGCTGCGCCGGCCAAGTGGCCGGCCCAGGGTCCGCATTCGGAAAGATCCTGAAGGGTGTCCTTGTCCCGCACCACGATAAACTGCCATGCCTGTTGGTTCTTTGAAGATTGTGACCGGCGTCCCGCGTTGAGAATTGCATGGATGACATCATCAGCCAATGGCGTATCCTGAAACTTGCGGATCGCCCGTTTGGTTCGAATTGCCTCAGATACGTTCATATGACCTCCATACCCCGGTGGTCGAGTGCCCCGTTGTCCTGCATGATTTGCCAAGCAAATCATGCAGGACAACGGTGTGTATCGAGACCACAAGTTTGAATCCAACTTCTCGCCTATCAGTTACTTGATGGTTTCGATACAGACGAGACGCTTCGTGCACTCGCCTTACTCCACCATCGAGATTGGATTAATATGATTATATCCCTTCCAAACCGCCTGCTTCTTGGCACTACTAGAAGGGGAAGATAGTCAGTAGGCAATCAAGGTCAAGATTGGGATAATAAAAGTGAACTATCTCTATTTGACTAACCCAAGGAGAAACTCCATGACCCTGCCGACCGAATCAACTTTGCTTGCAGAATTCACATATGAGCTTCGCCCTGTGGAGCGCGGCTATGCCAACCGGACACTCTACATTAACCTGGATGACAACATGATCTACGAAAAACCCGTCACGCAACAGATGAAGGATATCTTCACCGGCGGACGCGGTTTCGGTCTTAAGCTGCTCTGGGATGCGGTCACACCCGAGACGAAGTGGAATGACCCGCAAAACGAGCTGATCATTGCCAACGGTCCCATTTGCGGCATCACGGCTTATCCAGGAACAGGTAAAGCCACCGTCGTGACAATCGGTCCGCTCACCGAGAATGTGATCGACAGCAACGTTGGCGGCTATTTCGCTCCGTTCCTCAAGTTCTCCGGCTTTGACGCCCTTGAGATCCAGGGTAAGGCCACTGAGGATGTGCTCATCTTCATTGACGGCGATACCGGCAAGGTCACGGTCGAGCCGTACACGTTCGAAGCGGAAGACTCACATCTCATTGGGAACATTCTGACTGCGAAGTATGGCGGCGATGAACGTGGCAAACGAGGCGTGGCCGTCCTCTCGGCAGGGCAGGCGGCCAACCATATCCGCTATGCGGCCATCAACTCCACCTGGTATGACGTTCGCCGGAAAGAGGCGCGGATTAAGCAGGCCGGTCGCGGCGGCGCAGGCCGCGTCTTCCGCGATAAGCACATCGCTGCCATCGTCTGCCGCTTCAGCGACATGAGCGGCGATAAGAACGGCGTGGCAGATATGGCCCTCATCCGCAAAGCCGGGCAACGCATCAACAAGGAGATCTCCGATCTGGATGACTCGCAGAACCAGATGCGCAAAGTGGGCACGGCGAATATCGTCGATGTGATGGATCACTTCGATCTGCTCCCAACGCACAACTATCGGTTTGGCTCGCACCCCGAGGTGTCGAAGATCGATATGAAGGTCTGGAAGGAGAAGTTTACGCAGGGCATGCCCGATGGCTGCTGGCTGGGCTGCACGATGTCCTGCTCCCATGGCGTGGACCACTTCCCTGTGCAGACCGGACCTTACGCCGGCACGTGCGTCCTCGTGGATGGACCTGAATACGAAAACGCCGCAGGTCTCGGCTCGAACATCGGCAACTTCGATGCGCAGAAGGTCCTCGAACTCAATTTTTATGCAGATACGTATGGTATCGATACGATCTCACTGGCCAACTGCATTGCCTTCGCCATGGAGTGCTACGAAGAAGGCCTCATCACGGAGGAACACACTGGCGGACTGGAACTGAATTTTGGCAACGGCGCGGCAGCCCTGGAGTTGGTGCACCAGATGGCACGCGGCGAGGGATTTGGCGTCATCGTTGGGCAGGGCGTACGCTACATGAAGGAATACTTTGCGAGCGAGTTCGGCGCGGATCCAATCTTCATGCACGATATTGGCATGGAGATCAAGGGCATGGAAATTTCTGAATACATGACCAAGGAGTCCATTGCACAGCAGGGCGGCTATGGCCTGGCGACCAAGGGCCCGCAGCACGATGAAGCCTGGCTGATCTTCATGGATCAGGTCCATGGTCTGCTGCCCACCTTCCAGGATAAAGCCGAAGCACTCCATTACTTCCCAATGTGGCGTACATGGTTCAGCCTGCACGGTCTTTGCAAGCTTCCCTGGAACGACATTTCACCTGCCAACAACAAGGAGACTGCAGAGCCTGCCAAGGTGCCAGAACACGTCGAGAACTACACCTGGATCCACCAGGGTGTGACGGGCAAGCCGACGAAAGTGGAAGACCTGTTGTTGCAGTCCGAGCGGGTCTACAACTTCCAGAAGGTGTTCTCCATGCGCATGGGACGCGTCGGCCGCAAGCACGATTATCCTCCCTACCGCGGCATGGGACCGGTCACCAAGTTAGAGTATGAGTCACGCAAGGATCGCTATGACGAGCAGCTCAAGCGTCTGGTGGAAATCGATCCTACAAACCTGTCCACAGAGGAAAAGATGAAGGAATTGCGCAGGTATCGCGAAGCGCAGTATGAACTCTTGATGGACGCAGTTTATGAGCGCCGCGGCTGGGATGCCAATAGCATTCCGACTGTCGAGAAACTTCACGCGCTCGGGATCGATTTCCCCGAAGTGTTGGAAGTTGTCGAAGAGGCGAAAAAGAAAGTGTAAAAAAGTAGGTCGCGTTTGTAGCGTGATAGTCAAGGAGATTGCAAAACAGGCATGGCAATTACCTGCCTGTTTGTTTTATGCAACATTGGTGGTCGAGCAGCTCCGAGTGTTTATCGAGGATCGTACCGAGACCACTATTTTCATATTCACTTGACATGGATGGTCTCGATACGATCTCAAAGAACCTTCGACCTACTCGACCATCGGTATTTGTTTCTACCACAGAGTATAATTCCCTCAATGGATGATCAACTCAACTTCAAACCATTCGGGCTTTCATCCCTTCTCTTAATGATTGCGGGTTGGGGCGGTCTGTACTTTCTTGTCACGGAAACTCTTCCATACGTGTGGCCGCGCTGGGGATTTTTTGTGCTCTCGCTGATGGCGATCTCAGGCACGGTGCTGCCCATCGTCTACTTTTTTCACCGGCGTTTCCCCGGTGAAAAGCCTGCAGAAGCCAATGTCATCGTGCGCCAGGCGTTGTGGTTTGGCATCTATGGTGCGACTCTGGCCTGGCTACAGCTCGGGCGGCTCGTTACCGTGTATGTGATCCTCGGTCTCGCGGGTGGATTCGCTGCCATCGAGTACTTCATGCGTTTGCGCGAAAAGTCGCACTGGAAACCTCCTGTCACAACAGATGACCAACCTTCGTGATCTCCCCTCTGTAGATCAGTTATTACAACAAGCGACGCATCTCATCGAAGCCTACGGGCGGCCTCTGACGCTGGACGCGCTTCGATCGACATTGGACGAAATCCGCGTCCGCTTCCGAGCCAAGCCGGAGGTTGGTCTTCCCTCGATGGATGCAATCTTCGCTCGGGCTGAATCCCAGCTCATCGCATGGACAGCGCCAACCCTTCTCCCGGTGATTAACGCCACCGGTGTCATCCTGCATACTAACCTGGGGCGAGCCCCGCTGTCTGATGCGGCGATCGCAGCGATGAAAGAGGTTGCTGAAGATTATTCCACTCTGGAATATGACCTGGAAAGAGGCCAACGAGGCTCTCGCTTGCTCCATGCCGAATCGATTCTGCGAAAACTGACAGGTGCAGAAGCCGCGCTCGTGGTGAACAATAACGCCTCCGCGATCCTGCTTGTATTATCTGCATTGGCGAACAGGAAGCGCGTGGTCATCTCCCGCTCGCAGCTTGTGGAGATTGGCGGCGGGTTCCGCGTGCCAGACGTGATGAAGCAATCTGGTGCAAAGCTCGTCGAGGTGGGGACGACGAACAAGGTTCGATTGTCAGATTACAGTGATGCACTGACCGAGCCAGTAGCACTTGTTATGCGCGCGCATCGCAGCAACTTCAAGATCGTCGGCTTCACCGAAGAACCTGAATTGAAAGAGATTATTGATATTGCTCATCAAGCAAACGTGCCTGTGGTGGATGACCTGGGTTCGGGTGCGTTGCTCGACACTGCGAAGTACGGCCTGGCTCACGAGCCCACGGTCCAGGAGTCTCTTGCTGCAGGGGTGGATCTCGTCTGCTTCTCCGGCGATAAGCTGCTGGGTGGTCCGCAGGCTGGAATTATCATAGGCAAAAAGGATTTGATCGACAAGATTAGAAAACATCCGCTGGCACGTGCAGTCCGGGCGGACAAGACTTGCCTGGCCGGTATCACAGCCACATTGCTCCACTATCTCAAGGATGAGTTCGAAAGGGAAATTCCTGTTTGGCGAATGATGTCGTTAACATTGGAGCAGCTCAAGGCCCGCGCGGAGGCTTGGCGTGAAGTATTGGGTCAGGGCAGTGTGATGCAATCGGAATCCACTGTCGGTGGAGGAAGCCTTCCTGATGAATGTATCGCCACATATGTGCTAGCCCTCAACGTTAGATCCCCCGCGACATTCTTAAAGAAGCTCCGTGAAGGTTATCCTCCTGTAATCGCCCGCGTGGAAAATGATACAATTCTTTTCGATCCTCGAACTGTCTTGGACGATGAAGGATTGCTTGCAAAACTCAAATCTCTTCTTGCGGAGAATTCATGAAATCTGATCTTGATGCATTGATGAAAGCTCGCGATTTGGATGCCATTCTTGTCTTCGGTGATGCAGAACATAACCCGCCGATGTACTATTTTGTCGGCGGTGGGCATGTAAGCGGCGCGCTTCTCATCAAGAAGATGGGCAAGGAACCGGTCTTGTTCTATAACGATATGGAACGCGATGAGGCAGCCAAGAGTGGATTGAAGACAGTCTCGTACAGCGAATTTCCAATGGAAGAGTTCGAACAAGAGGCAGATGGAGATCGGCTGCTGGCGAATGCATTGCGCTATAAGAAAATCCTGAGTGAATACGGTCTTTCGGGTGGGCGTGTGGTCATTTATGGCAAGGCGGAGTTTTCTTTCCTGTTCGGTATCGTGAAGCATCTCATGCAGCTCATGCCAGAAGTGGAATTTGTGGGGGAAGGCGTGGGAGATGCAACCATATTGCGCGCCATGGAAACCAAGGATGATGTGGAAGTCGCACGTATACGTCAAATGGGCGCTGTAACCACCACCGTGGTAGGAATGGTGCAGGAGTACTTAACATCGTGTAATGTTCGCGAAGACGAAGTACTCATCAAGGACGATGGTACTCCGCTCACCATTGGCGATGTCAAAGGGAAGATTGCCCTCTGGCTCGCCGAACGCGGCGCCGTGGATGTAGAAGGACTGATCTTTGCAATTGGACGCGATGCAGGCGTGCCGCACTCGGTTGGAAACCCCCAGGATCTGGTCACGCTTGGCAAGACCATTGTCTTTGATATCTTCCCGGCCGAAAAAGGCGGCGGGTATTTCTATGATTTCACGCGTACCTGGAGTCTCGGCTATGCCACGCCTGAGGCGCAGGCGCTCTATGATCAGGTCGAGGAGATCTATAACCAGGCGGTGGAAAACCTGGATCTGAACGCCTCCTTTCCCGATTATCAGCGCATGACATGCGAGTATTTCGAGGCAAAGGGTCATCAGACCCCGCAGAATGGCAAGGCTCCGCTGGACGGATATGTCCATTCTCTGGGGCATGGTGTGGGTCTGAATATTCACGAGCGTCCCTCCGCCCGGGTAACGGAGAACGGTAGTGACAATATCCTCAAGCCAGGGGTTGTGATCACCATTGAGCCTGGCCTGTATTATCCCGACAAAGGCATGGGCTTTCGCATCGAAGATACTTACTGGGTGCGGCCGGATGGCAAGATTGAATTGCTGGCAGAGTATCCCTACGACTTTGTTTTGCCGATGAAGAAGTGGAACAAAGATCAGGTAAGAAGTGAGAAATAAACAGTACGATGGGTGAACTAAAACCCGCCCGCATCCTGGCCATCGAAACATCTTGCGACGAGACTGCCTGCGCGGTCATCGAGAATGGGCGCGCGCTACTTGCATCCATAGTCGCCTCGCAGATGGATATCCACGCTCGTTATGGCGGCGTTTTCCCCGAGGTCGCGTCTCGTCAGCATGTGCTGAGCATCATCCCGGTGGTCGAGCAAACCATGTCGCAATCAAACCTCACGCTCAAGGATATCGACGCGGTGGCGGTTACGCGCGGTCCCGGCTTGGCCGGGTCACTTGTCGTCGGCATGAACATGGCCAAGGGTATCGCCCTTGGGATGAGTCTGCCGCTGATCGGCGTGAACCATCTTGAGGGGCATATTTATTCCTCGTGGATTTACAACGCTGGAGAAAACGCGCCGCCCGAGCCCCAGTTCCCATTGATGGCTTTGCTCGTCTCCGGTGGGCACACCGAATTGAACCTGATGACCGATCACCTGACCTACCAGCGCCTCGGCTCTACCCTCGACGACGCGGCGGGTGAGGCATTCGACAAGGTCGCCCGCCTGCTGGGGCTGCCGTACCCGGGCGGCCCGTCCATTCAACGTGCTGCCGAAAATGGCGACCCAACCCGCTTTAAATTTCCACGCGCCAGGCTTGAGGGAGAATACGATTTCTCGTTCAGCGGGCTCAAAACGGCCGTACTGTATGAAGTCAACGATCTGAAGAAAAATGGACAGACCCTTCCCGTGGAAGACCTGGCCGCCTCGTTCCAGTCCGCCGTGGTGGATGTGCTGTTCAAGAAGACCATCCAGGCAGCGCGCGACCATCATGCTAAAGAGATCCTTGTCGCGGGCGGCGTCTCTGCCAACCGCGCGCTTCGTCAGGCTTTCCAGTCACAGGATGAATTCAAGGTCCATATCCCCGCGTTCTCGCTCTGCACCGACAATGCCGCTATGATCGCCGCGGCCGGCTATTACCGATATGCCCTGGGGCACACCTCCGAGCTGGATATCGATGTCCAGCCGACGTGGCCGCTTTCTTAAAATCAAACCTTGCGAAGGTTGGCGCCTCCTGCTTTAAGGTGCCATCGAAAACCTTCGCAAGGTTTCTGTTTGAAGTGGGGGTTTAAAAACCCAAACCGCCTTTGGCTTGCCCGAGCCGTAGGCGGTTTGTAAAGGAGAATGCATCCTTCATTATAGCCAGCGACTTTAAGGGAACCTGAACAAAACCTGAAAGCAAACTAAGAGTTTCTCAGTCTGATTTATTGACGGCGGCGTGGAGCTCTTCGAGAGAGATCGAACCTTCCCGCAAAACCTTAAGCTCGGCAGCCGTGCAATCCACAAGAGTAGATGGAACGCCTCCGGGCGTACGGCCCCCGTCGAGTATCAGGGCAATCCTGCCTCCCAGTTGTTCATAGACTTCTTGCGCCGTGACCGGACTCTGCGCTCCTGAAATATTCGCAGACGTGACGGCCATGGGTCCCGCGGCTCGAAGCAGCGCCCGCGCCACTTCATGGTCAGGCACGCGCACACCGACGGTAGCGGTGGCAGAAACGGCCTCAGGCAGGTCCACTCGTTTGGGGACAAGGATCGTGAGAGGTCCGGGCCAGAAGTGAGCGGCAAGTTGGCGCGCGGCATCTGGGATATTTGTACCCACCTTCTCCAGATCATTCGGATCGCCGATCAGGACCGGGATAGCCTTCTCGACGGGCCGGTCTTTCGCCGCATAGATCGACTCAACAGCGTCGCCTTCAAAAGCGAGCGCGCCCACCCCGTAGACTGTATCCGTGGGAAAAGCCACCAGCCCACCCGTTTGCAGTACTTCAAGGGCACGTGCAATTGTGTTTTCTAAAGAAGCCGGAAGAATTTCTGTGTGCATAGAATAAACACTACAGATTGATCTGCAGAAGCCGGTCCTGTCCGGCAAGGTCTTGATGGAGGCTGATGGTTCCCTCTGAGAACAGATCGCAGGCAAGGTTCAGGGCCCGGATCCCGCGTGTGGCTTCAAGCTCGAGCAGCATCATCCCATTGGGAGCCAGCCATTTCGGCCCGATCTCGAGCAGCCGCCGGATGATCTCCAGTCCATCGGAACCGCCATCCAGGGCCAGGGTTGGTTCGCGCCCAAATACAGGGAGCTGATGTAAAGTCTCTGTGGGAATGTATGGCAGGTTGGCGCATATCAAATCGAAGTGGCGGTCAGTTGGCAGCGGATCAATATGATATGGCAACAAATCACATTGCACAAAGTCGATCCTGTCGCTCACGTCCAACTTGATCGCGTTCTGGCGAGCTACTTTCAATGCTTCCAGAGAGATATCGGTGGCCAGCACTCGTACATCGGGGATGCTCACGGCGATTGAGACGGCAATGGCTCCGGAGCCTGTCCCCACATCGGCAACGGTCCGCCTGACGGGCGCTTCCTGTAGCCAGGCAATGGCCTTTTCGACGAGCAGTTCCGTCTCGGGGCGGGGGATCAACACGCCCGGGGTAATATCGAATTCGAGTCCAAAGAATTCCCAGTGACCCAGCACATAAGGAAATGACTCACCGCGCGCCAGGCGCTCCAGTGAGTCATGCAGTTTCTGTTGCTGTTCTGTTGTCAGTGCCACTTCAGGATGAGCCATCACCCAGGTTCTCGGCTTGTCGATAATATGGGCAATAAGGACAGATGCATCCAGGGCGGGGGTATCGCTGAGAGCAGTGAGACGAGATGTGAGTTCGGAAAGAAGCGGTCTTTTCATCTTCCAGCCGTGATTTGAACGAGCTCTTCCCCGCCGGGGACCCTTCGACACGCCCTCACGGGCAGTCAGGGCAGGCTCCGGCTTGAGCGTTTCGTTTATTCTTCCACGCCGCTCGTAGCGAGACGCTCGGCCTCGTCGCGAGTGGAGAGCTCATCGATGAACTCATCGATGCTGCCATCCATTACGGCAGGCAGGTTGTAAATGGAGACTCCAATGCGGTGATCGGTTACGCGGTTCTGCGGGTAATTATAGGTGCGGATTTTTTCAGAGCGTTCGCCGGTGCCCACCTGCGAGCGGCGATCTGATTCAATCTCGGTCCGGCGTTTTTCTTCTTCCAACTCATACAGGCGTGCCCGCAAAATGCTTAACGCACGCATTTTGTTCTGCAATTGTGAGCGCTCATCCTGACATGTCACAATCATTCCGGTAGGTTTGTGATACAGCCGCACGGCTGTTGAGTTCTTTTGAACATTTTGTCCGCCCGCGCCCGAGGAGCGATAGACTTCGACCTCGATATCACTTTCAGGAATACTGATTTCAACTTCGTCAACTTCGGCCATGACTGCCACGGTTGCCGTGGAGGTGTGGATGCGTCCCTGTGCTTCGGTAGCCGGGACACGCTGCACGCGGTGCACACCCGATTCATACTTTAGTTTCGAATAGGCGCTCTTGCCTTTGACCTCAAAGATCACTTCTTTGTAGCCACCCACGCCGATCGCATTCTCAGATAAGATCTCGGATTTCCAGCGCTGCCGGTCTGCATAACGTGAATACATGCGAAACAGGTCCGCGGCAAAGATGGCGGCTTCATCGCCCCCGGTACCGGCCCGGATTTCGACGATCACATTCTTCTCATCACGCGGGTCTTTTGGCACGAGCAGTCCCTTGATCTCATGCTCGAGACTTTCAATCCTCGGCGTCAGATCGGCAATATCCGCGTCCGCCAACGCGAGCAATTCCGGGTCTCTTTCAGACTCTAGAATAAACCGGGCCTCTTCCAGGCTCTTCACTGCCTGACGGTATTCCCGCGCTTTCTCCACGATGGGCTCCAGATCAACGCGCTCCTTGTTGATATCAGCGGCGCGCTGGTAATCATTGCCAATATCGAGCAATTCATTTCCCAGTTGTTCGTAGCGTTCTTCAATGCCTTTTAGTTTCTCGAGCATAACGTTCCTTTTCTATTAAACACACACCTGCCCTGGCGGGCGATGCCAGGGAAGGGCACCAAGGACACAAAGTTTCAATACGAGGAACCTTGGTGACCCTTGTGTTGCATTTGGTATCCATAATAAAGCGCGGTAATTTTCCACCGCGCGGCTTGGATTATACCAGTGAAGGTCGTGACTAGTATTGGGTCAGCGAGAGCACCATAGAAAGGATCAACATGATCGAAAAGACAACGAAGGCGATCTGTAAAATTCGCGTTCGTCGTGCGGTGCGGTTCTCGCTGCTCTTTGTTTGTTTCTTATCGGTTCTCTTATTTGCCATAGCTTACTTAACACTCTCACGCTTTTGCAGGGCAGCTTCCATTGCTTTTTCCAGTTCTTCAATCGTGATGGGCTTGATGAGATAGCTGTCTGCGCCCATTTGCATTGCCCGGTCCACCATCGTGTCTGATGCCTCGGAGGAGAGCATGATCACGGGTAGATCCTTCCACTCCTTGCGGCGCCTGATGAATTCCAGCAGGTCCAATCCAGATACCTCCGGCATATTGATATCCAGCACCATCAAATCGGGACGCTTGCCGGTCAGGAGAGTCTGCGCCGTGGCGCGCGCACTCTGGAATGCCATCACTTCGCAATCGAGCATGTTCAGCATAAGCCCGATGGCGCGATTCATTTCTTCGTCATCATCAACAATCCAGATTCGTTTCATTCCAGGTGTGCCTTGATGGAGTTCGCCACATCTTCCGGAACCACAACGCGCAGCTCATCGATCGAAGCTTGCCTAATCTTATCCACGGAGCCGAAATGTTTCAAGAGGGCTTTTCGCCGTGTGGGTCCAATGCCGGGAATGGAATCCAACTGCGAGGCCATGCCAATCTTCTGTCGTTTCTTCCGGTGCGCGGTAATACCGTAACGATGTGCCTCATCGCGGATGCGTTGCACAAGATACAATGCCTGTGAATGTCGCGGCAGCATCAGCGACTCGGATTTGTGCGGGAAGAAGATTTCTTCACGTTGCTTTGCCAGCCCTACAATCGGTACTCTGCCCATCAGATCGAATTTTTCCAGGACCTCTACCGCGCGACTCAACTGACCTTTGCCGCCGTCGATGATGACGAGGTCTGGTAGGAAGGAGAACGAGGCATCCGGTTTGGCGCCTGGTTCAGCTTCCGTTTGTTGAGCGCCACGCCACCTGCGGAAGCGGCGCGTCAACATCTCTTCCATTGAGGCGAAATCGTCCGGCGCGCCGATCACACTCTCGATGTTGAACTTGCGATACAGTTTTTTATCGGGCACGCCCTGCGTGAAGACTACCATAGCACCGACGATGGCTGTCCCCTGTGTGTTGGAAATATCGTAGCATTCGATCCGGTTGGGCGGCGCGGGCAAGTTCAATGCCTGCTGCAGCTCGCCCAGGGCCTGCTCCTGCTTGTGCGTATCTGCCTGCCATTGTGCTCGCAAAGCTTGCAGCGTTTCTGTGGCGTTTTCGGCCGCCATCTGCACCAGCTCGCGCGACTGTCCTTCTTTCGGCACAAAAAACTCCACCTTGTCACCGCCGCGTTTGGAGCGCAGCCACTGGCTGATGATGCGCGCCTCCTCGATCTCCTGGGGCAGCATCACCTGCTGCGGGATGTTTGCTGCCTCGGTATAGAACTGCGTGATGAACTGTTCCATGATCTCGGTATCGGCTTCATCCTCTGTGCCTTCGAGGATGAAATATTCCCGTCCGATCAGTTTTCCGCCGCGGATAAAGAAGATTTGCACGCACGCTTCGCCATTGCTGCGCGCCATGGCGAGCACATCGGAATCCAGATAATCGGTCGCAAAAACGATCTTCTGCCGCTCGATGATGGATTGAATGGCCTTGAGCTGATCGCGTAATGCCGCGGCCCTCTCGAAGCGCATTTCCTCCGCGGCTTTTTCCATGTCTGATTGGATGCGCGAGACAATGCTCTCGCTGTGGCCGCTCAGGAAATCCATGAGATCGGAAATAACCTGGCGGTATTGCGCCTGGTTAACCGCGCCGATGCACGGAGCGGTACACAGCTTGATGTCGTAGTACAAGCAGGCGCGCGTGTCGGTGCCGGTGATCTCGCGGTCGCACGTCAGGTAAGGGAAGATGCGCCGGAGTACATCCAACGTTTGATAGACGGCCCAGGCCGATGTGTAGGGACCGAAGTAACGTGAGCCATCCTCGACCATTTGCCGTGTGACGGTGACCTTGGGAAAGGGATCGGCCCAGTGGATCTTGATATACGGATAACGCTTATCGTCCTTCAGGCGAACGTTGTACTTCGGGCGGTGCTTCTTGATGAGGTTCATCTCCAGGATGAGCGCCTCTAACTCCGACCCGACCAGGATCCATTCGATGTCGGCGATCTCGCGCACCAGGCGTCGCGTTTTGCTATCGTGACTGGCATCCGCGTGAAAATACGACCGGACGCGGTTCCGGAGGCTGATAGCTTTGCCTACATAGATGATCTTCCCCTCGGCATTTTTCATCAAATAACAGCCCGGTTTTGCCGGAAGTGTAGCCAGGATGCCTTGCAGTTTCTCGGAAATTTCCATCGCAGATAATTTTACTTCATATAGAACGTTTGCGCTAAATTATGCGGGTATGTCAACAGAAAATTGTCTGGTATTTTATAACCGCCATAACATGGCTGGCTCACCCGCTCTTGGTAACCAATTATTAACCCGCGCATCGCACGATATTTCGAATGAAAAAGTGTTGAAAACTTTGATATTGCTGCGATTACCGTCTTTTTAGCTCCTTTTACTCCCCCGTTTTGAAGACTAAAATGATGCAAAAAGTGTGACGACGGAAATATTTTCAGTCACTACTTCCCTAATATTTGATAAACGCGAGATTGGGATTCGCTTGAGCAGTGCCTGTGATCATAGGGCGATGATCTCATCACTATCAAACTAAAGTACGCATTTCAATTTGAGGGCATGTCTATTTCTGCAGACAAAGCCTTTATGTTACCCTAAACCATATCATATCATCACTGAACCGCACCTGACAGGCGGTTTCAGGGAATGCTCGTCCGAAGGGCGGGTGCAAGTACAGCTGTATACTTCGTGAGAATGGCATTTTGTTTTTGATTTCAGGTACTCATCAATTTGATGAGGAGCCAGGTCAATAAGTTGCTTAACCTCGATGAGTT
>DATHTL010000154.1:0-18412 GCA_035463255.1 Anaerolineales bacterium | reverse complement strand
TTGGTCACAGCCGCGTAGATAAAAATCATACGGCCCACTTCCAGGATTCCCACTAATAGCATCAGCAAAATGGGCAAGACAATGGCAAACTCGACAATTGCCTGTGCTCGAGTCCCGGGTAATTTTTTGGTTCGATAAGCAGTGTGCATGAATTTCTCGCTTGTAGGAAACGCGTTTTGCAAATCAGCAGTATGGAACAAAGAACCGGCCCGTAAGGGTGGGCCGGTTTCGCTATTGCTCGCCAGAGACTACGCCCACTGATAGGGTTGTGCGACCAGATTTCGTCTCCGGGTCTAGGCATCCCAGAAGTACAGCTTCATTTTGCAAGGTCGATCGTTGTAAAAGTAATTATGAATCAAAGGCAGGACGGGAGAACTTATCGAAAGTTACACGCTTCAGTCTCATATCCTGCACCATATATAGCCAAGAATTCTCAATAATAAGATAACGCCGTATATCTGCCCCCGCGGATGTACCCTTTTCATGTTAATTTAATTGCAAAACACGTGAAACGATATCCACTTCGTGATGGAGGTCTTTAGCCCACATTACGATTGTCGTGATCATGCTTATTGGCACAAGAGATACGCTATATCCGAACATGATGAGGCAGAACAAACTGCGCGGTGTAACCTATTCCAATGTAACTTTTCCAAGATCAGATTGTCATGTTTCGAGACCTGAGGGTGGTCCTCAGCACTACTATTTTTATTGAAAGGACGGTTATTATGTTATTTGCACCCAAAGAGAAGGGCCAAGGCCTCGTCGAGTACGCAATCATTCTCGCCCTCGTCGCCATCGTCGTCATCGCTGTTATGCGCCTCCTCGGCCCCAAGATCGGCAACACATTCAGCACCATCAGCAACTCGTTGCCGTAACCCGCTCGTGAGAGCAAAAAGCCCTGTCAAGTGATTGACAGGGCTTTTTATATTCCAACTATTCGAGACTGCATCTCAGGTGGTTTGATCAGTTTATCGCAGTGCGGTCAATACCCAACGCTTCTCCGAATCTGATTGCGTCAAAATTAAGAGCAAGCATGGGGAATTCGAATCCAGCTGCTGCATTTCTTCCGGGGTTAATTGACGAATTGAATACACTTCATAGACCAGCTTATCATTATTGCTCATGAGAAGCTCGATGGGATCTTTCGGATTCAAGGTGCGCAGAACTGCTTCCAGCTGTGTGCTCCATGGCAAAGCGACCCACCGGCAGACTTCGGTGCCCTCCAGCCATTCTGCCCCGTTTGGCTCCCATCGGCCGTTCTGCACGGTACCTTTGCCGAGTTGGAAGCTCCAGCCGCCTGGCAGGCTCACGGCTGTTGGGTAAGGTAGATTGGATGGTTGCGTTGTCGGTACGGGGCGAGACCGCTGATAGACGTTGAACAGGATCAGGGATGCTGTCACAGCCATAGCCACACCGAGAAGCGCCAGCGCCGTGTAGATGTACCTCCGGTAGGGTTTGAGCGCATTTTCGAAGGCGCTCATCCGCTCCTGCATCGGATCGGTCGTTTGCGCTTGAACCTCAACAAATACCTCTTCCCCATCCTCCAGCGCGATCGAGCGAACATCACTGTCGCTCTGAGTTTCCTCTTCAGCGGTACGCGGGCGAAAGGCCTGTTCCTTCAGCTGCTCAAAATCGATTTTTGGTTCTGGCTCGGGCTGAGGTTGCGCCTCGGCACTCGGACGGACGGTCGTTTCGGCTATCGTCTCGAGAGACTCGGCTTCCAGAGCATCGATGAGTTCATCGATCGAATCAACATACTCTTCCGCCGGCTCATTTCGCGCCTCAGCATCCACCAAAAGGGGATCAGAAAGCGAGATCGCTGGTAGATCTATTTCCGGACTCACCGGAGGCGTTTCTTGCTCCGTTTTCTTGGGCTTCCGGCCGATCCTTCGCCACCACTTTGAATCCTGTTCGCTCCGATCCGTTTCCTCTTCTATCAGAGACCGGCGAATATCATCCAGCAAATCATCAGCAGATTCTTTCGCCTCCAGATTCGCATCTGAAACAGGACTCTCTTCGGAAGCGACGTCTGCTGCATGCTCATGGATTTCCTGATCGGAAGGATTCAGGTCAGGTTGAGCTGATTCGATTTCCGTGTTTTCCGGTTTGTTTTCTGATTGATTTTTCTTTGCCATGGTCTTTTCTCACTACGGAATAACTGTGGGCAGAGGCGGCTGTTCAAACATAAATGTGATAGGAACCTCACCCTGCTCTGGTAACTGGAAGGTCTCACTTCTATACAGACCCGGCAGGCTGACGTTCACCGCAATGCCAGGCGTAAACCCGGACATATCGAATACAGCAATACCGTTCTGTGTTCTCTGTGTGATCTGCTCATTTGTGGATGTTTCTAGCAAAACGGTCATCGCGTCGATCCATTCGCCTTCATCCGGGGAGCGGTTTCCATTGCGATCCATAAACACCTGCACCCGAACGGTCGCACTGGAAACATAGACTGTTGGCGTCGGAATCGGAGTCCGCGTGGGGATGATGGTCGGCGCGGCAACCACTACAACGGGCTCAGCGCTGTCGAGACGATAAAAATCAAACGCCTGCAGATTACTCATAAATGCATCGACATAATCAGCTCCGCCCCTGCACTCAACTCTTTCCTTTACATTCTCCCATATCACGGGAAGATCATCTTTTTTTGTCTCATTCACTGCTTCATACAAGCAAGTCTGACCGCTGTGATAAGAGAGAAACGTGAATCGCCAAAGATCTTCATAGCTGGTCGTATCGGTATCACCACCGGCGGCGATTGTGGCAACAGCAGCCGTCGCGGTCGCGGCATCTGCATCTTCATCTGGCTTGACAGCCAGGCTCAAGATGTAGTCCACCTGCTGACAGTTGGCCGTGAATAGCATGGCCAGGAGGGGAATACTCTCTTTTGCTTTGTTAAGGTCAAAGCCATACTCACATGTGGGGCAACTGACATCCATCAGACTCACTACTGCCCCGCGGATCATCCTTTGCTGCTCCGGCTCCAGGCTAAGGTATGGTCTTGTACAATCAGCAAGCACCGACGGGCAAACTTGCAGATACAAAGTGGGATCTCGCCGAAGTAAGACATCAACCCCCAACTGACTGACCTGGCCCAGACCATATTCATCCAAAAACCGGCGCGCATTCCCTGGCCAAAATTGCGTTTCGACCTCGATCAAGGTCTTGATGATCTTGGGGGGGATTCCCTCATTCCTACTGGCCAACCAGATATACTCATCGTACTGGTTTTGCCATTCGATCATTGCGCCTCTAGCGCGTTCCAAACCACAGGCGGTTGGCCAATTTAAACCGAGACTCAGTCCCCCGGCGGGACAATCACTAGCGTCGACGATGCCACTGACGAGCAATTGGGTTGCAAGGTTATGTAGTGTTTTCTGAGTATTGAGCTCATGTGGGAACTGTACAAAATCGTCCCAAGTCACATTTGCCCGATCGGAGACGCCCCAGGCAAGAGAACAAGCATTGGCAAATACGGTGAATTGGCTCACCGAGTCGATGGTCACAAGATACCCATTATCTGTCTGGGTGACAGAGACGGAAGCGATGACCGTCTCGCTACTTTCGCCTGAATCTGCATACGCAGCGAATACCAGTCTTGAACTTGTCTGCAATTCAATGGCACAGGGAGATTGCGTACAAATAAACTCGTCAGAATTGACGAAACCTCGAATCGTGACAGGGACACTTGAGGGGAGGGATGAAAATGCAGTCAAAACCACATACGGTCGTGGCACCGGACCTCTCGGGACTTCGATGAAAGCGTATAAACCAGTCGGCAATATACTCGAAGATGTTGGGAGGCTAAGTTCCGGTGAAGAGGTCGAAGTCGAAAAGGAAGGTGATGGCGGAGTGGAAGTCCCCGTGGCGGTCGCTGGCGCATCCGTCTGCAACGCAGCATTAATCACGCTGCTTTGTTCCCCACCAGCCTGGGCTCGAACGGCCAGTATCCCAAGAAAACTTGGAAGCGCTATCCCAAGTGCAAAGATAAAGCGATACAGGGACTGGCGTTTCTTGATCCGCATTGCTACTTATTCGATAACTGGCTTGTCACCCGTTTCCACGTCGGCGATGGAGCAGCCGGGGGCAGGGCTTTGTATGTATCATCACTTAATGCGTAGGCCATCTTTTCCAATACGAGACAAACGGGTAGATCAGGGTTGTTCAAGATGAAGGGCTGCCCGAAATTCAGGGCACGGTTTACTTCGCCTGCCTCATACGGTAAGACAAAATCGATGGGGTGTTTGAGGACCTTCTCCAACTGGGTCTGCTTGATCGCCGAATTGGCTGAGTTATGGTTTAAAGCGATCTTGACCTTATCCAGAGCAATACCCAAGCGATCATATATTTCGAGGGCGCTCATTGTAGTACGCAGAGATGCCATTTCGGGAGCCATGACCAGCAAGATCGTGCTTGACATGGTCAACATTTGAATGGTCATATCGGAAAAGTCATGCGCAGTATCCACCACAATGAAATTATTCTGGCTCTTTATTTTCTCAATGAAATGCCGGAGCAGGTCATTCGTAAACGTATCTGCCGCAATGGGATAGCGTGGAGCGGCGATATAACGGATCCCGCTTTTGTGTGGGCACATGATCTCGCTTACCACCACGTCGTCGACATTCTCCATCTCCACCCCGACAAGATTCTCCCAGGTTGCCGTGGGCTTTGCGTCCAGCATTAGAGAGACCTGACCGGCGGTGAGAACACCATCTACAAGCAGAGTTTGCTTGCCCCACAGCTTTTGAAATGCCAGCCCTAAGTTTACAGCGATACTCGAACAGCCCAATCCACCGCGCAAACTGTGGACGGTAATGATGTTGGCATCCGTTACGCTTTTTGTTTCCTTTTGCGCGATCTGCATGGCGCGGCCACGACGTGCTAGGATCCCCATACGAGCAACCAGCTCCTGTGGCTGGAAAGGCTTGACCAGATAATCATCCGCCCCTAGCTCGAAGGCTTTCAGCTTCTCGCTCAGTTCATCTTTGGAGGTAATGACGATCACCGGGACATAGCCAAACTTGGGATCGCGCCGCAAGCGTTCGAGGATTTGGAATCCGTCCATATCCGGCAGCTTGAGATCGACGATCAACATCTCCGGCTCAAAGGCTGGGATCGTTGCCAGGCCTTCGCTGCTTGATTTGGCATACTCTAATTCGTATTCGGCCTCTTTGAGGGCGTTTCGTATTAACTTAAAATAAAATGGCTCATCATCGATCAGTAAGACCCGCATGTACTCCTCCAGGGAGAGTCAATTTTCTATAATGACTTAACTTTCGCTTTATCGTCGGCAAGAAAATCGTTCGACGCTGTTATCAATTTGTCACCGGTAAGCCTGATATCCCCCATCAGATGATGGATAACTTCAGTATAACCTTCAACACTCTGCTTATCAAGCACTCGAGCCCATTCAGACATCTGCAAGGCTCCCAGATTGGCGGCTATCCCATTCAGGTTGTGGGCAGCCCTGGAAAGACTGATCAGGTCATTCTGAGCAAAAAAAAGTTGCATGGCCTGTAATCGTTCCGGAAGCTGCTGGACAAAGGCACTCAATAGCTCCCGGTAGGTTCTTGTATCTCCTCCAACCTGTTCCACACCCTTCTGAATATCAAGAACCGCTAAAGATGAGAAATCCTGCTTGGTGGCCGGCTGCGGATTCAGATTCACGGCTTGCGGCATCAGACTGTATTTCAACAAGCGCTGGATATGCTCCAACTCGAACGGCTTGGAAATATAGTTGTCTATTCCGGCCTCGAACAGTTCCTGTCCCTGCTCTGGGAGATAACTGGCGGTAAGTGCTATGATAAAGGTGTGCCGCCCACCGTTCTCCCAGGTACGGATCCGGCGGCTGGTCTCAACACCGTCCATGACCGGCATTTGGAGATCCATGAACACAATATCATACTGTTGGAGCTTAACTGCCTCAATCGCCTCGGCGCCACTGGAAACAACATCCACGTGATAGCCCTCACGTGTCAACAAAACCTGCATCATGCGCTGGTTTAAAGCATCGTCATCCACGACAAGTATTTTTGCTTGTTGAGGTGTTTCAGTGCCAGATTGGCTATCCGCAGCGGCTTCCATAACGATGTTGAGCTCCACAAACATAATTCATCAATCCAGCACAAGATTTTAGGACAAAGCCTTCAACATGGCTTGCCCCATTTCGGTACCAATAATCAATTGGAGGTTTCTTACTGCTGATTGTCAAATTCATGACGTCAGATTGTAACAAAAGTTACCCAGACAAAACCATGCAATGAACTTACAATTAAAACGCCCGCCTGTGCTACGTATGGGCGGGCGCTTTCACTACAGCCTAGTAAGCTTCTGTTCTGGGCCTTAGAAACACCAAATAGCCATAGGCGAGTCCAAGAACCACGTAGATAATGACGACTATCCACCCGTTTGAGCGCACGACACCTGCGATGATCCCGCTTATGCTGATGACAGCCCCGGCGGCTGCACCAGCCAACAAGGCAATTCCCATCCCCTTTTGTAGATTTGCCTCATGCACATCTTTTGCAAACCAGAGAAGCAGACCAAGAGCAAGCATGGCGGTACCAAAGAATTGGGATACCAGTTTGGTTGCTGCATACTCATCGACACCAAATTGACCGAGAGCCCGGCCGGGCACAGCCAGAAAAGCCAACCCCAGCAGCACAGCAATGAGGGCGGTGAGTAAAAACATGATGCGGAAATTCATTTTGCTCTCCTTTGTGGAATGAAGAATGCTTTTCACAACAAATACTATACAACGACTGGCTGATGGCCGAAAGTTAAATAGTTCGGCGTTGGCTTACACCTGCCTAACATCGACATCCCCCATTAGTATGTGAAGGATGACGTTATGATTGTGGACAAGAATACTCTATTCAAACAACATGTTTGTGCTATAATGCCGTCAGCATGCAATATCCACTTCACTTCGCCAATAACAATAATAATAACGACAATGACGATCTCCGCATCGTTGGGCGAAGCCTTGCTGGTTAAAAAGTAAGTTCTGAAAGGAAACCAATCGCCCAACGCAATAGCGGAGGGCGTTTTATTTTGTCTGGGTTTAAACACTACGGACACAAAGAAATTCTTGGAAATCCTTCACGTAGAGCATGTCTTTCAACCTTGGTGCTCTTCGTGCCGTTTGTATTAAAAAGAATTTGGAGGCGCACAATGCACAAAACTCATACCTGTGGAGAGCTTAGAGCCACGCATGTCAGCCAGCAGGTGACCCTGGCAGGCTGGGTCCACCGCCGTCGTGACCATGGCGGGGTCATCTTTCTCGATCTTCGCGACCGCTATGGCATCGTCCAGGTGACCGTCAATCCCAATCTTTCCAAAGAAACGCTGGATGAGGTGTCCAACGTCCGCATGGAATGGGTGCTGCAAATCACGGGCACCGTCCAGAAGCGGCCGGCAGGCATGGAGAACCCCAAGATGCAAACGGGCGAAGTGGAGGTCATTGCGGAGGCGATCGAGGTGCTGAACCCTGCCAAGACCCTGCCCTTCATGGTGAGCGGCGAGAATGATCTGCCGGATGAGAACACGCGCCTCCGCTATCGTTACCTGGACCTGCGCCGCGAGCGCATGACTCGCAACATGATCCTGCGACACAAGGTTTTGAAATTCATGCGCGATTTTCTCGATCAAAAGAATTTCGTGGAAATCGAAACGCCCATTTTATTCAAGGCCACACCCGAGGGTGCGCGGGACTATTTAGTCCCTTCACGAATTTATCCCGGGCAGTTCTATGCGCTGCCGCAATCACCGCAGCAGCTTAAGCAGTTGCTAATGGTCGCGGGCATGGACCGCTACTTTCAGATCGCGCGCTGCTTCCGCGATGAAGACCTGCGCGGCGACCGCCAGCCGGAATTTACACAGCTTGACCTGGAGATGTCCTTCGTGCAGCGCGATGACGTACTGGCACTTGTAGAAGAACTGTACACGGCCATGATCCCCGCGGTAGCACCGCACAAGAAATTACTCTCTTCTCCCTGGCCAAAGTTTTCTTACCGCGAGGTGGTTGAAAGGTACGGCACAGACAAACCCGATCTGCGCTTCGGCATGAAATTGATCGATGTCAGCGAGGTGTTTGCAGAAAGCGAGTTTAAGGTCTTCCAATCTGCGCTCGAATCGAACGGTGTCATTAAGTGCATTGTCGCGCCCGGGTGTGCGGAGTACTCACGCAAGGAAGTGGACGCGTTGACAGAGTCCGCGAGGGCGCTCGGGGCGAAGGGATTGGCTACTTTAGCGGTAACCGGCGAAGGCTTGAAAGGGACCGCCGCGAAATTTGTCAAGCCTGAAGAGGCAGAGGCAGTCAAATCCGAAACGGGTGCCAAAGAAGGCGACCTGATCCTCTTTGCCGCAGACCAGCGCGCGGTCGTCAACAAAGTGCTGGGCGGATTGCGCACGATCTTCCGTGACAAGTTAAAGCTCGCCGACCCGAACCTGATGGCGTTCGCCTGGGTGGTGGACTTCCCAATGTTTGCCTGGAACGAAGAGGAAAATAAATGGGATGCCGAGCATCACCCCTTCACCATGCCGCAAATGGACGACCTGCCGAAGTTCGAGTCCAACCCGGCGGAAATCCTTTCGGATGCGTATGACATGGTATGCAACGGATATGAAATGGCGTCCGGCTCGATCCGCATCCATCGCAGTGACATCCAGCTCAAGGTCTTTCAATTGCTCGGCCTGAGCGGCGATGAAATCGAGCGCAAGTTCGGTCACATGCTGGAGGCATTTGAATATGGCGCGCCGCCGCATGGTGGCATGGCCCCGGGCATCGACCGCCTCGTCATGCTGCTCGCGGACGAGCCGAACATCCGTGAAGTAATCGCCTTCCCCAAGAATCAAACCGGGCGGGATGTGATGGCGGATGCACCCTCCGAGGTAGAGCCGAGGCAGCTGAAGGAATTGCATATTCAGGTTAGAGACTAGAGACTCGGAGACTGGGCCATGAGCGAGACCGCGAAGATTCAAGTGGATGAAAAGCTGGTCAGAGCGATCGCGTCTCTGGCGCGGCTGGATTTGAGCCAGGCAGAGACGGAGATGTTCGTATCCCAGTTCAAGGATATTCTGGATTACGTCGGCATCCTGAATGAGGTGGATACCGAGAATGTCACGCCGGCTTACTCGTCAACTGCGAACACGGGCGTGACCCGAGACGATGTAATCGAGGAATCGGTTCCGACCGATCAGTTCCTTGCCAATGCACCCCAGGCGAAGGATGACTATGTTGTCATCCCGCGCGTTCACATTGAACAGTAGAACGAACATGGACCTTCACGAATTAAGCATTCGGGAAGCGCATGAGCTGCTCGCGAGTCGCAAGATCTCTGCAGAGGAGCTGACCCGTGCCTATCTGGAGCGCATTCATCGGCTGGATCCGCAGATCAAATCGTATGTGACGATTTCGGAGGACGTTGCCCTCGAAGAAGCCAGGGATGCAGATCAGCGACTCGCGTCAGGCGATGGCTTGACTCCGTTGACCGGCATTCCCTACTCTGCCAAAGATTCCATTTCGACGCGCGGCGTCAACACAACGTGTTCATCCAGAATCCTCGAGAACTATAAGCCGTTTTATGACTCCACGGCGATCAAACAATTGAAGTCCTCTGGTGCTGCTCTCCTTGGCAAGACCAACATGGATGAGTTCGGGATGGGCTCCTCGACGGAAAATTCCGGCTTCTTCACCACGCGCAACCCATGGGATTTCGATTATGTCCCCGGCGGATCGAGCGGCGGATCGGCCGCAGCAGTGGCTGCAGGGCTGGCTCCTTTCTCACTCGGCGAGGACACAGGTGGGTCAGTGCGTATGCCTGCCTCGTTTTGCGGCGTGAGCGGACTTAAGACCACCTACGGACGGGTCTCCCGCTATGGCTTGATTCCCTTAGTTTCCTCCTTTGACACGATCGGTCCTATGGCGCGCAGCGTGTATGATATTGCGCTGGTACTTGAGGCAATCGCGGGACACGACCCGAAAGACAGCACATCTCGTCAGGAACCGGTTCAGAAGTATTCTGAGGCTTTGAAGAAAACCGAAAACCTGCGCGGGCTTCGCATTGGCATTCCGAAGGAATATTTTGTCGAAGGACTTGATGCAGAGGTAGATGCTGCATTGAGGGCTGCGATCAGACAGATCGAGTCGCTTGGTGCAGATGTCCTGGAAGTCTCCCTGCCCCATACGCAATACGCAATTCCCGTCTACTATCTCATCCTGTTCGCAGAAGCCAGCTCCAATCTTGCGAAATATGACGGCGTGCGGTTTGGGTTATCAAAACGAAACGTGGAGAACCTGCTAGAGCTGTATTTGAAAACACGTGAAGCAGGCTTTGGCGCGGAAACAAAACGCCGCATCATGCTCGGCACGTTTGCGCTCTCGGCCGGATACTACGACGCCTACTATTTAAAAGCACAGAAAGTGCGCACACTGATCCGCCAGGATTTTCAAAAGGCCTTTGAGACCTGCGACGCGTTGATTACCCCCGTTGCGCCGACCACCGCCTTCCGCATCGGCGAGAAAATCACCAACCCGCTCGATATGTATTTGTCGGATGTACATGTGGTCGCGGTAAATCTGGCGGGTATTCCTGCCCTGTCTGTTCCCTGCGGCATCTCGAACGGATTGCCGATCGGCATGCAGATCATGGGCCCACATCTGTCGGAAGAGCTGCTGCTGCGTATTGGACACATGTACCAAGGCCACACGGACTGGCATACGAAGCATCCGCCTTGTTGGGATGATTAGTGATGAAACATGAACCTGTCATCGGACTCGAAGTCCACGCTGAATTGCTGACCAGATCCAAAATGTTTTGCGGCTGCGAGGTTGTCGATTCGATCGCCGCGAAACCGAACCGCTATATCTGCCCTGTTTGCACAGGTCAGCCGGGCGCGCTGCCAGTTCTCAATAAGAAAGCGGTTGAGCTGGCGGTCAGAGTTGGGCTGGCATTAAGTTGCCAAATCCACACCGAGAGTATTTTTGCTCGCAAGAATTATTTCTATCCTGATCTTCCCAAGGGATATCAGATCTCACAGTACGACCAACCCCTCGCCACGAATGGGAAAATCCAGATCGAAACAGAAGCCGGTGTAAAAGACATCCGTATTCGCCGCGTCCATCTGGAAGAGGACACCGGGAAACTCTCTCACGCGGACGGTCACTCGTTCATTGACTATAACCGCAGCGGCGTGCCGTTATTGGAAATTGTCACCGAGCCCGATCTGCGCTCCGCCGAAGAAGCCAGGGCCTACGCGACGAAACTCCACGCCATCCTGCGCTATCCTGGAGTCAACTCCGGTGACATGGAAAAGGGTGTAATCCGCTTCGAAGCGAATGTCTCTGTACGCGAAGCGGGCAGCGACCAATTCAACACGCGAACGGAGATCAAAAATCTCAACTCCTTCCGCGCGCTGACTCAGGGCACAGAATACGAGATCCAGCGCCAGTCGGGAATCTATTTAAGCGGCGGAACTGTGGAACAGGAGACCCTGGGGTTTAACGAAGCAACGGGCAAAACCTATTCCCAGCGCGGGAAGGAAAGTGCGCACGATTATCGTTACTTCCCGGAACCTGATCTGCCGCCGCTCGTCCTTGACGAGACTTGGATTGAATCGATTCGCGCCAGCCTGCCTGAATTGCCAGAAACCAAGACACGTCGCTTTATTGAACAATATGAATTGAAACACCAGGAAGCGCGCCTGTTGACCTCCGAAAAAGCACTGGCTGATTATTTTGAAGATGTGGCATCGAACGCAAAGAGTCCAGCCAGGACGGTCAGTTCATGGATCGCCGGTGAGTTCATGCGGTATGTGAACGATCTCAATATCGAGGTAACGAACATACCGGTCCCTGCTGAGGACCTGGCGAAATTGATCGACCTGGTCACGGAGAAATCCATTAGCGGCAACTCTGGGAAGGTCGTGCTTGGCGAATTGTTCAGGAATGGCGGCAAGCCAGAAGAGATTGTCAAGACAAAGAACCTCGCGCAAGTTTCTGATCAAGGGTTTATTCAGGAAACGATTACAAAGATTCTTAATGACAATCCCAAGGAAGTTCAGCAGTATCTTGCCGGGAAGGAGTCTATCTTACAATGGATGATGGGACAGGTTGCCCGGGCGACGAAAGGAAAAGCGGATCCGACAGTAGCGAGAGAATTGTTAGTCAAGACATTGGAGCAGAAACGAAACTAACTCACTTATCAAGAGGATGTCTCTATCGAGGCTCCTTCCTTTTCGGCTTTTTGCCATCATCGTCATGAGCCATCATATCGATGGCAATTGCAACAGCCAATATGAGGATGTCATTCTGACCAGCCTCAATCTCGACCCCATACGTGTCTGTCAGGCTGAGCCACCGCTTGGAGACCTCCGCGATCTTATTCCAGCCTTCCTTGATCGTATATTCATGGTCAAGGATGTTGCCTTGCACCGTTAGGTCTGCTCCGTTTTTGACATTGACACTCCAGCGGTCACGCAACGGCGCAATCAGCGCCTTTTGTACAACGGCAATTTGCTCGCCATCCGGACCATCGATCGCCATCGTTTCTCTGATCGGCAACCAGCGTTCTTGTATCTGGCAAAGCTTGTTGCCACTCGTATCTTCAAAGATAAGGGTCTTGCGGAGGCGGAGTGCCTTACCGTCCACTTTGAAAACCCTTTTGCCATCCTGGTTTTCGATCCAGAAATCGTCTCCAATGGAGAACATTTTTTGGCGTATTTTATAGCGAGTTGGCATGATATTGCCTCTTTCGTGATGAACGCTCCCTATCCGTGTAGCGTATAGGAATGATCCACTATTCGGTCGAACTACTGTCTGATAAAAACAGAGGCTCGCCGTCGTCTGTGCCCCCCTCAATAATACCATTACGAACAGAAACGCCACTCACAGTTTCATCGGTTAATATGACGGGGTCAATTTTCGCTTGCAGTAAAGTTGCATCTTGATACAGGTAGGCGAATACGGCAGGAAATAAATCCTGCAGAACTGTGATGTGATCATACTTTGTAAAATCTCCTGTTGGCCATCGGATCGCTAGGAACGTTCCATGTCGATCCTGAATATCCAGCCGAGAAATTTCTGAAGCGTCATATACACCTGTCGTCATATTACAATTTTTGGTCAAATGCGGGCCATGGTCACCAGCTACAATCACAATGGCATCCGGATCGTGTGCAACAATCAAATTAACGTCCTTTTTCATCTCGACGTTAGCCGTTTTCAGTCGCCTCTGGAACAGTTCCTTTTCATTAGGCAGGCAAGTTCCAGAAATCTGTGTATGAGAAGGCTTGTTAGAGTGCATATACATAAACATTTTTTGTTCAGAGGAAGCATTTCTAAAAATGTTCCGCTTGTATGCGATAAATTGTTGGCGATGCTGTTTACCAAGGCCGACCTGCTCAACATCGAATCTGAACTCACCCAGGGAAATTGCCTTCAACAACACAGCGTACGACGGGATGGTCAGCCCCGGAGTTATATAATCATAACTGCTTCTCACACCCTCAAACGCAAAACCGGAAGGAAACAAGCCGTACGTTTCATACCCTAAGTTCTTCAATATTTTTTGCGTTACTCCATCTCCTGAAACAGCTCTTCTGGCATCTCCATAATACTCGGTTGACGCATTGAGAACTGGGCTCATCGTGGCAAACGTTGAGGCTTCGATGGAATAGGTGTGTGGATATAGTTTAAAGCCTTGTTGCGTTAAATACGCTTCCTGCGCGCTATTGTCGATACCATGAGCCAGCATGGTTTCGTTGGGAATATACGCATCATAGACAAGCAAATAAATATTAGGCGTCCTGGCGGGTTTTTTCCCTTGCACTAAGGATAGCAATTTATTCTCGTTCATCGATTGAGTTGATGTATTGGTCTTGCTGACTTGTGATAATAACTGCAAGGAACTGTTCGCTACCAAATTAACGATAATAAGAAGATGCAAAATCCTCCGTTGATTAAGATTGTATAAAAGCAAAATCACCAGGAACACGCCGCCCAAAATGATCAGTTGTTTCCCGAGAGCTCCTTTTTCAAACCAGGTGAAATAGTGACTTACTAAAGCCATGCTGACGATCGTAAATACAAATGCCAGGCCTAGGATCATCAACGTCCGTGTGGGCATCACCTTGCGTAGAACGACCGGAAGAACAAAGGTATAGAACCCAGAAACAACCGCTACAATGAGCAGCACATATAACCAATCTTGAGGAGATAGGATGGCTCGATTATTTAAGATATATTGAACTGTAAGTATTACTGGAAGCAAAAGAAGGAGAAAATCACTGGGATAGAGCTTTTCCTCGGAATGCTTGAAGGTTAATATATCCCCTGGTCTCCTCTGACGTATGACGAGAAAAATCACAAGCAGGCCAGCGATCACAAACAGCAGATACTTTCCTAACTCGATGGCAAAGAAGTAATTCACACCTCGAAGCTGGAAATGAGATGCAAAATATGCGAAAGAACCACAGTATAAAGCGAGGGCAATGACAGGAACCAGGATGTTTGCGAGAAAGAAATTAACCTCAAAAAGTCGTTTTAACACGGACTTCATTCTAATAATGTAGATCCTTTCGCTGATTTAGTGCAGGTTGGATTTGCTATTTTATCATGGCAAAAATCGAGCTCTGGGGCTGCGCCTCTTTTCTCAAGCTTCCTTACTGACATACGATACCCCTCTGCTATAATTGATTTAACAAAAAACAAAAGGACTTTCCACATGGCTGAACACGTCAGCGTTTCACAAATTTCGAACTATGTTGGTCAAGAAGTAATGATTAAAGGCTGGGTTTACAACCGCACAGATAAGGGCAAACTGGTTTTTTTGCTGATCCGGGATGGCTCGGGCTTTGTACAATGCGTTGCTTTCAAGGGCGATCTCGAACCCGAATTGTTCGACCGGGTCATGCGCCTACCACAGGAATCATCGGTCATCGTTACAGGTCCTGTCCGCGAAGATAAGCGGGCGCCGGGCATTCCGGGTGGGTACGAGCTCGGCGTGAAGCAGATCCAAGTCGTGCAAGAAGCGGCGCTGGACTATCCGATGTCCCTCAAGGATCACGGTGTGGATTTCGCGCTGGACCATCGCCATCTTTGGATCCGCATGCAGAGCCAGTGGGCGATCCTCAAAGTGCGTGTACGCGTCATGTCGGCCGTGCGGGAATACCTGGATAGTCATGGATTCTTTAACCTCGATACACCCATCCTGACCCCTGCCGCTGCCGAAGGAACTACTACTCTATTTGAGACGCCTTACTTTGACGAGGGCTTCGCCTATCTCGCTCAAACTGGTCAGCTCTACAACGAAGCCAATATTTTTGCCTTTGGCAAAGTTTATTGCTTCGGTCCCACCTTCCGCGCGGAGAAGTCGAAGACACGTCGCCATCTCACGGAGTTCTGGATGCTCGAGCCCGAGATCGCGTTCTGTGATCTAGATGGCTTAATGGAAGTGGAAGAAGGCTTGATCAGTCACATCGTACAAACTGTTCTGCGTGATTGCGCAGCAGAGTTGAAATATCTTGGACGTGACACGTCCAAGCTGGAAAATGTCCAGACTCCCTTCCCGCGTATGTCTTATGACGATGCAGCGAAATATCTCATCGATCTCTATGAAAAAGAGACAGATCCTGAACGCAGGGAGTTGCTGAAATTTGAATGGGGCATGGACTTCGGCGCCCCGCATGAAGTGGAATTAACAAAGCTTCATGATAAGCCGGTGTTTGTATATGGCTATCCAAGCGCGGTCAAAGCATTTTATATGGAACCCTGGCCCGGTCGCCCCGAAGTCTGCAAATCGGTGGATCTGCTGGCGCCGGAGGGCTATGGCGAGATCTGCGGCGGCTCGGAGCGGATGAGCGACCACGATTCATTACTGGCACGTATTCGTAAAGAAGGTTTGCCAGAGGAAGCCTTCAGGTGGTATCTGGAACTGCGCAAGTATGGGTCTGTCCCCCATTCCGGCTTCGGCATGGGCGTGGAACGCGTCACCGCCTGGTTATGCGGAATTGAGCACATCCGCGAAGCCATCCCCTTCCCACGCACGATCAAGAGAGTGTATCCGTAAACAAAAAGCCCTGAAGACTCTCTGTCTTTAGGGCTTTTTTATTTTCCAAACAAAGATCAGTTTTGTGCGAAGCGGTGCAAGCCCGCCTTCTGCGCAAAAGCGATGGCACTGGAATACTCCTGAGGCGTGATCGGACGGTTCATCTCCGGGAACTTCTCAGCTGAAACTTTGCCAGCCGGAAAATACTGTGCCATGACGTTCAGATAAGTGTCCTGCGAAATCTCTTGTGCCAGAAACTTTGTGATGTCACGCGTGCCCGCTACATTCCCCGGCAAAACAAGATGGCGCACCAAAACGCCACGCTTTGCCAGACCATCTTCATCTATCTTCAGTGCTCCCACCTGGCGCTGCATTTCCTTGATGGAACGCCGCGCAACTTCGGGATAATTCTTGGCGGCCAGATATTTCGCCGCCAGCTTCGAGTCCCAGATCTTGAAATCGGGCATATAAATATCCACTACGCCGTCCATCCACTGGAGACTTTCCATCGAGTCATATGACGATGTGTTGTAGACAAGAGGTATACGCAGACCAGCTTCCACGGCCAGGACCAGCGCCTCGAGAATTTGAGGGACGACATGCTCAGGCGTTACCAGGTTGATGTTGTGACAGCCCGAGGACTGAAGCTCCAGCATCATCTGCGCCAATGGCTCGGAATGTGTCTCTTCGCCCTGAACCCCATGGCTAATCTCATAATTCTGGCAGAAGGGACAACGCAGACTGCACCCAGCGAAGAAGATAGTCCCACTCCCACGCCAGCCGCGCAGGCAATCTTCTTCACCGGTATGTGGAAAGTAGCTGCTGACGCGCGCATAACGTCCTGTTTTGCAGACACCTGTCTTATCCGCGAGCCGGTCATCCCCGCACTTACGTGGGCATCCGCGGCAATTTGCCAGGCTCGCGATCGCTGCGAGCGCGCGCTGTTTCAATCCCCCAGTGTAATAAAGATGCAAATAGGCCGGTTCAAAACCATGGGAGGAAAGTAAAAAAGCAGAGTGTGCTCCCATCCTCAGACCTGTGGAATGATCAACACCTGTCCAACACTGATGTTGTTGATATTGGTAATGTTATTGGCGGAGGCAATAGCCGCCACGGTTGTCGCGTACCGGATCGCGATGGCAGTCAGGGTATCGCCTGCTTTCACAACGTGCGTCCGGGTCGTGGACCCGCCTCCAGCCGTTGAGCCGGAACTTCCCCCATTTTCAGCCGGGATGGCGACCGCGACCGGTATAGTTAATTGATCGCCTGTCTTGAGCAGCTGTGGATTCGCACTGACCAGCTCCCGCACCGTCACCCCGTATTTGTTCGCAATCGATTCGAATGAATCTCCCGCGGCCACCGTATGTTTTTGCGGAGTCTGCGGCCTCTCGGTGATCAGCTGTGCACCGGCAAGCTTATAGAGATCTTCGAGTGTGCCGTTGAACACATTGAGATCTACATCGGCATTGATGCCATTGAGGCGACCTTTGTCACTGTATTGCCAGAACGTCCATTTAAACCAGCCGCGCGGCAAGAAAGGCTGCATGCCGGGCGTATATTGATTGGGATACTGTGCCAGCCAGAGAGGATAATCCTTGGCCCAGCCGGGAGGTCCCCCGCCTGCCTCCGATAAATAATCCTGCAAAAAATACTGTCCTGAATAAATGATCGGTTTCTTCCCAAACGCAGCTTCCACACGATCGAGCCATGTCTTAGCAGCAGGCATAATCTTATCCCGGCGCTGACCATCATGCGTTTCCAGATCCAGGACCGGCGGTAATTCCCCATTGTCATTGAACGATTTCACATAATCGATGAAGTAATCAGCCTGTTTCTTTGCATCTGTGTTGCATCGGAAGAAATGATATGCCCCGCGTAATAGACCAGCTTTCTTGGCACCGAACCAGTTGTCATCGAAGGTCGGATCTTTATATGAGATCGCCTCGGTGGCCTTGATAAACACATATCGTTGACCTGTGGCGCGTACTTTTGGCCAGTCGATCCCTGCATCCCAAAAGGAAACGTCGATCCCGGGAACCGTTGCCATATATTTCTCCTTGTGTTGAATGATGTTGACCAAATAAGATTAGCATAGAACAATCATAAAATCAATCTGATTTTTTCATCAGAAATATTTACAACTTTCTAATGTATATCAGTACTTAAGGTATTAATGTTTCTCTACCATTGCACCCACGTTTATGGTATAAGCAGCATGTCCCTGCTGTGCTCGTGATGTTGCGCCTTCCGTTTTGAGCCAACACTTACTTTTAGGGTCTCTAACTCCAAAAGAAATAACGCGATAGGCCTGAGCCAAGGCGGCGTTTCTGGGTCGGGACCCACCTGCGAAAGCAGGT
>DATHTL010000153.1:0-17277 GCA_035463255.1 Anaerolineales bacterium | reverse complement strand
GTCAGCCCTGAGGTGTCCTTCCAGCGCAAGCCAGATCATGATCCGGAGGTGCTCGAAGCCAAGAGTCAACTGATCGCCCAGCTGGCTGCTCTGGCTGAATCTGAATCGAAAGGACTGCGCAGCATCCATCTCAATGCCGATCTTCCTTACGAGGAAGTCTTCCTCCAGCTGAGAAGAAACGTCTGGGAGTTATTGTGAGCCTGGGCTCGAAACCTTTGATCGTCGAATTCTTTGGGACCCCCGGGGCAGGCAAGACAACATTGATGAAGGCGGCGCGCGAGATCTTTGAGAAGGAAGGCTTGCGCGCGTATTCCGTCGTGGAAGCAGCCCGCCCGTTTGCCCGGCGGACGCTTCTGGGGAAGATCGTGAATCGTTTTGCTCCGGCGCGACTGCGGAACCCGCTGCTCTGGCAGGTCTTCTATTTTACGAGTCTTGCTTACCGTCTCGAGTTTCAGCGCGAACACAGGCAGCTGATCGAGTACGTGTCAGAATCACAAAAGCACCGGCCGGCCGAGGCGGCCATCCGCGAGAGACGGACACTGCACTGGTTCAACCAGTTGGTGGGACGGTATGCCTTCCTCAAGGCGTACGCGCAGCCCGGAGAAGTTTTGATTTTTGACGATGGTTATGTTCATCGCACAGTCCATCTACATGCTTCCATCGTCGAAACACCAGATCCGGCCCGCGTTCGCACATACCTGGACTTGATCCCGCAACCTGACCTCGTGATCATCCCGTGTGTGCCGGTCGAGATCTGTGAGGAAAGAATTCTCCAGCGTGGCATCTGGGAATATTTCCGGGATAAGAGCCGTGAGGAACTGAGACAATACCTGATCAGCTCCCACCGTGCTGTAACGGAAGCCACGGATCACATAAAGAAGAAAGAGTGGAATGTGATCGAAGTGGATAACAGTACCGGTAGCCCTGACGGCGCTCGTCAGGAATTACAGAAGAAGATGATGAATGTCTTCGCTTCACATAATTGGCAACCAGCCAGCCTGAATGGCAAAACCACTGTCCCGTGGATTCCCCACCTCCCGCGACCCTCGATGGTATCTGAATTCGTCAAATCCCGGACGCGCTCGCTGGATATCGAACCGAAAACCGTGGAGATGGTGGTGGATCGTTTCGGCCTAAAGCTGATCAAGCCGCCCGCTAACCTGCCTCTGAGCAGACGCACCCACAACCTGATCCTACACACATCTACGGGCCGGAAGGTGGTCAAGCGCTATCGAGCACGGTTGGAAATCCCCTCCATTCTGTACAGCCATTCCATTCTGGAGCGGTTGGCCGAATTAAATATCCCGGGTCCCCGCTTGAACACCTCACGCGAAGGGACTAACTTCGTCAGCCTGGAGAGCGGCAACTGTGCGGTGTTCGACTTCGTGGAGGGAACCAATTACTCGTTGAGTTTCGTGCCATCCTCCCACCGGCGTACACTGATGCACATCGCCGGCCAGACCCTGGGTCGATTTCACATTGCGCTGGCCGGATTTATGCCCGAGGGCTGGCATCATCTCGGGTTTGTTTCGTATACGGGTGACTGGCGGCGGAACATGGCCTGGCATGCGACCAAAGTGGATGAGATGAAGGAAAAGTCGCGTGCGTTGAAGAACGAAGACGAAAAGAAACATGCCAGCTGGCTGGTGGAGAATTGCCAGTATATTCTCAACGAGCTGGGTCAAGTGGATGAAACCCTGCGCAATTCCAGCCTGACGCGTTTGATCATTCATGGGGATTATGGTCTGCATAACCTGCTGTTCCAACAGGATGTGGTGACCCCGATTGATTTCGAGTCCTCCCGGCTCGAATGGCGGTTGAGCGAACTGGTGTTGGCTCTGTCGCGGGTACGTCATCGAGATGGTACATATAACTTTGAGAGCATTCGAACTTTTTTGACAGGCTACCAATCGACGTATCCGATCCGCGAGGAGGAGTGGCGGCTTTTGCCTCTCGTGTGGCGGTTCCACAAGCTGCGCTCTTCGCTGATCAACTGGAATTCATACTTCGAGAGCGGGGGAGCGGTTCACAAGCTCATCTCTGCCCGGGATGCCGTTAGCCAGGCAGATTGGGCGATGAAGAATCCTGAAAAATTATTGCGCTTGAACAGCGCGATCTCCATCTAATTTGAAAATACAGATGAAACACGAGAGATCAAATCCTATGCGCGTGCAGATGATCGTGCGCCTGTTCTTTCCATGGGTGGGTGGAGCGGAGAGACAGGCATATAAGCTTTCAAAAACGCTTAAAGAAAAGAATGTCCATGTGGAGATCGCGACAGGCTGGTGGTTCCGCGGCACACCCCAGCGCGAAGTGATGGATGGCATCCCGGTCTTCCGCAACCATACCCTGTGGGAAATGTTTCGCATCCGAGGGCTGCGCCGTTTTGGCGGCTATCTGTATATGCTCTCGCTTTTCTGGTACTTGTGGCGCCGGCGCAAAGACTACGACATTCTCCACGTGCATGGTCTCAATTACCATGCAGCGGTCGCTGTCTTCGCTGCCCGCTTGTTCGGGCGCAAGACCATTGTGAAGCTGGCCAACAGTGGTCAGGCCAGCGATATCCTCAAGATGAGACAGGGACAACAACTGCCGCTTTCACGTTTCCTCCTGCCGCTGGCGCTGAAGAGCGATCGCTTTGTGGCAACCAGTCGTGCCATTGCCCAGGAACTGATCGCAGTGGGTGTCCCGGCAGACCGGATCACGCAACTGCCCAACGGTGTGGAGACCGACGAGGTTCCTGCCAAAGCCGATTATGCATTGCACAACCCCGTGCGTCTGATCTTTGTGGGCCGGCTCCATGAACAGAAAGGGCTGGATATCCTGTTCAAAGCGTTCCAGCAACTGGTCCGGTTGTATCCCGACTTAAACCTGCGTTTGCAGTTGCTTGGAGATGGCCCGCTGCGTGAGAGCCTGACCCACCTGGCTCAGCAACTGGGAATTGCCTCAAAGGTGGACTTTGTAGGGATGACAGACCAGGTGTTTGAATATTTGCAGGATGCCGATATTTTTGTTCTTCCCTCGCGTGCGGAAGGACATTCCAATGCCCTGCTCGAAGCGATGACGTGTGGTTTGCCCAGTGTTGTCTCGGATATCCCTGCGAATTTGCATGTGATCGCAGACAGACAGAATGGTCTCACCTTTACTGCCGTTGATCCCAGTTCCCTGGCCAAGGCTGTGACCTCGCTGCTCGAGCAGCCTCACGTTCGTGAGCGCCTGGGCAAAGCCGCCCGCCAGACGATTGAAAATAAATACAGTCTCGATTTTATTGCCGAGCGTTATATTTCTCTCTATCAAGAAGTGCTTGCTGACGACCAGGTCAAGCAAACCCAATTGGATTTTCATCCTTCTGAGGAGGAACGAACTTGATTTTTTGAACTCATGAATTTTATTAGTAAGGAGTACGACTATGAGTTCCGAAAATCCAATCTTTGTTGCAGGTCCCGATCGTAGTGGCACAAGCCTGATATTCGCGTTGCTTGCTTCGCACCCCAATATATGCATGGTGAGGCGGACCAATATGTGGAGATATTTCCACGAGCGTTATGGCGATCTAAGCCAGCGCGAGAACTTCGAGCGCTGCCTCTCAGACATGACACGCTACAAACGAATGAGGCATCTCAAGCCGGATGTAGAATGCATCCGCTGTGAGTTCCTGAAGGGCGAAGCCACATATGGCAGGCTTTTTTCTCTGTTCCACAGGCACCATGCTGAGCGGAACGGGAAACCGCGCTGGGGGGATAAATCGCTGCACACGGAGCACTATGCTGACCGCATTCTCCGCGAATATCCAGATGCGAAGATCGTCCATATGTCCCGCGACCCGCGCGATCGCTATGCCTCTGTCCGCAAGCGCCACGGACGGGATACGCCTCGTCTGGGCGCCTCCACCGGTCGCTGGCTCTTTTCCATGAGCCGTGCTTTCCGCAACCGAAATCGTTTTCCGAATAACTATAAAATTGTGCGCTTCGAGGATATTATTTTTGATCCCGAAGGGACGCTGCGAGACGTCTGTGCGTTTGTCGGAGAGGAGTTTGCGCCGGAAATGGTGACCATGTGCGGGGCAGCCGACCATACCAACGTGGGAGGGAACAGCTCATTTGAAAAGATCGAGCCCGGCAAGATCTCCCAAAAGCCTGTTGGGCGTTTCCAAAAGGTGCTGTCAAGCCTGGAGATACTTTTTATCCAAATGTTTACCGGACAGTTCATGAAGCAGCTTGGTTATCAGGCAGTGCCCGTCAAATTATCCGCTCGAGAAATGCTCAAGTTTTATGTCCGGCTCCTGCCATCCAGCCTCGTCCGCATGGTTGGATGGATCGGGCTGAATATGAGGATGATCAGACGTGGAGAACCTGTCCCCCAGTCTCGTCTCGTTTCTGCAAGCACAATAGACAACGAATGACACAGACTGTAGTGTGAGGTTGTGAAGGAAAGTACATTGTTGATTTGGTCTGAAAGATCCATTCCATTTCGATTACAACCACGCGTAACCTCTGTACGCTGAATCCGTCTTATATTAGTATTCAGACTTAAATCAGCATTTAGACCAACTTTGTTAATTTAACCAGCGTTCTCCGTTCCCCAAAAGGGGGATGGAGCGTGCTGGTCACGACCCATTATTCCACTTTTCAACCTCTCACTATGGAACTATGCCAGGAAAACTATTGAAAGGGAATGGATAATATGCTTCATCGTAAAATGCAAAAACAGGTGTTCTCCTCCTTTGATTTCAGCTGGAAAACTCCATTTCGTTTTCTTGTGAGTCTGGCAGTCATGATCACTTTGACCATTCCTGCTGCCAGTCAGAACGCGTCTGCCCAGCAGGAGGATCACCCCTGGCGCGAGGTCCGCACCATTGATATGGCGGATTACGGTCTCTCGAGCGTGCAAGGTTTGGCATTTTCTCCGGATGCCAATACCTTCCTGCTTTGGAAGACAGATGGGAGTGTTGCAGGTATTACGATGCATGAAGATGCAGTCCTGACAAACGGCCTGCGTATTCCTGCCGAAGATGCTCACAACATTTCTTTTGATCCACGCACAAACCGATTGTTTGTGCTTAATAGTGCAAGCGGGCAGCTGGAAGAATTCTCTGTGAATGCAGCCGGCCTGCCAATAGCCACCGGCCCTGCTCGCAGGCATGCTTTGAATGCTATAAACTTGCAGTCCGCTCGCGGCATCACGTTCGACCCGGCCACGGGGCGTCTATTCATATTAAATGCACAGGGCAATCAACTGGTCATTGTTTCGCCGGACCCCACTTCTGGGTTTGATGTGAGCACGCCTGCTCTGGCCAGCCGTGTCACGCGCCTCAACCTGAATCGATTGGGAGCCACACGCCTGCAAGGCATTGCTGTCAATCCGAGTAACCGACACCTATATTTATTGGATGCAGCCGATCAGCAGTTATATGAATTAACCCAGTCTGGTGAGCTGTTATCTACTTTTGATCTCAGCTCCCTGCAGTTGACAAACCCGCAGGCAATCGTCTTCGCCCCCAGTGTGGATCGCACCGATGATCCAAATATTTATAACCTTGTCATTTTAGATGAAGCTAAGACAACGGTGTCGAAGAGCTCCGAGACATCGCTGTTCAAGTTTTCTTCCCTACAGTCGGCCGATTCAACGAGCGGGCAGCTGGTGGAAGTATCTCTGATTGAGGCGGCTGCCCTTCCCGCGGGGACACCGCTGTTACCGGCCTCGCTTGTAAAAATCGTTGACATATCGAATAAGGCCTGGAGTCCCTCTTCGCCCGATCCGGCGGGGATCGATTACTGGCCGCAGATGAACCGTTTACTGATCACGGATAGCGAAGTGGATGAAATGCCGCCATACTGGGTGGGAGCCAATGTGTTTGCCGCCACCACCTCAGGCAGCTTGCTCTCTACGTGCAGTACCACCTCCTTTACCAATGAGCCAACCGGGTTGGCGATCAACCCCGAAACGAACCGCATCTACATCGCCACCGACAGCGGCACCGGACGTCTCTATGAGATCAACCTGGGACCGGATGGCAATTATTGCACCTCTGACGATATCGTCGTGCAAATGACTTTCAACACCGACCTTGAAGATGTGGCCTATGGCAATAATACGCTCTTCATCGCCGGTGGCGTGGATGCAGAAGTCTGGATGTTCAACCTCGGGCCCAATCGGGTGATCGGGGGCGGAGACGATGGTCCGCTCACGCATTATGACACTGCCCGCTGGGGATTCAATGATCTCGAAGGAATTGGCTTCAACTCTGATGCTGGAACCGTTTTCCTGGCCAGCTCACAGGGAAGTGAGAACTACATTGGCGAAGTGACTGCTTCTGGCACTCTCCTTCGTGCCTATAATGTGTCCTTTATGGGAACGGGGGGCAACCTGCGTTCTGACGTAGCCTACGCGCCCAGCAGTGGGAACCCGGCCGTCAAGAATATCTATATTGTCAGCCGCGGTGTTGATAACGGCGCGAACCCCAATGAAAACGACGGCAAGTGGTGGGAGATTTCCATTGGCTCGACGCCGACCACGCCAACTTCAACACCAACCTTTGGTCCCTCGCCGACGCCGACGAATACTCCGACAAGCACGAACACGTCTGCTCCAACCTTTACGCCCACAGCCACCCCAACAGCCACTCTGCCCGCGGGCGCATCCTCCAATCCCCTGTATGCATCCTTTGCAACCAGCGGGTCGCTTGGCGGTGTCTCCTTCGCGGATGAGGATATCTTGCGCTTCGACGGCCAGAATTGGAGTCTCTTCTTTGACGGATCAGATGTCGGCTTGAGCGGAACCGATGTTGTCGCGTTCAATCCTCTTAATGAGACCAGCCTTTTACTTGCCTTTAGCGGTTCCCCAACTCTCAATGGCGTAGTCTATAGTCCTAATGATATTGTGCGCTTCAACGCAACGTCTTTGGGCACTACCACTGCCGGTACATTTAGCATGTACCTGGATGGCAGCGATGTGGGGCTGGATACAAGCGCTGAAAAAATCGATGCCCTGGGGATCCTGCCGAATGGCAATGTGTTGATTTCCACGACAGGCAATTCATCCTTGCCCGGTGTAACATGGAATGATGAGGATATCCTGGAGTTCACGCCCACTTCGCTAGGTGATAACACGAGCGGTACCTGGTCATGGTACTTTGATGGCTCCGATGTGGGGTTGTCGACTTCGAGCAATGAGGATCTCGATGCGCTGGATGTGGCTGCGAATGGCGATATCTATCTGTCCACATTGGGCGCATTCGACGTTACCAATGTTTTAGGTGTAGGAGAGGACGTGTTTAGCTGCACCCCTGGTTCGCTGGGAAGCGTTACAACCTGTTCCTATTCCTCCAGCCTTTACTTTGATGGCAGCACCTGGGGACTTTCCGGCAATACCATGGATGCCTTCCATTTGTTGACCCTTGGACCCGTTCCCACGGCCACAAATACGAGTACTCCATCGAGCACGCCAACGGCATCGAATACGCCCACGGCCACTGCGACCTCTACACCAACCTTTACAGCCACGATCGGTCCTTCTCCCACGCCCACGAATATCGCAGCCGCCACGTTTACGGCGACCAACACCCCCACGCCGTCTAACACGCCCCTGGCACCCAACACCCCTACACCGACCAATACGCCTCTGGCAACCGATACGCCAACGCAAACGAGCACACCGACGGCCACGTTTACCAGTCCTCCACTCACGGGCAACCTGCTGGTGAACCCTGGCTTCGAGCTCGATGCCAATGGCGATGGCAGGCCGGATAATTGGTCCTCAAACGCCACATTCAGCCTCAGCAACGAGCTTGTGCTCACCGAGAGCTTTGCCGGGAAGTTTTCCTCCACAAGCGGTTCCAGTGCGAACATCCTCCAGACGGTCAATAATCTGACGGCCGGGACAACCTATAACGTTTCAGGCTGGGTCAATATTCCGCAGCCGGCCGGCGCTTCATTTTTCTACAGGCTGAAAATCGAATGGCGCAATGGCACCACCCTCATTTACCGTGATACGGTTGCCAGTCACAACACGGCAACAGATGGCTGGACTCAGGGATCCGCGAGCCTGGTTGCGCCTGAAGGAACGACGAATGCGCGCATCTTGCTGGCTGTCACCGGTCTGAACGGCACGTTCTACGTGGATGACTTCTTCTTTGGCCCCTGAGCCGTGATCTGGATTTCATGCGAAACGTTTTATCAAGGTATTGCCTCCTCTTATACTCCGTCGTCATCGCTCTCAACCTGGCCTTCAAACCATTTCCGCCCGAGGAAGCATGCAGCTATTGGGTGGCGCCTTCGCCTGCCGGCGATAACCGCAACCCGGGGACTATCGAATTACCCTGGGCCACGCTGGAGCACGCTGCCGCGGCTGTGCCCGATGAAAGCTGCACAGTCTGGTTTCAGGATGGCACGTATACTGGTGACAACCGCATCAAGCGCAGGTTTGAAACGTACACGCGGTTTGCAGCCGTCGATCCTTATAAAGTGGTTCTCCAGCATACCGGTCCGGTGGTCAGCCTGACGGGCGCCAGTCACTTCATCCTGGATGGTTTCGTATTTCAGCATTCTGGTTCCGCGATCAATCCTCTCGTTGTTCAGATCAATCGTAATGACGAGACCTGGGCGGAGTACATTATCCTCCGCAACAATATCTTCCATGATTCCTCTAACAGCGATCTGCTCAAGATCTACAATGGCGCTCGCTTTGTTAGCGTCACGAACAATGTGTTCTACAACCAGGGAGCCTCTGAGCAGCACATCGATGTCAATAGCGTGACGGATGTGACCATTCAGGACAATGTTTTCTTTAACGATTTTGCCGCCAGTGGCCGTCCTGTAGAAAATAACACCAAGCACTATATTGTGATCAAGGATAGCAACCAAGATGACGATGGTCTGCTGGGTTCGGAGCGGATCACAGTCCAGAGGAATATCTTCCTGAACTGGCAGGGAAACGAGGGAGAAACCTTTGTGCAGGTAGGCAACGATGGGAATCCGTACTTTGAGGCCCGCCAGGTGACTGTTCAAAATAATCTATTCCTGGGAAACTCCCTGTATCCCATTGGGGCCGCGTTTGGGGTGAGCGGTGTGAAAGATGTGCAGTTTATCAATAATACAGTCAGCGGAGATCTGCCTTCACTTGCCTACGCAGCCCGCGTGGTGATCAAGGACCAGAACCCGAAGAACGAAAATATCACCTTCTGCAACAATATCTGGTCCGATCCCACGGGCACCATGGGGATGGGAACGCCGGAAAAGAGGGATCGCAACGAATTCTCCGATGGGAAAGTTGACTCCACCATCAATCTGTTACTGGACAATAACCTTTACTGGAACGGTGGTGAGTTGATCCCACCCGGAGACTTGCTCAGCCCTCTGCTGGACGACCGTCACCATCTCATTGCAGATCCAGAGCTGGAAACCGACTTCACTGATCTGGTCTTGCCTGTTTGGGACGGTACAAGTTTTCAAAGCGGAAACTTGACGATCAGGGATGAGTTTTTGCGGCTTGCGCACGAATATGGGTCACTTCCACGGCACAGCCCGGCGCTGCTTAGAGGTAGCTCTACTTGTGCCTCCGGGCACGACATATTTCGATTTATCCGCGGCGTTCGTCCCAGTTTTGGCGCGGACCAGGGCACTTCACAAATTTCTTCAATGCTTTCACCGTTCAATCTAGCTGGCTCGGAATAATATGAAAGATTTCTCTCTTGTTTATATTATCGGGACCTACCCGGGTCTCACCACTACCTTTATCGATAGGGAGATCCGTGCTTTACGCGCAAAGGGTGTGTATCTGCGTGTAGTTGCTATTCGCAAGTCGCGCGCCAAACTTTCCACAGACCAGGAGCGATTGCAGGGAATTACCTCGTATCTGTTGCCTATCGCCTGGGGTCAGTTTCTGAAAGGACACCTGCGTTTCCTGCTGAAGAAGCCAGTGGTGTACTTCAGTACATTGATCCAGCTCTTGACCAGTCCTCACCCGGACCTGGCGACGCGCCTGAAAACAGTGATGCATTTCGCAGAAGGCGTGTACGCTGCAGAACGTATTTATGGGGAACCCTGTGATCACATCCACGCTCATTTTGTCGATCGAGCATCCAGCGTTGCCCTGGTGGCCAGCAGGTTGTTGAATGTGCCTTATAGTGTCACGGCCCATGCCAATGACATCTATGTTAAGCCTGTGCTCCTCGATCTCAAACTCTCTAATGCCAGCTTTGTCTCCACCTGCACCGGCTATAACCACCAACATCTCCAGCAAACATTCAAGCTGAACGGCAAGCTGCACTGCTTCTATCATGGGTTGGAATTAGAGGCGTACCAACCGCAGGCTGCCGTTTCGTCAGAAGTTCCCCTCATCACATCGGTCGGCCAGCTCAAGGAAAAGAAGGGCTTTACGTATCTCCTCCAGGCCTGCCAGATCCTGAAAGCCCGGGGCTATGCGTTCCGCTGTCAGATCGTTGGGGAGGGACCGTTGCGCGATGCACTCGAACAGCAAATCCGCGATTTTTCCCTGGAAAAACATGTAACTTTATGCGGCGCAATCCCTCATGATAGTGTTATTCAAAAGCTGAGAATTTCTACCATGTTTGTCTTACCGTGTGTCACCAGCTCAGATGGAGATCGCGATGGTATCCCCAACGCGATCCTGGAAGCCATGGCCATGCAATTGCCTGTGGTATCCACTGCCCATTCCGGCATCCCGGAAGTCATCAGCGATGGTGTGAATGGCTTTCTCGTCCCTTCTGCCGACGCGACCGCCCTGGCAGAGAAAATGGCTGAGCTGCTCGATCGACCCACCCTGCGGCAGCGGATGGGGGAGCACGGGCGCCAGATGGTCAGCGAGAAATTCGACGTGACAAACAATGCGCATAGATTGCTGGAACAGATGGTAAACGCATGACCACATCCACATTCGCCGATCGATCGCTATTCCTCGTCTGGGGTCCTCCCAGCCATGGTCCGCGCAGCCAGGTTTTCGCCCGCGAGCTGGGGATCCGCGATCTGCACTTCCTGCAGGTGACCTCAGAGCGAGGCGTGCTGAGCGCGCTGTTCAAATATCCGCTGCTCGCCATCCGGACCTTGAGCCTGCTCTTCCGCAAGCGGCCGCGCCTCGTCTTTGTGCAAAGCCCGCCGGGGTTTGCGGTGCTGTTTGTGTATCTGTACTGCGCTTTGACCGGAAGCCGCTATATCGTGGACGCGCACAGCGCAGCGCTTCTCCTCCCGTTCTGGACAAAGCCGCGCTGGCTGTGGGCGGGGCTGGCACGCAAGGCCCTGACAACCATCGTGACGAATGAGCACTTCGCGCAACTGATTCGCAGCTGGGGCGCGCGGGCGCTGGTCATCCGTGATATCCCCACAACCTTTCCCGAAGGCGGGGCGTATCCGCTCAACGGCGATTTCAACGTGACAGTCGTGAACACCTTTACGCCCGACGAGCCCCTGGAGCAGGTGCTGGAAGCGGCGAATGGGATGGAAGGCGTGCATTTTTACATCACCGGGCGTCGCAGCCGCGGCAATCCGAAACTGCTCGAGCGTGCTCCGCACAACGTCACATTTACCGATTTCCTCAGCACCGAGCAGTATTACGCGTTGCTGCGCGGCAGTCATGCGGTGATGTGCCTGACAACTCGCGACAACACCATGCAGCGCGGTGCCTGCGAAGCGCTCTCTCTTGCCAGGCCGATCATCACATCGCACTGGCCTTTATTGAAAGAATATTTCCATCAGGGAACTGTGCATGTGGATAACACAAGCACGGGCATCCGGCAGGGCGTTCAAAACATGCTGTCCCGTTATGACGAACATGTTGCCGGGATACATTCACTGCAGATCCGCCAACAGTCGGAGTGGCAGCAGAAGCTTCAAGAATTGGCCGCGCTCATCGCGGCTGCATGATACGTAGATCATCATTATCGAATTATCACTATCAACAAGTAAGGAGAACTAGAATGTCGAGCATCAGTGTTTTTGGTCTGGGATATGTCGGGGCGGTCTCATTGGCCTGCCTGGCAGATAACGGTCATTCGATCGTTGGGGTGGATGTGAGTCCCATCAAGGTCAGCATCATCAATGAAGGACGCAGTCCCATTGTCGAGGAGGGGTTGAACGAGCTGATGTGCAAAGGTGTGGAGTCGGGCGCCATCCGCGCCACCACCGACTCGCGTGAGGCGATTCATTCCACGGAATTGTCCATTATTTGTGTGGGCACACCCAGCAATTCCAACGGCAGCCTCGACCTGCGCTATGTGGAGCGCGTCGCCCTCGAGATCGGCGAAGCCCTGGCGACCAAGGATGCCTATCACACTGTTGTTCTGCGCAGCACGGTTCTGCCTGGCACAACCGAGGAAGTGGTTATCCCCGCGCTGGAGCGGGCCTCCGGCAAGAAATGCGGCGTTGATTTCGGCGTGTGCTTCAATCCTGAGTTCTTACGTGAAGGCAGCTCCATCAAGGACTTTTACAACCCGCCGTTCACCGTCATTGGCGCGGACGATGAGAAGGTTGCCCAGTCTGTGGTGGACTTATATAGCATGTTGAGCGCGCCGGTACGTGTCGTCCCTGTTCGCGTGGCTGAGATGGTGAAATATTCCTGCAACGCCTTCCACGCTCTCAAGGTAACTTTTGCCAACGAGATCGGCAACATCTGCAAGGCCAGTGGCATCGACAGCCACCAGGTGATGGAAATTTTCTGCCTCGACACGAAGCTGAACCTCTCACCCTATTACCTCACCCCCGGCTTTGCCTTCGGCGGCTCGTGCCTGCCCAAGGACCTGCGGGCCCTGCTTTACCATGGACGCCATTTCGATCTAAACATGCCGGTGCTGGCATCCATCATCCCCAGCAATAACCTGCAGGTGGATCATGCCTATCGCATGGTGACCGAAGCCGGGAGCAAGCGCGTGGGTGTGTTGGGCTTCAGCTTCAAGGCAGGTACCGACGACTTGCGTGAAAGCCCGATCGTGGAATTGATCGAGCGCCTGATCGGTAAAGGCTATCAGGTGCAGGTCTACGATAAGAACGTCTCCCTCGCCAACCTGCACGGAGCCAACCGCGCTTACATTGAAAAAGAAATCCCTCACATCGCCCAGTTGATGATGGATACAGTTGACGAGGTGATCGAAGGCAGCGATGTGATCGTGATCGGAAATAATTCGCCTGAATTTGCCGATGTACGCCAGCGCGTCAACGGCCGCCACGTAGTGGTGGATCTGGTGCGCGCCGCGGGCAAGCAAGCGGTGAGTAGTGAACGCTACCAGGGTATTGGTTGGTAATTCTACATGAACAATACAATTGGGGTTGCAGTCAGCGGAAAGGGTCTTCTGAAGACAGCACGGCGCGCTGCCGTGATCTCAACCAGATATGGCCTGACCTCGCGCAAGATGGACAACATTCTTGCCCATACTGCGCGTATTCTCAATGAATATGATTGCGCGGCTACGTTTCCGCTGGTTACCGCGGCGCTGGTACGCAACAGGGGAGTGGCGGAAAAATACGAGAGCCAGAACTTCGAGTATGCCATTCACGGCTATTACCACATTGACCACAAGTCTGTGCCGTTCGAGCTGCAGGCTGAGTACTTCAGCAAAGCCAGGCAGAAATTCGAAGAGCGTGGGCTGACGGTCAGTGGGTTCCGGTGCCCGTACTTGCGCTGGAACGCCGATACGCTCAAGGCCATCAAACAGGCCGGCCTGCTCTACGATACAAGCCAGGTCATCGCGTGGGATGTGGCAAAAGAATATGAATCCGAGTCCTATCGTCGAGTGTTGGGTTTCTATGGCGCGGTCTCTGCAAACGATTATCTCGCTCTGCCGCGTTACGACGATGGACTGGTCCGCATTCCCTATTGTGTTCCCGATGACGAAGCCTTGATCGATCGCCTGGAGTTTGCCTCCGCGGATGCATTGAACAATCCCTGGCTGGCCATTTTGGAGGCAACGTATCAGCGCGGGGAGCTCTTCACCCTCGGGCTGCACCCCGAGCGGGTCTATCTGTGCGAAACGGCCCTGCGCGAAACGCTCAAAGCGGCGCGCCAGCTTCGCCCTCAGGTCTGGTTCGCCAGTCTCGACGTGATCTCAAGCTGGTGGCTGGATCGTTCCAACGCCCAGGTGAGTCTCCGTGCCGAACCGAATAACGTGTATCATATGGAGGTCACGGGACCAGAAGGCATCACCCTACTGGCGCGCAACGCGGAAGTACTCTCGGAAAATCAGCCCTGGGATGGGGACTACGTCCAGTTTAACGGTACCCAGGCGACGATCCGGAGCGCGTCGCGGCCGGTTATCGGTGTCTCTTCCAGATCCCATCCTTATCTTTTGGCATTCCTGCGCCAGCAGGGCTATATCGTCGAGACCGCTGAGGAGGGGCAGCAGTATTCAATTTTTATTGATCGTGAGACCTTTGCCTATGAAGAGGAAAAAGCGTTGATCGAGAACATTGAGATGGACCCTGCACCCCTGGTGCGCCTGGGACGCTGGCCGAACGGCGCACGCAGCGCCCTCTGCGTCACCGGCGATATCGACGCCCTGACGATTTGGGATTACTATTTTCGTTTTCTAGGCAAATAATGATATAGAGGTAATGATAGTTCTGAGACGTATTCTTTTTATCAGTTTGGTATTCGTCCTGCTTGCGAGTTGTGCCCCGAAGAAAAATTTGCCCGCCTCCACGCCGCTGCGTGGCGCATGGGTACAGGGCAAATCGGTGCTGACAAAGGAAGAGATCGACAGTGTGATCCGAAAAGCGGAACAAGGTGGTTTCAAAGAAATTTTCGTTGGCGTGTTCGGCGAGGGAAGAACGCTGTATCCCAGCGCGGTTGCCGAGCAAAAGATCGGTGTGGAACCGGGTTTCGATCCGCTGGCTTACATTGTAGAACAGGCACATCAAAAGGGCATTCAGGTGCATGCCTGGTTTGCCGTCGGACGTGTAGCAGATGCAGAAGGTAATTCGGTGGTCATCGAACAACACCCCGATTGGGGATTGGTGGGCCCTGAAGGACAGACCATGGCCTGGCTGAATTTCTCGCATCCTGAGGCGCGCAAATTTATCACTGACATCATGATGGAAGCGGTGGCGCGCGGCGTGGATGGACTGCATTTCGACTATACGCGCTATCCAGACTCGGAATGGGGCTTCGACGATTACAGCATCAGCGCCTTCAACGCCGGGCATGATTTTGACCTGAACGAGCTGCGCTATGCAGCCTTACCAGCCTATGGCCAGTTTGAAGGCAATGGCCTGCTTCAGCCCCTTACGGCGCAGGTCCTGGCGAGGTTTTCGAATGGCATTCCTGCAGTGCTGTTAAACCAGCATGGTAATGGCCAGGCTCTGATCTTGAACTGGAAAGCGGCACAGCGCAAAACGGCTGTGGGCAGTGAGATTTTGAACCGCGGCATACAGACCTTTTTGCAGGAAGGTGGCGAGGTCTACATCTTGCGTTCGGAGACGACCCTCGCGGAATATAGTGACGAAGGGTTCAACAGTACAGTCGAATGGTTGGATTCGCTTGGCTGGGACTTCACGGAGGTCTCCGCTGCAGAAATGGGAGAGCTCGCTCCCGGATCAGTGTTGGTGCTGCCGTACGTGTATCTGTTTTCAGACACGGAGGCCCAGTCGCTGGCTCGTTTCGTCTCGAATGGCGGCAATGCCATTTTTATTGATGGCCCTACCCCGTCAATGGATCTCGAAGATATGCGTGCAGTGACCGGCATGCTGCCGCTGCGGAAGTACTTTCGAGATTGGCTTTTGATGACTGCCAGCGAGAATCATCCGTTGCTCCCTGTGAGCGGGCGACCCGATGACTTGCGGCTCTATGAGAAACGTAACGAAGAATGGACTGCATTCCGTGCAGCCGGGATCAATTCCCTAATCGAGGAAGTGAACCAGCGTGTAAAAGAGGCAAATCCGAACGTGCTTGTCACGGTGACGATTACTTCAGACAAAGCCAAAGCCAGGCAGGAAGTGCTGCAGGATTGGCAAACCTGGCTGGACGAAGGAATGATCGATGCGCTGATCCCTCGCGCCTACGAGGATGCTCCCGCAGAATTAAGTGTGACTCTGGACGAATGGTCCCCAGTCATGGACACGCATGACCGCCTCACGTACGGATTGATCGTTTATGCTGAAAGTGACGACGAGGCAATTTCAAAGACTCCTGCGCAGCTGATGGAGGAGATCCGAATGGTGAAAGCCTCCGGGTCGAATGGATTTATGATCTTCGACCTCGATCGCCTGAATAAAGCACAGCTCGATCTGTTGGCAAACATTGAACCATAGAAGGAAGCCTGGCATGATGAGAATTGTCCACCATCTCGATGAGATGATCTGGAGAGAGTTTGTAATGAACAATCCCCGTGGCAACATCTTCCATTCTCCGGAGATGTATCAAGTGTTCGCGCGGTCCAAGGGATTTTCACCGGCGCTCTGGGCGGTCCTCGATGATGACGGCGCTGTGCAGGCGCTGATGCTGACCGCGAAGATCACCGTGATTGGTGGGATCTTCCAGTTCATGACGACTCGGGCGGTGGTCTATGGTGGTCCGCTATGTTCGGATCACAAACAGGGCCAGGTGGCACTGGATTTTTTACTGCATGAATATAACCGCCATGCAGCTCGGAATGTTTTATTTACGGAATTTCGTAATGTACACGATGTGAGTGACCTCCGCCCAACGCTTGAGAACAGTGGCTATTATTTTGAAGACCATCTGAATTTTCTGATCGATCTCACGCGCCCTTCCCAGGAGTTGTGGAAGAACATTCGCTCGAATGCGCAGCGCAACATCCGCAAGGCGCAAAAGTCGGGCGTGACGATTGAGGAGGCGCACACGCCGGAGGATGTGGATGCTGCCTATGTCATTTTGCAGGATGTTTATCATCGCATCCAGGTGCCCCTGCCCGATCGGTCGCTGTTCACGGCCGCGTTCGAGGCTCTCCATCCCAAGAATATGATGCATATTCTGTTTGCCCGCCTCAATGGTGTGAACATCGGCGCGCTCACGCTTCTAACGTATAAGGGCAACATTCTTTACTGGTATACCGGTCCTTTGCGCGAGTATACCGAATATCGGGCCGGAGATTTGCTCGTCTGGAGCGCAATAGAATTCGGGAAGAAACTCAACTGCCATACCTTCGACTTCGGCGGCGGTGGCCGGCCGGATGAAGAATATGGCGTGCGTGATTTCAAGCTGAAGTTTGGGGGACAACAGGTCAATTTCGGGCGCAATGTCTGCGTCCATGCTCCGACCCGCCTGCGTGTCAGCGAGTTCGGTTATTCTGTCCTGAGGAGGTTTCTGTGAGGTGTT
>DATHTL010000152.1:0-34883 GCA_035463255.1 Anaerolineales bacterium | reverse complement strand
GCAGGAAAAGAACGAACTCAATTAACAAAAGCAATCGTGTTGGCCGTGCGTGAACTGGCAAAGCAGACCGATATCACCAAGGACACAAAGGATCTGGCTGCCTTTATCGCACTGGCGTTGAAGAGTATTTCAGAGGGGATCGATATTTCTGTTGCTGCCTGGGAAAAGCGCGGTTACTGGGTCAAAGCCGATCGCTTTCGCATGGAGTGGCTTTGGACCGGTCAATACGCCGATAAAATGAAGGTGGCAATCTTTACCGATGATTGGGGCACAATTGCTATGCTCATGCCCCAGATCGCGCAAAGGTTCAATAAGATTGTTGTTTCGCCAAATCACCGCCTGGGAAAGCCGTGGGTCGGCGCTTTTGAGAAGCTGACCAATCACCAGGGATCGGTTTGAATGAACAAAAATCTCCGAGATCACCTCGGAGATTTTCGTTTGTGTTACAGCCCATATTAGGACTTGCGGTCAGTCGATGGGACATTCCCGGACCGCAGATCGTGAGATTGAGGGGGCGGTCCAGAGTGTTCATGCCTCTGCGAGAGTTTTTGGTCTAATAAATCTACAATACCTTTCATTGAATGTTGACGGAGGTCCTGGTAACCCCTGGCTGCTGTTATTCCAGGCACATCGGTATCATCAAGGCGGAGCGGATAGATATATTCATCCGCGTCTCGAAGGGCATGTTCCCGTGCTGACGTCTGCTCGGCTTCGGTCCACTTCTTGAGCGGATAATGTTCAGAAAATAATAATATGCAGTAGCGCGCCTTCGTGCGATAGAGCTCGGCAATGTGAGTCACAAAATCACCGCCGCCGAGTTCTGTGGCCTGGGCTTCAGCAGAAAGAACCTTCAGCTTCCTTGCACTTAATAGGTTGGCGAGTTCTTCGGCAACGGCTCGATCCTGGCTCGCAAAGGAAAGAGCTACATCGTATTCAAATGGATCAATGTTTCGGGACATGCGAATTCTCCTTCTAACTATACATGCTCCAGAGCGTAAGAAAAGGTCTTGAGAAAACTCAAGACCTTTTTATCATGCTCACTTCTTGGCTGTCTCTGCCAATCCGGTCAGATGCAGCTCTGTATTGTTCAGCAACTCGATCATCATCTCGCGGATATGACGGTTGAGGTAGTGATTCTCGAGGGTTGAAAGCGGCAGAAAACGCGCGCCAGCCACCACATGGATGCAGTTCGATGCACCGCATAAACAAATGAACGGCGCGTCCATCTCCCATTCCGTGGCAGGATAGAAGAAGGAAAGTTCCTCGCCTTCTTCGATATCACGCCGCGCCACCATTTTCAGATTTTCCGTATCAAGAATGACGTTGGGATCACATGAGTGATTGAGGGCGGAAAGCTTCCCAACTTCCGTGTGACGATCGCGTCCGATCTGTACGGTGTAACGATTAGCTGTGTCAACGACTTTTGCTGTGGGGATCTCGCAAATTACCTCGCCCTTTTTATATGCCTGCTTTGTGATCAAACTTCTAAATTTGTTTTCTGTCTTAATCGCAAGCGTATCCATAGAAACCATTCCGGATTCCTTTCTTTCATCTGTAAGATGATCACCTTGTGAAGGTTATAGAGACTCATGTAGCACTCATCCTGACAAGAATCTTCGCAAGGTTTTTAATAGACTGAAACAATATACAACATTATCGAATCAAAATCAATAAGGGGAATCATTTACTATGAAAATTTTAAGATAATGGGTATTCTGAAGGGAGCTTTGGTATGGAGACATGAGCCTTCTTTGTTGGAAAGAGTGCTCTCCGCACAGCGACATACATTCTCGTGAACAAGAGTCTTAAGCGCAAACCTTTCCATGTCTTCAATGCTTTGCGTACATGATGTTTTTGAATTTTGTTATCACTGAATAATGTTTCTTGATACATACCCGTCAACAATTCAATTTCATCTTCGGCGCGGACAAACAATTTTTTGAAGCGGGAATATTGTTTTATCCCATCAAGATTGTTGACAAGCTTTTGCATGAACTCATTGGCAGTCTCTGCTTTTGTGCGTTCGCCAGCCAGAGGGCGTCCCAGGCGATAGAGGCGTCGATATATTTTTTCGAGGGCCGTTGCAGGTGCAAGACGCATATAGAGCCAGCGTTCGATCAGCGTAAGGTAAAGAATGAGGATAAGAAGAACAATCGCAACTGGAGAAAGCCAGTAAATCGCAGTCTGTAACCGGAAACGATAAAGCAATTGAGCTGCCGCTGAATCAGGCCGCGGGGCCGCGACCACTTCATTCGTTTCCGCCAGCTCGATCTCAGGTTGAGAGGCGGTCGGTTCAAACTCGATCCAGCCGATCTCGGGGAAATAGACCTCCGGCCAGGAATGTGCATGCAATTCGCGCACGATATATTGTGCATTGGCTGCATCGTACGAACCGGAAGCATATCCCGACACGAAACGGGCAGGCAATCCACTGGCGCGTGCAAGCACGACCATGGCGGAAGCGTAATAATCGCAATAACCTTTTTTGAGTTCAAACAAAAAGTAATCGGCCACATCTTCATCTTCCGGTGGAGCCGGGACTTCGAGATCATAAGGAATTGTCCGCAGATAAGCTTCGATGGACCTGGCCTTGTCGTAAGCAGTGGACTTGTCTCTCGTGATTTCGCGCGCCAGGTCACGAACGCGATCGGGCACAGAACTGGGAAGTCTCAGATAGCGCTCGCGGATCTCTTCGGGATAGTCAGTGGTCGCGGCACGTAGATCCTCAATGGTGGCAAGTGGAATGTAGGACTGTGCTCGATACGCCCGTGCGGTGCTTACCGCGGCAAACATGTCCGCTTCGAGCAGGGCCGCTTGATCGGCGAACAGGTTCGATTGGGGCCGGACGCGCCAATTCGCTCGGAAGGGCACATCGGCGCTGAAAAGGATCCCGCTCCAGAACAACTTGCCCTCGGGCTCGACCATCTCCACATCCAGATGAAGCGTTTTATAACCATTAAGCAATCCCGGAATTAATGGGGTGTTCGCCTGCACACTTTGCGGAAATGCAACACCTGTAACCCAGCCCGCGCCCACATAGGTATCATATATAGTGCTGCGCCAGTAGTGACGCGGCGCATCGTCCGTGAGCATTGGATTGACAATCGGCGGTAGCTCACCCGTGCGAATGGTCATCACCACTTTTTCAGAGTTGGCGAACCCGCCGGTCAGCAAATGGTCACGCGGCAGGGATGGCTTTTGAACAGGCGCGTTCTGGGCAGCCACCTGTTGTTGCTGCACCCCGAGCATGTCTGCCACTTCATTCTGATTGCGCTCTCGTAGATAATCCCTAATGGCGCGCCAGGAAACAGATGGTGTGATGAGGGCAAGGACTCCAATGGCGATGGACAGAAAGATCACTGCCTGGCTGACGTCGTAACGAATGCTGTCGGAGTAGTCCACCTTCTTGCGATCCCATTGCACGGTGTGGTTCTTGTAATTCCAAATCCCCATCAGAAGAAGCAGAATGAAGACCATGGACCAAAGCGTTTCTACCCTGCGTTCGCTGTAGGATGTGATAGCTGCCAACAGCACCAACGAGGGCAGCAAGGCTGCCATGGCATTCCTCCGCGCCGTGAACCAGCCCATCCATGCCGAGAGCAGCCACATGATCATCATCCAGACCATGTTGCGCACGAGCGCATCGTTCACCATCACGTTTCGGTCGATGCTCCGCAGCCAGACCTGGACGCGCATGCCAAGGGCGATCGAGGCTTCAGCCACCACGCGCCACGCATCTGCAATGGCGGTTGTGTCGATTGGAGTTTCTGAGCGGATCGCCGGAACCGCCTGTGAGAGCACTTGAATCAGCGCGTTGCCAAGATCGAGCAAAGGCATTGGGAGTCTGGCGCCGAGGATCCAGATTCCGAGTGCGCCTAACGCTATGATCGCAGCCGCAGCCCGGATCCCGTTTGCATTGCGTTTACTTAGCCCGAATGCAATCAGCGCGGCAAGAAAGCAGACCCAGAAGAAATAGGTTGTATCGGTATTACGCAGCGATCCAGAAATTCCATACGTGAGCACCTGCAGCGCGCCCACCACAAGTGCCATGCCGATGACCTCTGCGGATACTATTCTCCGGAAAATGCGTTCGATCATTGCAGGCCTCGCCAATTCTCCTGCGCGGAGCGCACAGCCACAGCCTTGCCTGTGCCCGAGATACGCCATTCCCATTCGCCTTCACGACCCGGCCGAGCCTGGGGTTTATCCAGAAATTCTCTGGGGAGAACATGGCATGGAATGCTCATGGATTGGAACAGTTCGGAGATCGCTTTCGAGTTTGTGTCTCCTCCAAATGTGGTTGGATCCAGAAGGAATATGGTAGGCATCACACCGCGCCACATCAACGGCAGCAGGGATTGAGTCCATTCCACATCCGGGTTGGCCGTAATGATGAGCAGACTGCAATGGCTGCTCAGCGATTGACCTGCGCGTTGCAGGTAATCCTTTAGCTGCATCGTTGAGGGGGCGGCAACCGCGAGGGCTTTGAGTAACGAGCGCAATTGATATTCGTTGCGACGCGGTGGGAGCCATTCGGCATTCTCCCCGTTGATCGAAAGCCCCACGGGGTGATCCGCATCTAACCCCTGGGCGGCGAGCGAGGCTGCCAGGATGATGGCATGCTCCTCGGTGGAATCCCAGCCTGTGCCGAATTGCGTTGCTCGATCGAGGTCCACCACAATCCACCAGTCACCGGCAGGCGATCCTTCGAACTGGCGTACGAAGAACTTGTTGGTGCCCGAGGCTCCATTCTGGGAATTGGCGTGGCGCGCCGTCGTCTTCCAGTGGATCAGGCGCACCGGATCGTTTGGCTGCATCTCGCGCGTGTGAGAAGTATTGATTGTCTCCTGGAGAGCATGGCGGTTGGGTTTGCCCTCACCCGCCCAGCCACTCGAGAGGATCTGGAATTGGGGAATCGATACGACCGGAGGCATGACCGCCAGTGTGGAAAATGTCGGGTCTTCAAATGTGACAGTATACATTCCGAACGGATCGCCCGTTTCGAGGGTGGTTCCACCGAGTGTATACACCCCGCGTTTTGTACACTGTGTGGAAACTTTCCACTGCGAAGTGCTCGAGCCATCCACGCCGGTGGCCACGGAGACATAATGGTCTGGCAGCGTCGAATGGTCCTGGATGGTGACCCATGTGGCTGGCAAAAGAAACTCATTTGTGAGCGTAAAGCGCTCCTCGAGCCGGTCACCGACCTGTGCCCAACCGAAGCGCATCTCGCGTTCGAAGCGCAGGGAACGCGCCAGTCCGCGGGCCCACCAACGGCAGACCGCCCAGGCCCCTCCGATTCCGATGAGGAGGATGACCCAGACCCGCGATGGATCGATGATCTGCATCACCAGAGCGAGGAATGCAATCAATGGAAAGATTTTGGCATTCAACCGAACGGTTGGACCCATAGCTGAATTATAGAGCATATGTTTGAATCGACCTCGTCCAAAAGTACAGGATGTATTGCTTAAACCATGGCCTAAACTTGACCATCCAGCAAAGCTGATTTCGCTCTATTCTGTACCTCCCCAAAAGGCTAGGCTTTGCACTGCCCATCCTGCTGATGTATTTGGGTGTTGAGTGAGATAGACTGAAAACAGCTATGCAATTGTAGATCAGGCTCTCAGCCTGACAATCCCTGTAATCAGCGGGTTGCAAACCCGCCCTACAGTTGTTATGATGAAAAGGAGATAATTATGGCAAATCCCTTCACCGATCTTTCCAATGCTTTGAGTGCAGCAGTCGAGAAAGCCAGTGTAAGTATCGTCACCGTGGATGCACGCAAACGGTATCCGGCAAGCGGAATTACTTTTGCGGAGGACCTGATTCTCACCGCCGACCACGTGGTGACACGGGAGGAGAATATCAGGGTGACTCCTTTCGATGGTAGGGAGCTATCCGCCGCGATTGCAGGGCGTGACCCCGGCTCGGACCTGGCAGTTTTGCGCGTGGCTGAGAAGGTTTTGAAGCCTGCCAGTACAGCGGATGAAGTGAAAGTCGGGCAATTGGTCATGGCTTTGGGACGGCCCGATGCCCAGGCTGGGATGATCGAAGCCTCTTGGGGCATTGTCACTTCCATCAGTGGTCCCACGCGCACGTTCCGCGGCGGCATGCTCGATCAGTATATTCGCACGGAAACCACCCCGTATCCCGGCTTCTCTGGCGGGCCGCTCATCAACACGGAGGGCGAAGTGTTGGGATTGAATACATCCGGACTGACACGCGGCTCTTCGCTGACCATCCCTGTCAAAGTCGCGTGGCGGGTGGCAGAGGCACTGGCAACTCATGGATCCGTCAAGCGCGGATATTTAGGGGTACGCACACAGCCCGTTGACATCCCGGAGTCGGCACGCCAGGCTCTCAGCCGGGAGCAGAGTCAGGGTTTGCTGGTGTTGTGGCTCGAAGAGAGCGGACCGGCTGAAAAAGGCGGCTTGCTCGTCGGCGATATTCTGGTCGCGGTCAGTGGCCAACCGGTCGGCGATGCAGATGATCTCTTTGCTGCGCTCACCGGTGACACAGTTGGCAAACCGGTTGCCATAGAGATCCTGCGCGGTGGGCGGCCGGAAACCGTCCAGGTGACAGTCGGGGAGAGGAAGTGATCCGCGTCCTGCTAAATATTCCATCGCCAGCTTTGCGCGCGGGATTGCGTGCCCTGTTGTCATCGGACAGCACCATCAAGGTGATGAATGACTCGCTAGATGAAGAGCTAGAAGCCGATGTGGCGATCGCATCGGCTTCGCACGTTTCCTTTTCCACGAATGGCATGGATCCTGCTTCAAACACGGCGACGCTGCTGCTACTGAATGACCCAATCAACGTCCGCGAGCTGAGGCGTTCGTTTCGAGTATGGGGAGTGCTGCCTACGGATGCATCTGCTGAAGAGCTGACTGCTGCGGTTCATGCGTTGTCACAGGGATTGATCGTTGGCACGTCCACCTTGTTGTTTGAATCAGAAAGCGAGCCACTATCACATGGCCCGCTCACGGATCGCGAATCCGAAGTCCTGGGATTACTTGCCAAGGGATTGGCGAACAAGCAGATCGCCGTGGCGCTGGGCATCAGCGAGCACACCGTGAAATTTCACGTATCATCCATATATACAAAATTGAATGTCACCAACCGGACGGAAGCCGTGCGTGAAGGATTGCGCGGTGGGTGGATCGCCCTCTAAAGTCAGCTTCCCTTTATAAAGCGCTAGAACATCGCCAGCTGGCTTTCCGCGCGTCGGCCGTCTAGCAGAACGAACGGGGCAACGCGGGTTGTTACAATCCCTAACCTTTTCAAGCTGGTTAGATCGCGTAGCTTCCCGAACCGTCTGGCACGGAGAATGGCATCCGCGCTTTTGGGGCCAATGCCCGGGATGCGAAGCAGTTCGCGACGTTCGGCCTTGTTAATTTCCAGCGGCTGTCCCTGCAAGTTTTGCTGCGCCCAGGCCAACTTCGGGTCAGTCTCCAGCGGAAGATTACCATTCTGCACAAAGGGCATCTCCTCCAGATCAAAACCATAATCCCGCAATAAAAAGGATGCCTGATACAAACGATGCTCACGCAGTGGATCGACCGCCGGCTTGTTCTCCATGGGCGTATCCGAGATGGGATGAAACGCTGAGAAATAGGCGCGCTTCAGGCGGACCTTTTTCATCAGCCAGTCAGTTGTCGTGAGTAACTCAAGATCGCTTTCGTCCGAACCACCCGCCACAAACTGTGTGACGGTCGACGGCCAGCGTCCATTCCAGCCTTTGTAAGCAGGCTGCGATTGCCGGATCTCTTCCACCCATTTCAGGGGACGGAACAATTCCTCGAAAAAATTTTTGTTAGGCGCCAGCTTCGTGAGGCGTTCTCTGTTAGGCGCCTCCAGATTGATGGAGACCCGGTCCGCCAGCTGCATCAGGCGCTCGACCTGTCCCTTCTCAGCGCCCGGCATGATTTTGAGATGCATATATCCGCGGAATCCAAGTTTGTTGCGCAGAATTTCAGCGGTATCGAGAATCTTATTCTGTGTGTTGTCACCGCCTGCGGCAATCCCCGAGCTGAGGAAGATTCCCTCCGCCATGTTGGATTGGTGCAGTTTGATGAAAAGCTCGGCGAACTCCTGCGGCTTGAACGTAGCGCGGCGAAAATCGCGTCCTGCCCGGAAGGGGCAGTAGTAGCAATCCCGCTCACAGGCCGAGGAGAGCAGTGTCTTCAGTAACTTGACTTGTTTGCCGTTGGGGAGTTGGGCAGGGTGGACGAAGACAGCCCGCTTTTCCTTTTCGCTAAACTCATGGGTAGCTTTCGGCGTGAAACAGGCGGGCTTCGCAGGCTCGCCGCGTGTTTCCTCTGCATGTTCAAGCTCCATCTGCTCCGAAAGCGACTGGAGGGTCTCGAGCTGGTCCATGTATTCATTATAGAACAAATATTCTGAAAATTCAAGCAGAAATTCAGGAGGGGAGCGATTGCTCCCCTCCTTTTCACAATACCTCTAAATCTCTCCTCCCACTGGCGGCACCAATAAATGCGCTGATTCTTGCCCCCAAGGTTCTATTACATTGGCATCATGTGATCCATGATCATATAGTTGCGCATCATAGTCATATCTTCATGCTCGAGGATGTGGCAGTGATACATGTACATCCCTGCATGAGGCCCGAACATCATGGCAATTTTGACGCGCTCCCCTGGCCAGACCAGCACTGTATCCTTCCAGCCCGTATCTACCAGTCCTTGATTGATCGTTGCGTAACTGCTCGCGGTAGATGGAGTCCGCTGCACGACCTGAAACTGGACATTATGCATATGCATCGGGTGGGGGATGGGAGTGTTGTTGATCCATTCCCAGGCCATGGTGTCGTGGACGTGAACCATTTCATCCTCAGCGACATCCATCATTTCGAAGACCCGTCCGTTGATCGTCCACGTCATCATGCTCATATCCAGGCTGAACGGACGCGGCGCATTGTAATTGGGAACATTACTGACACTGTAGATCACCGAAAGCGGCGGAAGCGGACCCAGAACGGGCCTGCTGCTGGCCTTGCGTCCAACATTCACGGTTAAGATATCAAATGCAGATCCCATGGGTAATCCTGATCCCATGCCGCCTCCGCCCATGCCTCCACCGCCTCCACCCATACCGCCCCCTCCACCTCCCATGCCACCTCCGCCTCCCATCATTCCGCCCATGGGGTCAAAGGCGAGACTGCGCAAAATGATCTGCTTGCGCGCCAGTGCTGTGAAATCTGCCCAGACGTCAATTCGCTCGCCGGGCATGAGCATTACATACGGCCTTGATGCCACCGCGGGCAACAAACCTCCATCGGTGCCAATGACTTGCATGGGCATGTTATTGCTCCATGCCAGCTTATAAGTGCGCGCATTCGACCCATTGAGGATACGTAAGCGATACGCTCGCGGCTCGAGTGAGAAGACTGTATTGGGCTTGCCATTGACCAAAATGCGGCTGCCCAGATAACCCCACATGTTGTTAGGGTTGTAGAGAATTTGATTCGCGCTGTCAAAGTTCCGATCTTGAATTATGACAGGCACATCGTTAGCAGCCGTGCTCGCGCCAGGCACGGCTAGCTCTTCCTGATCATCCCACACAGTCAGCAGACCGGCCATGCCCATGGCAACCTGCTCCGCCGTGCGCATGTGCGGATGGGGATGGAACCAGTAGGGACCAGCGCGGTCAATGATCTCGAACTCATAGATCTTGGTATCGCCCGGCGGAATCGCCTGCATAGGATGACCATCACTCTCCTCCGGCACGCGCGGTCCATGCGGATGGATAACACTATCCTCAGCAAGCTGATTGTTGAAATAGATGCGCAGCTTGGTGCCTGTTTTTGCGCGAATGATCGGTCCCAGATAGCTGCCAGGGACAGCCTGCACAGTCACTCCAGAGCCGCTCAACAGCTGTCCTTCATAGCTCCAGACGCGGGTTTGCGCGCCCGACAGGATCTGGACGTATTTCTCAACCGCGGTGATCGCGATCTCTGCATCGGGGACAAACGGTTCCATTTGGGATGCAACCGAGGAACGTTTCAGGAAGGGATCCAGATGGTTACCCAGCAATAGCCCTCCCAGGCTCATCCCGGCAACGCGCATGAACTCGCGCCGACTTAGCTTTGGTGAATTCATTTCACACCTCCGTTGGTTCTCAAAATCGTTTTCAAAGTCCTATATGCTTCGATTTGTAGCTCTATGTTTTGTAGTCTAGTGGGAGGGATAAATCCTCCCGCTAGAAGGATGCTAACTATCGCTGGAAGTAACCATCCGAGAGGGTCTTCAGGAAGAGCACGATATTGTCTACTTGCGGCCGGGGGAACATGCCCAGTTCGGCTCTATTCTGATCGACCTCTGGCGGGGGGAACATGCTGGCCATGCCTTCACAACCCATGCCACCGCCCATACCTCCACCTCCCATTCCACCACCCATGCAGCCGTTATCCATCATGGCGCGCCAATGGTAGAAGAAGACGAGATCTTCCAGTGATTTGAAGTAACCGTTGTGCCCGTAGGCCTTAACGAAGTCGGTCGATGGTCGCAAATCTACGTTGCGAAGGGTCGGCACTTTGAATTTGCCCATCTCGGGCTCGTACACATCCGGCGCATAGCCCGCGCCTTTCAAGTAACCGCCGAGTCCATAATCCACCCAATTCGCGCCATCGGGATTCCATGCTGCAGGCATAGAATAGAAGGGATTATCCGGGTTCATCGGCATGCCGATGTTGTCATATCCAAAGTCAGTAAACAGTGGATATCCATCGGGGCCCGCTGTCAGTGTGTGGCAGGAGGCACAGTTCGCCCGATTGGGATCGTTGAAGATCGCCAGACCCTGGAGCTCGACGTCGGTGAGCCCGAGATTTCTGTAGCTGGCCCAGCCGTACATCCCGCTGCCCGGGCAACCCATAGCACCGCCCATGCCGCCTCCGCCACCACCCATACCACACTTAATCTTTGTGATGTCTTTGGGAGGAACAGCCTTTGCGGCATTGTCCCAGAAGAGGTCAAACTTCGATGTGAATGAATTGACTTCCGCACTTCTTTCATATGCGGCCACCGAGCGGCCGATACGCTCGTACACGCCGTTCACATCTTTAGCACAGTCGAGCGAGCCCGCGCCCCAAACCTCTTCGAAGAGTCCAGCATAGTCTGCCTTTTTGACTTTGACACATAGCACCTGGGCATTGGCCACCGCCTGCTCGAGTGGATTCAAGAATGGGCCCTGTCCCTGCTCGGCCAGCGGATCAAAGAGCGTCGCGCCGGTTGCCCGTCCATCCCAGAACATGCCGCCGAACCAGCCTCCCTCCACCTCATCGTAATGAAAGAGGGGGCTATCTCCGGCATACGCTGAGGCCGGGGGCTTTCGATTACCATAATGACCGGGCAGCGCCCCCTCATATACGGCTCCCCCTGCATTGATGAGAGAGTCGGGTCCGGTGAATCCCAGTTCGGGCGCATGGCATGTGGCGCACGATTGTGTGCCGTTGATCGACAGGCCCTCATCGAAAAAGATCGCCTTGCCTAAGGCTGCCATGTCACCAGGCTCTGCATCCTCCGCCAGCGCCGAAGACTGTTGCCAGGCCAGAGAAAATCCTGTGACCAGAGCAAGCACCATCACGATATAGAGCGCCTTTCTCATTAGAAACTCCTTTCTTTTTTTGTCAGTAGCTGAATAACAAGAGAGTTCAACAATGTATGTCCTGGCAAAAGTGCATAATGTCATTTTTATGTTACGCAAAATTGCCATTTTTTTGCTCTAAGGAGTATCGCGCTCCTCAGAGCAATTCGCAGTTTCTAAAGAATGGGCTGACTATGGCGCAGTCAGGTCTTCGGGTCCAATACGATAGGGACGCATCATCTCATTGTCTTCATGCTCCACGATATGGCAGTGCCAGACAAACGTGCCCGGTGTCTCAAACTTTGCTTTGATGCGTGTAACTTCGCCTGGGTAGGCAATGACTGTATCCTTCAGTCCCTGTTCCCAGGGTTCGGGTGGACGCGGGTCACCGACCAATCGGGCAGGCGGCTCAGTTTCGCCGTCTTCATTGACTTGCAACGTCTGCCGGTTCACGACTTCAAAAACGACCTCGTGGACGTGCATGGGATGAGCATCGGCAGTGAAGTTGTAAAACTCCCAGACCTCGGTGGCACCAGCTGCCGGGTTTTCCGTGATCGGGTCGGACCACATCTGATGCATGGGATGCCCATCCTTATCCACACTGCCCAGCATTGCTTCCGCCGGACCATCATGATACATAGACATCATTTCGATCAATGCAAGAGGCCGGGTGGTGCTTTCCACGGGAAGTGGCGGGATCGCTGGCAGTTGCAGGAACTGCGGTGGGGTGGTGGGATCGGCTGCCACAGCAGGGACGACATTGAATTGCATGATTTGCCCTGTGGAATGTGGGTCAGCAACATCGAAGTCATCAACGGGTTCACCGCCTCCAAATGGTGCATCGGGCCCCAGGTTGCCAAGCACATAATTCCCCACGGGTACGCTGGTGAAGTCCACAATGACGTCGGCGCGTTCGGCCAGACCCATCAACAATTTGTTGCCCATTGCTGTGATGTTGACAGGTGTTGCCAGGAAGCCGCCTTCATTACCGATCTGCCAGACTTCCACGCCAGGGATGTTGGCAAAATCTAGAATCAGGAAGCGGGACTGGCAGCCGTTCAGGAAGCGGAAGCGATAGCGGCGCTGCTCAACAGTCTGGTAGGGCCAGGTATTCCCGTTCACCATGATCATGTTGCCAAAGAACTCGGGGTTCCAGAACGGGGATAGATCGGTCGCCGGCAAATAGGGCCCGGCATATTCATCAAAGAAGGAGCGCGTGTCCGGATAGAACAGGGAGCCATCGGCATGGAATGAGCGATCCTGGATGGCGATCGGGATCTCGTAATACGCCGTGCCAGGTGCATCTCCCAATGCCGGAGCCGGGCCGGGCAGCACAGCCGCCGTGCCAAAGCGTGCGTCCAGCACCACATCGCTCGGCCCACCCCGGACGATGAAGAAACCGGCCGGGCCGGCGTACACGTTCAGCCGGGTCATGCCGAGGGCGTGGTCATGGTACCAGATGGTGGAGGCACGGTTATGGTTCGGATACTGGAAGGTCGCAAAGCCAGGTCCCCACTCTGCGCCATAGCTTTGAAGAGCCTTCTGTTTGAAATAATCGTACCAGGTGCCCACCGTGGCGTATCCTGCCGGGATATCCTTCGCGGCGGGTAAATACCAGGCCTCGGCGTAGCCGTCGCTCTCGTCGCCTACGCCCACCGCGCCATGCACATGGCTCACGATCGGAACCGGGCCAGTATAGGCAACGGGCGTGCTCTCAAAGCTTGGGCGCGTATCGCGTCCGGCAATTCCACCGGGCGGATTCGCCCAGTGCAGGGTTGGGTCTACCGGCAACAGATGATGCAGGTAATTGCCGTTGGCATCCACCAATTCATTGATCCACTTGATACGCACGGGTGTGTTGGCCTTGGCTTCAATCGTCAGGGAGGGCGCGTTGAAGATCTGCGGGCCGTTCTGAGCAACCTTCGGCCCGTACCCCCAGACGGTTGTCATAGGAAGTCCAGCCGGCAGGATCTGCTGCTGGAATTGCCGCATAGCGATCTCGTAGTAGTCCATGTTCTTGCCACCCCTGGTTTTCACCTTGCCCGCCCTGGGCATGGCAGGTGGAATAAGCAATGGAGTCTGGTATTTGGGAACTGCCAGAGGGCTGAGTGACCCACCGGGGATCGGAGCGGCAAATACACGTTGCATGAAGTTTCCGCGCGAGGCAGCATACAATGAGAGTATGCCGGCTCCGCTAAGCTTTAGAAAGTCGCGCCTGTTGATCATTGCAGGCTCCTTCGCATCGTTGTTGAAATGTTTGCTTTCTTGGTCAGGCTAGTGAGTGAGGGAGGGGCGCACATGCGCCCCTCCCTTTTTACTGGGAACTGGTGCCTTATGGAGTCGTGACTGTCACAATGTTCGACCAGCCAGACTGGATCGTATTATCGAATACACGAACCCGGTAGTAGTAAATCGTGCCGCGTGCCACATCTTGCTGAAGAGAAGTGATGTTCGGTCCGACGGTTGCGTTCACAACGCCGCTGGTAAAGCCTGCATTCAAAGAGCGCTGGATCAGGAAGCCCGTCTCAGCATTTGTGGCGGGGTCTGTCCACGTCAGGGTGACGGTCGCCGCTTTCTTATTCTTCAGGATTGCAGCTGGCGTATTGGCAACGGGAGCGGTCAGGGTGGGGGCAGGCTGTTGCGCAAGACCCAGCGAGGTGAGCGTCAGTGTGGGCCAACCACCGCCCGTTGGGATCTCATTGAATGCCGGGTCGGAGTAATCCCAGACATCGCCGACCACGTTGATGGCATACACGCGATACTCATACACAGTTGTAGTGTTTCCAATGCGATCCGTATATGTTCGTACTCCCCCGAGTCCGGGACCCTCGATTGTGTTGACGAAGGGAACAACTCCAAACACGGAGGACTGCACCGTGCCGACCTTTGTCCAGGCGCTGGTCGATCCTGCTACACGGCGCTCGATCACGAATCCGGTTTCGTTTCTGGAATTGTCCGTCCAGGTGACTGTGTACAATTGGTTTCTTCCAGACCCGCTCCGCGCGAATGTGACATTGGTCGGAGCCGCTGGTTCAACACCAACTACCTGCGCGTGCATCATATCCATCTCTTCGTGGCTGAGGATATGGCAATGATAGACGTATTCCCAACCGAAGTTGACGAAATGGTTGACAATATCGACCGGCTCACCATCGGGATTGAAAGCAAGCAGCGGCAGACCGGCGGCTTCGCGCTGGGTTGTGTTGGCGCCCATCAGGAACTCGCCCTCCGGCATTGACGGGTCGAGCAGGCGGACACTGTTGGGCAGACCGTTCCATGCTGCCGGAACATGCGGGATCAGGGGGCGCATCGCGACAATTGTGTCTTCGAGCGGGCTGATGCGGACGGTATCTTTCCAGCCGAGCTCGTTGGCATCTGGCTTGCGGACGATTCCGTCCCAGCCGACGCGGTTCAGGAGCTGAACATCGTACAGATGGAAATGGATCGGGTGCGTGTCTACGCCGTTGTGCGTAAACTTCCAGATCTGTGTTCCATCGTCTGTCGCAGCCAGAGGCTGGACTTCGACTCCCGGGGGTAGCTCAATGCCGTCGAGAATCTCATCTGGTGGGTAGGCGTACGGGTGCAGGATCATGTTCTGCTGGCCAGCCTGGGCGTTCGGTGTTTCCACCCCCAAGAAGCCGCTCATGCGTCCATACTCAAGTTCAAAGGCTTCGCCCATCTCGTCCTGGATCATCTTGGGCTTGAGGTTCATCGTGAGCTGGACACCCGCCACAGTATCGAAGGTCAGCGATGTGTCGTAGATCTGAACTGTTCCATTCCTCGGACCGTTTGCTTGGAATGATGTGCCATAGGCTGAGTTGTATTCACTTTGTCCGACGATAATCGGGTGCTGACCCGATTCGAATACACCCGTGCCATCTGCTTTGTGAGCGAACGCATTCTGTAGCGCGCCCAGGTCGAAGGCAGGCGCTGCAGGAGCATCGGCGACCTTAATCTGCATAATTGTGCGAGTATTGGGGCCGTAGCCAGGCAGTGTGGACGGCGCGCCGCCGGTGTCACGGTAATCGCCGTTGCCAGTGTAGTAATCATAGCGCGGGTCGCGAGCGGGGAACGCTGCGGGGGCATCGTTGTAGAGGATAAGTGTCTGTCCGGCGTACTGCGAGAAGTCCACGATCACATCGTGGCGCTCGGCAGGAGCGGTCAGCAGGGAGTGCTGGTCTACATTGCCGGCATTGAACACAGTCGGATCATTCACCCAGGTGGTGGGATGTGCAGGGATGACGACTGGCGTGGGCAAGAAGCCGCCCTCGGTGCCGATCGCGATCCAGTCCGGTCCCTCGGTGCCGGCCAGCGGGGTGGGGAAAATCGTTGAGTCTTCCAGGGCTGCCGCTACCTCATCGGGATTCAGTGCCACTTCCGTGCAGGCTACGCCGGTGCTCTCAGGAGTTGGATTGGGGTTGCTGGCATCGCAGAGATTGCCTTCCGCATCGATCGCCTTGTAAAGCGACAGATTCATGAAGCGGTCGTTGGCTGCATTGAGGATGCGGAAGCGGTACGGCTTCGGATCTACGGTGAGGGTCGGATAGGCGGTGCCATTGACCACGGGCGTATCGTTGAAGGATTCCATGCCCATCGAGATATAGGGCACACCGGGCATCAGGGGCGGCTCACACCAACCGAGATCGGGATCGCAAGCCGGATCGTAATAGGGATTTTCGACTGGCCCGTGATCGATATTGTTCGTGGGCGGCCAGAACCAGGGACCATACGCCCAGCGTCCATACTGGTTCACGCCGGAGGCATCGCCGGGATTCTGCGCGGGGGAGTAAACGTGCGGCACCCACAGGTCGCCCTCATCGCCCCAGCGGGCTTGATCCCAGGTTTCATCTTGCAGCATCAATTGCGCGTCGTTCGGGACAAAGGTCTTATCCTGAATGACCAGCGGGATGGTGTCGTCAGAGCCGGGGATGAGTCCGCCATCAACGAGCGCCTTTTCTGTAGCATCGGTAATGATATACGGAGCTGCCTCGCCGGCATAAACGTTCAGGCGAGTGATACCCCAGGCATGGTCGTGGTAGAACATCAACCGGGCAGACTGCTGGTTGGTGTAAAAGAAGGTCATCTCACCAGGTTCGGGAGTACCCATGTCCGGAACATCCACAACGCTAACACCTTCTGGGTAGAGCGTATCCTCGCCGGCGGGAGTGATCCACTGGTGTGGCGTACCGTCGCTGATCCAGGGGGAGACTCCACCGTGCAGGTGCAGGGTGGCGCGGTTCTCTGCGTAGCAGTGACCGTCTGCCACCATGTCGGCTTTCATCTGGCCACCAGCATTACACATTGGGTTCTGCGGATCCTCCATCGTGGAATCCATCATCTCATGACCTGTGGCGGTCATACCAGAGCCCATCACAGTTGTGTCCACCGGTATGAATAGATTCCCGCCAACACCGGTGGGCAGGGTGTTGCGAAAGAGAATGCGCACCGGACGATCTTTTGTTGCAACAATCGCTGGTCCAAGATAGTTGAAGGGCGTTCCGCCCATATTGGCCTGGCGATAGCCGCGTAATTTGGTGAACGGCAGGTCTGAATGCAGTTGCTCTTCGTATTCGCCCAGCTCGATCACATAGTAGTCAGAGCCAGGATAGCTTTCCGTATCGGGAACAGCAATCGGGATGTATTGGCCGAGATTATTTTTGGCGTCAGAGCCCAGACCGGGCAATTCATCAACAAACTTGCGAATGCCACCCACGATCACGGTGTTCTGGCCGGAGAGGTCGAGCACCTGAGCGCCAAAAGAGTAGGTGCGCGGATCTGGGTAAACCGGATAATCGGCGCTGCCAAGGACGATGTTCGTATCCTGTAGTGGTTGGACGGCCGGATAGTGGAGCACATCTCCGCCCCCGCCCGTATCTACAGGAATTCCCTGCCCAAAGAAAGCCAGCCGATCGCCCATTTGAACAGCAAGATTCGCCACAGGGAAGTTGGCAACTTCGCTTACGCCAGGCGTTGCCAGTTCGGGCATCTTGAGCAAGCCACTATCAAAGGCCACGGTATATTCGTTTGCATTGCCAGTGGAGCGCAGCACATATGCATGAAAAACGTTCCCAGCAGAGGGGAAGGGACTTGACGCGGGGTCTGCCTGATTCCAGACCTGGAAGGAATTGATCATCCCATCAGGCAGTTCGAAGGGCAGCACAACAAAGACCGGTGCTAATTCTCCTACACCCACGGGGTAGTCGGTGGCATTGGCACGATCTTTCAGCTCTTCGCCGACATAGATGGTGGCGCCCTCTACGGTGGGCAGCGGGCTATTGGCATAGTTCGGGTGGCTGAAGTAGTGAGGTGCGCCATCGATGATTGGCGCGGCCTGCTGATCCACCATCAACGGATTCAGCGCACCTTCGTACAACGCGCGTGCCGCCGCTTGCTTGAAGTCTTTGAACTTTAGTTTCTTATCTTTATCCTTTTGCTGGACGCCAGCGTGTGGCGCCCCCTCACTTTGCGCGCTGACTGGCGCGCTGCTGGTAAAAACCATGGACAGCAGCACCAGCAATGAAAGCGCTATATTCAGAAAATTGCGATTTTTCATTATGTTCTCCTATGTTCTCTTTGAATGGGTGCCAGCCATGCTGCTGGAAGACATCCTCAAACCATATTTTCTTGCTTTGTTCTTACCTCCTTTCAAATGGGCTCTTCAGAAAAATGCCGATCTTCAATAACCGATAACAAATCAGATACCTGGCGGATCGTGATGCTTTCTTTGCGATAAATCTGCATCACATTGTTCTCGAGAGTGACAGTGATCACTGTCAGTTGGGGTTGGTCCACAATCAGCCTCAACTCTGGTCGCTGCTCCATTAGTTTCACGAGCGGGTCACCAGCGCCCTCCAGCTTCTCCTGGCACAGAACCACCAGGTCCGGTTTGATCCTCAGCACCTCTTCTACTAATGCAGGGAGGCCCTGCTCTAGAGGCACTCGATTAACGTCCCAGGTCTCCTCACAAGAGAAGAAATTTTCCATCGCCTGTGCCAACAAATCATTGTGCCCCCACAAAATGACTTTTTTTGCTTTCGTCATGGCTGTGTTCCCAATTACTCTCGAGATCCAAGGATCCTGCTGCTATACAGCTGAATCAGCTGCACAACCGTTACATCCTAATCATAAGGAAATCAGATATCCGGTACATCCATCCCCCAATAGTCGAAGGGATGAAAAAAGACCATCCTAAGGATGGTCTTTTTAGAGGAAAGATTAATCCCCGGATTAACCAGGTTTGGTCATGCCGTGCTCCCGGGCATAGATGGCTGCATCGCGACGGTCAGAAAGATCGAGCTTCTCCAGAATCGAGTGAACATGATACTTTACCGTATTCTCTGAGATGAAGAGACGTTTAGCGATTTCCTGATTGCTATACCCGGCCGCGAGTTCCCGGAGCACTTCCAGTTCCCGACGGGTGAGAGTAGGCTCCAGAACGCGCGGCGCCTCCTTTGTGCGAGCCAGCTCTTCCATCAGTCGCAGGGTCATCGCGCGTGAGATGGCGCTTTCACCCTTTTGGACGGCCTTCAGGCTGGATACAAGTTTGGACGGGCGCATATTTTTCAGAAGATATCCTTTTGCCCCACTCCGAATTGCGGCAAACAGGTGCTCGTCTTCCTCCGACATGGTGAGAAAAATGACTTTACAGTTTGGATCCTCCTGTAGAATGGCCCGAGTGGCATCTGCACCTGTGCCATCCGGAAGCCCGAAATCCATCAAGACCATATCGGGCTTCAGCCCCTTCACCAATTCAATAGCTTCCTGTACGTTGCCTGCCTGTCCGATGATCTCGATATCTGACTCGGAACCGATGATAGCTGCCAGTCCTTCGCGGAAAAGGACATGGTCGTCTACGATGATGATTTTCATTGCATCAACCTATCTGAGTATGATGAATACAAACTGTCCCAATTTATTCATAGGGAACCCGAAGGGTGACAACCGTGCCCGAACCGGCCGCGGACCGTATGATCAGCGAACCGTTCAGGATTTCTGCCCGCTCCTTCATGAATTTCAGGCCGTAATGGCCGCCATATTGGATCTTATCCATGTCAAACCCGCTGCCATCATCACAGACGACAAGGCTCAAATAATCCGGCTCCCATATCATCTCCATAGATACCTGCGTTGCATTGGAATGCTTCTCAATGTTGTTCAGGATCTCCCGGAAAATATAGAACAGCTGGCGCAGCCGTTTCGCAGACATAAATCTGGGTTCCCCTCGATTTAGCGAGCTGACTTTCAAATTGGAGCGTTCCTCGATCTGCTCTGCATAGCGGGTGAATAAGCGGAATAAATCCGTGGAGTTGGTGGATTGGAGCACAGCCAGTGTGCCGCGCATCAGGTCGTAAGACTCATTGGCTGCCCTCGCCATGTTCTGGATTTCCAGCTGGATCTGTGACTGTTTTCTGATTTTCCTCTCAGCCAGATGATCAAGCTTCATGCGCAGGAAGCTGATGTTCTGCCCGATCGTATCGTGCAGGTCACGGGCAATATCCAATTGCATGGTGTGGATCGTCTGTGTAAGGATTCTCTCTTTTTGATTTCGTTCTTCGATTTCTCTTTCTGCCTGCTTTTGTTCCGTGATGTCACGGTTACTCATGCGACGTCCCAGATATTGGTTATCACTCCCGAAAAGCGGGCGGCATACATGCTCGATCCAACGAAGCCTTCCATCCCGGGCGACAATTCTATGTTCCATGGTCTGGACATCAGCGGTCTCATCATGGAGCACGCGCTGGTGCTCCTGATATCGAAACTGGTCATCTGGATGAACAATGCGTGTCATCAAATCTGGAGTCGACTTAAACTCTTCGGGGCTGTAGCCCGTAATGCGCTCGCAGGATGGAGAGCAGTAGACGATCTGGCCGGAAGGATCCATCCAGATTTCCCAACCGTATGTCCAGTCTACGAGCGTACGGAACTTCTCCTCGCTCTCACGCACTGCCTGTTCGCCTCGTTTTCGCTCTGTAATATCCTGTTTAATCGCGATAAAGTGTGTAATCTGTCCCTCGTGATCTCGAACGGGAGTGATGGTTTGCTCTTCCACATAGGTACTACCGTCTTTGCGCCTGTTGGTGATCTCACCTCGCCAGACTTGACCAGAGAGAATCGTACCCCACATTTGTCGGTAAAAGCTTTCATCGTGCCGGCCCGATCTGAAGATGTGCATGCTCTGTCCGAGCAGGTCATGTACCTCATAGCCACTGATCTGGACGAAGGCGGGATTCGTCCACTGGATGGTCCCCTTGACATCGGTAATGACGATACCGTTGGCTGCAGACTCCATGGCTGTGGTCCGGATGCGCAGCTTTCGCTCGATTTCCTTGCGCTCGCTGATCTCTTTCATGAGCTCCTGGTTTGCAATCGCAAGTTCTTCTGTCCGTTCCTGGACGCGCACTTCCAACCGATCTTTTGCAAGCCGTAATTCCTCTTCTGCCTGCTTGCGTTCGGTAATATCGTGAACCATCCCCATGGAGCGGATGACCTGGCCGGTATCATTTCTTAAGTGATCGCATTTTTCATGAACGACACGAACCTCGCTGCTTGAACGTCTGATCACGCGGTGTTCGATTTCGTAACCGTCTTTGCCCTCTCGTACCGAGCTTACATAGGTGCTGTCAACTGCCGCCCGGTCTTCGGGGTGTACAGCTTCGAGGAAAGCCTCGTAGCTAGGCTCAAATTCCTGTGGCTGCAGCCCAAAGATTCTATATACCTCATCGGACCAGATCAACCTGTTGTCGATCAGATCCAGTTCCCAACTGCCGAGGTGAGCGATCTCTTCTGCGCGATTCGATCGTTTCTCACTCTCTCGCAAGGCCGCCTCTGCACGTTGACGCTCAAAAATCTCCGCCTCCAATTCAATATTCGTGTTCCTTAGCTCCTCCGTGCGCTTCTGTACACGCAACTCCAAATTATCGTACGCTTTTTGGAGCTGCTCTTCGTCGTGCTTATGCTCAGTAATATCTTTGCCGGTGGCAACAAAGCTGGTAATTTTGCCTTGTGCATCCCGCAACGGGGTGATGGTTTTAACCTCGTAGAAGACTTCTCCATCTCTTTTACGGTTGGCGATCTCACCCTGAAAGACAGTTCCATTGAGGATCGTATTCCAAAGCTTCTGATAGAAGAAAATGTTGTGAAGACCCGACTTGAGAATCCTTGGGTTCTTGCCCAGCGCCTCTTCCTTTGTATAACCGGTGAGGCGCTCAAAAGCTGGATTTACATAGTTAATTACCCCGTTACAATCAGTAACTACAACCGTATCTTCGGTTTGTTCCACAATGCGGGAGAGTTGCCGGATTACGTCCTGCGCACGTTTTCGCTCGGTTACATCCATGAGGCTTAAGACCATTCCAACAACGGCCCCATCGCTGCCTTTCACGGGCTGTACACTCCAATCCCAGTACTTCAGCCCTCGCTCGGGATGCTCAGAGTATGCAAACGGCTTCTCGTAAACCCGGAAGACTTCTCCGGTTGCTACCACATGCTGGAAAATGGCCTGATTTTCTTCGTTCGGGTAGAGCTCAAAATGGTTCTTACCGAGAAAGTCTTCCGGCAGGCGACCATCTGCCCGAGCATACGCATCGTTTACATGTACAAAATTAAAATCGCGATCCATGTATGCAATTAGCGTATCGATACTATTGAAGAATCGTTCCTGAAGCTGCCTGGATTGCATCAACGATTCTTCAGACTGGCGGCTCGTTTCGATGTGACGAAGGAGAGGACGAAACGATAGGAGATACAGCACCGGGAAGATCAGTATCGTCATTATTCCGGCGTCGATTAATGTAACTAGATGATAGGGGGTTGGCTGAATGACATACACGACCAGCATGGCAATCACCTCAGCCAGGAAAATGGACGCAATAATCGTGATGAGGAGCCTGACGGGCGAATATTGCATTTGCGATCGTGTTTCCGGCTTCATTTCCAACCCTCTCGATGGCTTGAAGAAAGTGATTGCTTGTTGTTGGCGGGGCTGCTGGAATTCATTCTGATATTCCCAAGACGGCGCCCTCTCACTTAAGTTACATGAGACCGTCCCCATCAGTTTTGGAAGCCCCACAACCCTGGCTGGCAGAATCAACCGAACTTCCACACTCCATTTTGATTAAATGGAATATCGGTGTCAACTAACAAATATCACTGATTTTTAGCGGATTTTCTTTGCACAGCCAGCAAAGTGATATCGTCATACTGTTCGCGATTCGAAATATGCTGATCCAGAGCAGACATAATATTTTGGATAAGTCTCTCTGCCGATGGGGCAGGGGAGGTGGCTACCTGGAGCAAGCGCGGTTCCGTGAATTGTTCCTGGGCGGGGCTGAGCGCATCGAGAATGCCGTCCGTGTAGAGGAGTAACGAATCGCCGGGGGAGAGGGTCGTCTGCCCGATGCGAAATTCCATGTCTGGCAGCATGCCAACGGCCGGTCCCGTGGGCTCAAGCTGCTGCTTGAGCCGGCCCTCAGAGAAGACAAAAGCTGACTCGTGCCCGGCGTTGATGTAGAGTAATTCTCCATTTTCCGGATCCAGCAGCCCGAAGAACACCGTAGCAAACATATTGGAATTGCTGTGATTGGTGGCAATATAGTTGTTTGTAAGGTCCACCGCGTTTTGTAGGGATGGCGCGCCCGAGGCAAGGATGGCGTCCCGTCGAAACACTCCGCTGGGTGTTTCATCTTGATTTACCACGGGCACGCCTGCCCATCGGATAATGTACTGCTGGTCGGAGTATGCTCGGAACAGGCTGCGGAAGATCGCCATATACATGGCGGCGCCCACGCCTTTGTCACACACATCCGCCATGATCAACGCGATCTGTTTGCTCGTAGGGATGGGAAACACATCGTAAAAGTCGCCGCTAACCTGTCTTGCAGGACGAATGTACGTCGCAATCTCCCAGCCCTCGGGTTGGGGATAATCCTTCACCAGGAAGCTGTTCTGGATTTCCCGCGCGATCTCGAGCTCACGTTCCGCCTGCTTCTTGGCCCGGATGATCGTCGTCTCTTTTTCTTTTCGCTCGGTAATATCGAGCAGGATGCTGCGGAAGCCAACAGGGGTGCCATTCTCATCACGAATCAGCGCGATCGAACCCTCGGCTGTGTGCTGTGTACCATCCTTATGGACAAAACCCATGGGCAGTTTTTTTTCGACCAGACCGGTCCTATGGATCATCGAAAAGATGTTGAACATCAAAGGCACCTGTGCTCGATCCACATAACGGCGGAAGTGTCTGCCCAACAATTCATCCTTGGTATACCCCAGCGCGTTAAAGAAAGATTTGTTGCCATACGTGAGATGACCGGAAAGATCCAACTCAAAATAGCCATAGCCCAGAGAGTCGAGTAGATCGGTAGAAGTAGAGGAAGGTTTCATCGCTTATGCGGTATCCAGTAAAAGCTGTTTGATGTAAGGGATATGCTCTTCAGCGGCCTTCTCGCCCTGTGCGATGATGTAGGGAATCTGCTGCGTATCGAATGTGCCGACTGGCTTTTCAAAGCTGGGCAAGATTGGAATGATCTCGGCGTGGTGAACAGCGTTGTAGAACGCGAACGTCGATTTCAGAATATTATTCATGTACAGGCTGTTGAAATGCGTGGTCACCGCAGTATACGAATTCATGCGTTTACGTATGGGCATCTCAAAACCGACCGCCGCGATCACGTCGCTGCCTTGCTGGATGGCGACGTCGATGGGGAGAGGGTCACTCACCGCTCCATCTACCAGCAGCTGGTCGTCAATCTTCCACGGGGAAAAGATCATCGGGATGGCGATACTGGCGCGGATGGCATCCAGGATCTTGCCGGAGGAGATCACCACGCGCTCACCGGTGAATAAATGTGTGGCAACAATATGAAGAGGAAAGATCGTATCTTCGAATGTCTTCTCCTCAAAGACGCTCCTCAGACGCTCGTACATGATGTTGTCATCGATGAGGCTCGACATCTCGGTAAAACGCGTCTCGCCGCTGAGGGCAGATTTCAGGTTCGATGTGTAGCCTTCGAAGACATCGCTTGTGAATAGATTCAACGTGAGGCGCTGCGCTTCATCCGGGTCAATGCCCAGGGCAATGGTGGCGGCATAGATGCTTCCACCGCTGCAGCCGACTGCCATGCCGGGCTGTAACCCCTCGTGGCGCAAGGCTTTACTTAATCCCAGGGAAGCCGCGCACAACACTCCGCCAGAACCGATCACAATCGATAAGCGGTTTTTCATGTTCAGGATTCCAATAAGCGCTTGACGTAGGGTAATTGCTCGAGCATCGCTTTTTCGCCTTGCTCGATCACATAAGGGATCTGGTCCGTATCAAACAGGCGGATGGGACGCTCGAACTCGGGAAAAACAGGAATGATTTCCGCATGATGAACCGCGTTGTGAAAAGCAAAATTGGACTTTAACAAATTGTTCATCATCAGGCTGTTGATATAAAAGGCATAACGGCTGACCGATTTGATTCTTTCCGGTAACGGGCTTTCGAATCCCATTGCCAGAATAATGTCTACGCCCTCGCGGATGGGCACATCTACAGGCAAGGGATTGGATGCGGCGCCGTCGATCAGCAACCTGTCATTGTGCCGCCACGCGGACCAGATATAAGGGAGGGCGACGCTGGCTCGCAGAGCATCGACGATTTTTCCTTCACACTGCGCAATCGGCTCTCCGGTTTCGAAGTCAGTTGTCATGACATACAAGGGGATTTTTGTGTCAGCAAATGTTTTCTCGCCAAAGACCGATCTAAAACTTTTCAGCATCGGCTCATCGCTCATCATGCTAAAGTTATGATCGAATTTGAAAATACCAGGAAGTATGACGCTGGCGAGCGCACGCCAATTCCGTTTTTGCGTAACGGATCTGTTCCAGAGCTTCTTCGTGTTGGCAATACTTTCTTCTAGCGAGAAGCCCATGGCCATGCCGGCCGCATACAGGCTGCCGCCACTGCATCCGACGATCATGTCGAAGTGGATGTCTTCCTTCTCCAGCACTTTCCACAGACCGAGCGCGGCTGCACATTTGACAGAGCCAGCACCGATGACAAGGGCGATCTTTTTCCTCTTGTCGCTCATGGGCTACGAAGCAAAACTGGACACCGCATCTGCCTGCGAAGCAAAGACCTTGGCGATCGTATGGAAACCAGACATCTTCAGCACTTTATCTACGCCCGGATTTGTCGATGCGATTCGCAGGTCCCCGCCGTGGCTGCGCGATTCTTTTACAGCGCCAAGCAGAGTCCGCAATCCGGCGCTGCTCATGAACTCAACACCCAGGAGATTCACGATCAGGTTGACATGCCCAACCGTAATCTGATCGGTCAATGTTTTTGCGAGATCAGGTGCGGTGAGCGCATCGACGCTGCCGGTCACGGTGACGATCGTGCTGCTGCTTTCGTGCTGAACTTCAGTCTTCATCGGTCTCCTCCATCTGGTGTGCTCAGATATTTGGTCAATATCATTTTATTGCCATCTTCTGTCGATTCGTACTCCATAGCATCCATCGATTGTTGAATGAAGAACAATCCGAATCCCCCGAGTTCGCGCTCTTCGATAGGGGCCCCCACATCTGGGATGGGGGCGCTACTCGGCTCAAAGCAGTGACCAAAGTCGGTGAGTGTGACGATTAATTTATCGATCTCCACTTCAAGGTCCAGGATGATCGAACCCGGATCCATACCTGCGTATCCGTGCGAGATGATATTCGTGCAAGCCTCATCCACGGCAAGCTGGATATCGTATAAGATTTCCTCATTCATCCCGGGCAAACCAGCACAGTGTTGCTTGATGAACTCGCGAAAATCCCTGAGTGATTCTAGATAGGCCGCGCGCGTGATGCGATGTGTGGATGTCATAGGGCTCCTAGTATTCGGCCTGTGGAAAGGTCTCAGCTCCGGCATGGCGCCCGATCTGCTTGACCATGCGGATCTTGTCCCAACGCAGGTCAAGCGCGTCCAAAATCCCATCGTGGATCGCCCAGGCGCGGCCTCTTACCGTGTGGGCCCGGTCCTGTTTTCGGAAGAGTGATCCATCATCCAGGCACTCGTACAGCTTGCCGCCCGGCTGAAATTCGCGGTGGATATCGTCCATGAGCTTGTGACCGCGCACATAAGCAAAACCGCGCTTCTCGAAGACCCACGCGGAAGCGTAGGTGAGGGGCTCGAGAAAATAGGCACGATGCCCGAGCATGGACAGGAACGCGTCGATCTGCTCAAAAACGACGCGTGATCCACCCAGCCCGGCACGAACCTGCCCGGGCGCGAGACCGGCATTCATCGCCTGCTCTTCTGCCTCGCGATTGCGCCGCAAGGTTCCAAACATCGTCGGCTGGCCATCTGCGGTTTGATCAATCGAAAAACGCGGCGCTGTGGGATCGTTTAAAACGATGAGGTTCAATTCAATGCCGTTGAGGGAATTGTCTGCAAGTTCCAGAGCGAAAAATTCATCCGAAGCCTCAGCAGAGTTCTGCGCGGTGATCAACACTTTTTCGCTGTTCTCTTCGGCTTTGAGAAAAACTCGTTCTTCTTTGTTAATATCCATCCATTGGATGGGATCGATGCGGAAGCGCGTCAGCAGGGCAGGGGGGACGAGACCGCGGTACATCCGGCGTTTGACGTTTTCGGGCAGGTTATTTAGCTGTCGGATGGTAAATGGGAGGGTTGAATCATTTTCCAGCAGGGAGAGGGAGATCGCCCCGAGATCAGGCACCACTTTTTCTGGCTGCTGTTTGACGCGGAAATATTTGAGCATTCGCTTGTAAATAAGAAAAGGATAAGAACTCTCGTATTATAAGGGATTAAACTCAAATTACCGCTGAATGTCACCAGGAAACTCCAAAAACCATTATGATGGAGACATTATGCACCTATCTTTGGAAGAAACTACATGAAAGGAATCAGGTCAAACAAATGAATATAAAAGCAATAGGTCATTCAATATGCCAATGACATTTCCCGCACATCAAGGTCTAATTTTGCCGGTGGCGCGCAGGTGGCCAAATTCCTTTAATGCGCTTGCATTATCGGTAGGCGCGGCCATGCCTGATATTACAGACAGCGTGTTGGGCTTTTCGCTTAACGGGTATTTCAAGCAATGGTATGGGCACGCGTTGCTAGGCATTTTCACGCTGGATTTATTGGGTGGCTTATTGATCACCTGGTTAATTGCAGTCTTTCTCCGGTGGTTCGTAAAATACGCGAATCTACAACGCTTGCCAACGTTTCTTCGCTGGCCGCCAAGACTAAGCTTATGGAGCTTCTCGGTCTTTGTAGGTATTCTGTCCCACATAGGCTTCGACCTGATATCGCACGATACGAACTTGTTGTTATATCCGTGGTATGAAGATCCCCGGTGGTTTCCGGGATGGTGGTATACAGCCTGGTTTGAAATCCCGCCTTTACCTATTTTTGGTCATTCGTACTCCGTTGGCGTCCACACGGCGGTCTGGGGTTTATTGACGGTTATTGGCATTGTCTCATTTTTTCAATTTTTAATTCTATGGCGTGAAGACAGAGATTGACGCCTAAGAAAAGGAAACTTCTTATGGACGTGAATTGGATCACCGTTGCTGCGGTGTTGTCTTACATCATCAGCATCGGGGCGTTGTTTATCATTCCTGCCAACCGTAAGCCCGGGGAAGCCACCGCCTGGCTGCTCTTGATGTTTATAGCACCCTTTCTAGGGCTGCTTTTATTTTTGTTTTTTGGTAGTCCCGACCTCTCCAAATGGCGTCGGGACCAGCAGAAGGCGATGAACGAACGGATCGAAGACCTCGCAGAGGATGCCCAGGAAATTCCGGTGTTGCGGGAACTCGTTAATCCGCCAGTGCCAGCCCGTTATGAGGCTCTGGTAAAACTCAACGCCCGGCTCAGCGGCATGCCTGTGACCGCCGGGAATACCGTTGAGCTGTTCACGGATTACGCCGGCGCGGTCGAGTGCATTGTGCGAGATATCGACGCGGCAAAGCGTTACGTTCACCTCGAATACTTCATGTTTGCAGACGACAAAATCGGCGCACCGGTCATCGATGCTCTGGTGCGCGCCAGACAACGCGGGGTTGTCTGCCGGGTGCTGATCGATCACCTCGGAAACATCGGGTACAGTGGGCGCGTCCTAAAACGCCTGCGCGCCGCACATATCCCTGCGAAGTTGATGCTTCCGATCGATCCCTTCGATAACCAGTGGAACCGCCCTGACCTGCGCAACCACCGCAAGATCGTGGTGGTGGATGGTACAGTCGGTTTTACCGGCTCGCAAAACCTGGTCGAGGACACGTACCACAAACGCGGCAATATCAGGAAAGGTATCCACTACATCGAGCTGGGTGCCCGGGTTACCGGTCTGGCGGTCCGCGAGCTCAACGCGGCGTTCGTCACCGACTGGTATTCCGAGACGGATCAGTTGCTCGATAATAGGAACGCGCCGGAGACGCGCGGCATCCCGTCCGCGACGGGCAACGTGCTGTGCCAGGTGCTGCCCAGCGGACCCGGCTTCGCGCATGACAATAACCTAATGCTGTTTGTGGAATTGTTCCACGCGGCGCGCAAGCGGATTATCATTGCCAACCCCTACGTCGTCCCGGATGAGACCATCCTGCTGGCGCTCACCTCGGCCGCGCAGCGCGGGGTGGAGGTCACGCTAATTGTGTCGGAGATCGGCGATCAATTCCTGGTCTTTCATGCACAGCGCTCCTACTATGAGGAATTGCTCCAAGCCGGCGTGCAAATTCATCGCTACCGGGCGCCAGCGATCCTGCATTCGAAGTTCCTGATCATCGACGATGACATCGGGGTGATCAGTTCAAGCAACATGGACATCCGCTCGTTTGAACTTAATCTGGAAATCACGCTGGTTTGCTACGACGCCGGGGTGGTTGCTGATCTTCAACAAGTCGCGGTAGAGTATTTAAGGAACACACGCGCCCTGGACCTGGATCGTTGGCAGGCACGCCCGTTCCTGAGGAAGTTGTTCGACAACCTGGCGCGCCTGACTTCCGCATTACAGTAAGGATGGGGTAGGGGAGGCGGAGAATACAGCGCTTATATCAGATTTGCAGGCTCGGCCTACATTTTGCTTCTATGAGTTTGTTGGAGATTTTGTATCTCACATCTCACTTGTTATTCATATTAACTTGTCGTGGTAGGGGAGGTTTTCTGCAATTGATCAAAAAGTCACTATTGACGTTTCGTCAATCATTCGATATAATTTCTATTAGATGGATTGATATGCAAGCGGAGATTAATCACTTTTTAGAAACTCTTGATCGGTCCCCAAAGACCGTTTTCGCATATCGGAACGGCCTGTCTCAATTCATGAAGATCGTTGGTAAAGATGCACCCCTCGACACAGAAACCTACATCACGTTTTTGATTTCGCTTAAGCAAAAGTCCCCTTCCACACAGCGAGTTTATAGGACTGCTGTACTAAAATTTTATGCCTTCTGCAAGGCTGGAAATTGGAATGAATTGCAGGAAGCCACACAACACTATACGCGCAAGCCTGGACGACGAATTGTCAATTTCAATCGTGAGGCTGTGGAGAAAGTCATTGACTACTGCCAGTCTTTGAATACAGAAGCTTCATTATCTCCCAGAGAGAACCTTGAAGTGCTACGCGACCGCTCTTTTGTGATAACACTCGTTGATACAGGACTACGGATATCCGAAGCTTGCTCGCTAAAACGTGGGGACATTGATTGGCTAGAACAACGCGCCATCATCATTGGCAAAGGAGATAAGCAGGCTTTGGTCCGCTTCTCTGATCGAGCTATACAAGCACTCAAAGATTACCTACACGCAAGGTCAGTTGTAGACCCAAAATCCCGAATACCTCTTGCTTCTCAGCCCCTATTTGCACGCCATGATATACGTGCGAGCAAAAAAATCAGACCGATTACACCTGGTGGGATGTGGAAGGCAATCAAAGACCGTATGACAGAAGCTGGAGTAGATCGTCATCTAGTTCGCATACATGATTTCCGACATTATTTTGTCACCATGACGTACTTGGCAAAAGGAAATTTGAAACTATCACAGGAACTGGCGCGCCATGAAAGTATTTCTACAACGAATCGCTACGCTCATTTTGGGGGTGAAGCCGATGTTGCATACGACGAAATTTTTAACAAGAGGTGAAAGATGAAATCATTAAAGTTTTCAGAGTTCTATAAAGGTAAATTTGCCGATGAAGGATATGAATTATATTTCGTGAAAGATATGAAGGAGAAACCGATATACATCGGCATTTCACGAGATTCTATTTGGCACAGATGGTTTGGAGGAGGCCCAAGCCATATGGGTATAAAAGCTTCGGGAAAGCTCTATGGGAAAAGTTACTTGGGTGAAGTTATAGCACGGCGTTTACCCAGCTCCTGGGACTGGATTATCGAGTTATGGACTAAGGAAGATTGTTTAGATGTTTGCAAAACTGAATTTTTAGGGAGAGATAGAAATAAAATTGAAATTGAATCTATCGAGCCCTATATGATAATCAAATTTGAACCTTTGTATAACGTTATGCACGGAGGTGGGCGGCATGAGGATCCAACAACGACGGAAAATTTAGACACTATATATAAGGATTTGTTTGGGTAAATTCAGAAGGTGAATACGATGCCTAGCGTTACAGTTGCTCAGGCCGAGACGATGTTCTTAGAATCGATCGGGCGCCATCGCAGTGCAAATACCGTACAGACATACCGCAAAGTGCTTGAGACGTTCTCGAACCTTCTTGTGGCTCAGCAAATCGATCCAATGAATTTCCCAACTAACGAGTTGACAGAAAACTCCATTATCCACTTTGTCGATCATATGAAGGATTTTTCACCCGCCACAGAAAGCTTATACCTACAGGTCATAAAAAGTTTTTATGAGTTCCTTGATGCGGAGAACCTGACTCTAGTTAATCCTTCACGTGTCAGATTGCTTATCCGGAAACGCACACGTCGTTCTAGAGCCCAACTTTTAGAATACCCTGAGGATGATATTAAGCACTTGATTGAGTTCATGAGCAATCTACAAAAGATTTCCAGCTTAGACCATGGCGCAACAGATAATTCCGAGCTACGCAATTTGCGCGATCGAGCTCTGATTCTCACGTTAGCCGACACGGGCTTGCGTGTTGACGAGATATGTAAACTCGGATGTGGGGATATTGATTGGGAAAGGAGTCGGGCAATACTTAAAGGACGCGGCAATAAGCAAGCTGTGGTGCGATTCTCAAAGAGGGCAATCAATGCCCTCAGAGATTATTTATCTCATCGAGAATCATTGGATTTAGAAGCTGGCAAGCCTCTATCATCGCTTCCCCTCTTTGCGCGACATGACAAAGGGGCTGGGAAAAAGATAAAGCCAATCACATCTACTACAGCTAGGAGGATTGTTGCCGAGTGTGTTTATCAAATTCTAGGCAGAGAAGCAACTGGCACAATTACACCCCATACATTTCTTCACTACTTTGTAACTACCATTCTCCGGGCTACAGGTAATCTTAAGTTGGCACAGGTTTTGGCACGACATTCTAATATTCAGGTTACGCAAAGATATGCGCATATTAACGAAGATGAGCTGGACAAAGGTTATTATGAGATCTTCGAGAAGAAATAATGAGCTTATCTCTCCCCTACCCCTCTTCGCCCGGCACGACAAAGGGAGCGGAAAAAAGGTTAAGCCGATCACGCCGACAACAGGCCGTAATATCGTGGCGGAGCGCGTCAAACAAGCTTTGGGAAGTGAAGCAGAAGGACACATTACTCCCCATTCATTCCGGCACTATTTTGTCTCGACAATTTTGCGCGCTTCAGGTAACCTCAAGCTGGCGCAGACCCTGGCCAGACACGAAAATATCCAGATCACGCAGAGATATGCTCATATCGACGATGATGAACTGGACAAAGGCTATTATGAGATTTTTGAAAGACGAGAAAAATAAACAGTCCGTATGAAAATCCCGCCTGAAGACCCCTCCATGACCGATGCAGAATTCGCGCTCAACGGCAAGCACGTCGAACGGATCGATCCGCTGACCGGTTCGGGAAACCTGCTCTCGTTTCTTGAATCCGTAGCGGCCCGGCTTGCGTCACAGGAGGGTGCCAGCTTCTCATTGCTTCTGATCGATCTGAATAACTTCATGCTTTTCAATAAAGAGCGCGGACATTTGCTCGGGGATGTGGTCTTGCGCTGGGTCAGCATTGTGATGAAAGACCTTCAGGCGCCTGTGTATCGCATCGGAGGCGATGAAGTCGTGGCGATCCTATCAGAGGGAAACCATGCGGAACGGGAGGTTATCGCCCGAGAACTATTCGAGCGGCTCAATCGCGAGAGTACCCAATTTTCCTGGTCAAAGCCAGCCTCGGTCATGCTCATCCACTTTCAGAATGAGAAACTGGAAATTGCAGACCTGTGGATCGCGATCAGCGATGCCCTGTTTGATGCCAAAATCTATGGGGATCGAGGCTTTCTGGTGAATACCTATTCACACGCCTCTGCTATCAACAACTATCAAATGCGAGTTATCAACATGCTCACCGAGCGCCTGCTGTCCTTTGCCGACCGCCTGGATGCCACCCACCAGATCGCCTATCTAGACCATGTGACCCAACTGCCGAACAGCATCGCAGCGGAGAGGGAACTCAAGCGCGCCATTCAGCAGTCAAAACGCACCGAGGAGGCATTCTCTATATTGTTTATCGATGGCGATAACCTGCGTTTCTATAACGACATCAGTTATTCCGCCGGTGATGACATGCTGAAACGGTTGGCGGAACTGCTCTTAACACATCTCCGCCCCGGGGATTTTATTGCCCGCTGGCGTGTGGGCGATGAATTTTTGGTTTTGTTGCCCGCGACCAATAAAGACGATGCCTATGTGGCTGCAGAGCGGCTTCGTTCTGAAGTGGAATTGAGATCAAAGTCCTGGGAAATCCCCATCACGATTTCTCTTGGAATTTCCACGTATCCTGTCCATGGAGATACCGTCGAGGAGCTATTGCTTGCCGTGGAAAAAGCCGCGAAACATTCCAAAGAGAACGGTAAGAACCAGATCACGGTTTTTGCATAAGGCAGCGAGTTGGCTGAAGACCACTCCCCTGCCGTATTCTGCTTTCGGGGGATTTGAGTACATCTATCACCCAGATTAAGAAACTTGGTAGTAGCGACCGGAAAATTCAAAATGCTAGAATAAGCTGATAAAGACGTTCCAACTGGTTTCGTAGACCTCTCGCCTGTGGAGCCATCGCACCGCCATGAAGCTTATTTCAAACCTCCTGGTCGCGGCTGCCTTTCTATTTGCAGTACAGCCTGTCGCTGCTGCTCACCTTCGGCGCTCGGTGAGCCAAGATCACGCACCGGGTAGCGTGGTGCGTTTTGAGCATCTGACTGTCCAGGACGGGTTATCGCAAAACAGTGGCTCAGTCATCTTTCAGGATAGCCGCGGGTTTTTGTGGATCGGCACACAGGATGGTCTGAACCGCTATGATGGTTATAGCTTCAGTGTGTTCAAGCATGACCGCGAAGATCCGGCGTCGATCAGTCACAACAGCATTTTATCCATCGCGGAAGATGATGAAGGGTTTCTCTGGATCGGGACCCGGGGTGGCGGTTTGAATCGCTTTGATCCTGCTACTGAAACGTTTACGGTATATCACAACACGCTAGAAAATCCAGCCAGTCTCCTCAACGACACGGTGACTTCCATTCTTTACGATTCCAAAGGCAGGCTCTGGGTAGGAACCTTAAACGGTCTTGACCGTTTCAATCCGCGTACTAATGGCTTTGATCATTTCACCAATATCCCCGGTGACCCGTCCAGCCTGAGCAGCAACGTGATCTCTGTGATCTTTGAAGACTCACGCCGCCGGCTCTGGATTGGCACGGGAGCGTTGAGTATGCCGGGATCCGGGCTGAATCGTTTCAACCCGGATACTGGAAAGGTCACGCGTTTTCAACACAATGATCAGGATCCTACGAGTCTGGGCAGTGACAACATATCGGCAATTTACGAAGCGCCAGACGGTAACTTTTGGATTGGCACCGGGGGCTACGATCTGCCGGGGAATGGACTTGACCTATTCAATCCTCGCACAGGAACAGCGTTCCACTATTTACATGATGGAGACATCGACGATTCGATCAGCGGAGATAATATCTCTGTGCTTTGGGGAGATACTCACGGCACGCTTTGGATCGGTACATGGTCCCATGGACTGAACCGCATGGACTTTTCCAAAAGCGGACATTTCACCCATTACAGACATGATCCCTATTTCCCCGATAGCTTGAGCGCCAATGAGGT
>DATHTL010000151.1:0-28934 GCA_035463255.1 Anaerolineales bacterium | reverse complement strand
ATGTCCTCCTCACGCCTGCCTGGTAAGATACTCGCGGACATCGCGGGTCAGCCCATGTTGCAGCGCGTCTTCCTCCGGACCTCGCGCGCTGCCACCGTGACCGAAACTATCTTCGCTACGACGACCGATCCGTCCGATGATCTCGTCGCCGAATACTGTAACTTTAGCGGAATCCCGTTCACGCGCGGCAATCTCTTCGATGTGCTGGACCGCTATTATCAGGCTGCAAAACAATCAAAGGCGGATGTGGTCGTCCGTGTCACTGCGGATTGTCCTGTGATCGATCCCGATTTGATCGATGCGGCTGTCAACACGCTGCTCGAAGGCGAATATGATTTCGCTGCCAATCGTTTGCCGCCTCCCTTTCACCGGACCTATCCGATTGGACTGGATGTGGAGATCTGCACGTTTGCGGTCATGGAAAGAGCGTGGAAGGAGTCTAGCGAAACCTTTCACCGGGAACACGTCATGCCTTATCTTTACGAAGGCGTTGAACTGACGAACGTCAACCGCCAACTCCAAACGGGCATCTCGCCGCGCGGCTTTCGGATTGCTCTCCTGAACCACACCACCGATTTCGGCGACTACCGCTGGACGGTGGACACGCCCGAGGATCTGGAATTCATGCGCCAGGTCTACAGTCGCTTTGACGGGCGCTATGATTTTACATGGAAAGAAGTGCTTGATTTAGTCCATAATGAGCCTCAACTCATGCAAATAAATGCTAACATCAAGCACAAAACTCTCAAAGACATTGATGAAAGAGCCACTGGTCACTGATTACTGTGTCACTGATTACTTTGTTTTCCGCTCCCAAACCTTTTACCGATCCGCACATTGCAATGATCCAGCGCAACGCGATCAAATCGTGGACGCTACTTTCCGATGTTGAAATCGTTTTACTCGGTGAAGAAACGGGTCTTACTGAAGCTGCCGGGGAGCTGGGCGTCAGGTATGTTCCGAATGTAAAGTGTAATGACAACGGCACACCGCTGATCTCATCCATGTTCGAGCTTGCCCGCAAAAATAGCACCAGCCCCCTGCTCTGCATCATCAATGCGGACATGATCCTCATGCCCGATTTTCTCGAAGCCGCCCGCCGCTCACAATCACAACGTGACAAATTTGTCCTCCTCAGCCAGCGCTGGGATCTGGATGTCACCCGGCCCATCGAATTCATCGAAGGCTGGCAAGCCCGTTTGCGGTCCACGGTCCACGGTCAAGGTACCCTTCACCGCCCGGCTGGCTCCGATTTCTTCCTTTTTCCCCGATCCTGCTACACCGAAATCCCAGACTTTGCCATTGGCCGCGCCGGCTGGGATAACTGGATGATCTACAAGGCCCGCAAGGAAAAGTGGCCTGTCATTGATTGCACGCCATCGGTCATGATCGTGCATCAGAGTCACGATTACAGCCACCTGCCCGGCGGGAGACCTCATTACGAGCATCCCGACACGAACGAAAATATCCGTCTTGCGGGCGGGCAGGCAAACATCCGTTACACCATATTGGATGTAACGCACCAATTGGTAGGTGGTAAACTTGTTCGCCCGAAGATGTCATCCCAGCGCTTGATGCGCCGCCTGGAATTATTCCTGCGAAACATATTTTTCTTCTTGCCTGAGAACACGATCGAAAATATTGCGCGCCCGAAGCGCTGGAAGAAACGGATTGAGAAGCTGTTCAAATCATAATCTGCCGGGCAACACCGATGGAACATCAATGTCTCGAATTTTGCAGAGAACGTAACTTATGCATCAAAGTTTCCATTCATATCCTTCCAAATTATGGGATGCGTTTTTCCGGCCTCTGAAAGAGAAAGAGTATTCCACTTTCCGCCTGGCGTTTCTCGGATTCCTGTATGTCTTTGGTGTATATCTGTGGGGAAAGATGTTTAGCTGGGGACGAATGCCTCTTGATTTTTTCGACTGGGCACTCATTAATATTCCACGGATCGATTTCGTTCGCGATGCTCTACAAATGGGAGTCTTGCCTCTGCACATGGCAGATATCGCTCCGTTACATCACATCTCTGATCGATTTTTGACGCTCCCGGATGTCATTACAACGCCACAAATGATCTTGCTGCTGTTTCTTCCGATTGAACGCTTTGTTTTCTTCGACATTATTCTGCACTATTCGATAAGCTTTCTGGGTCTGCTGTGGTTTTATCGTCGTTATCAACTCTCTTTATACACGTTCACGATATTGTTTTTTTTGTTCGAATTCAACGGTTATATCTTTACGCACTACAGCGTCGGTCATTTCACCTGGGCTGCCTATTTCTTGTTCCCGGTATTCTTTTCTCTGGTGATCCGTTTCTTGGAGGGAGAGAGCGGTTGGAAGTGGTTGGCTTCTATCTCGTTCTTATTGTTTTACATGGTTCTGGCAGGATCGCAACATCACTACGTCTGGCTCCTGCTATTCTTGGGTGTGCTGATCCTTACTTGTTGGCGCCGTTCGAAGTGGATCTTTTTAACCATTCTGGTTTCCGGGCTGTTAAGTGCTGTTCGCCTGCTGCCACCGGCGCTGCAGTTAGCTGACTATCAGAAAAAGGCGATTTTTAACGCGGTCTATGGATATCCATCATTTGCACACTTAATTGATTCCATGATCTTCATACAGCTCCCAGTGGAATCCCCGGTAAACTATTACCAACTGAACGTGTTTTCAGAAAACTTTTGGGATTTCAATTTTTACATCGGTGTAATCGGGTTTGCTTTTATCCTGTATTTTGGGTTATTCATGTGGTTACGAGAGCCGCTTCCAAGGTATCGTGAACTGATCGTTCCTGTATTTGTTCTCACCGCTTTGTCGATCGGCTCTACGTATTGGATTGTCCGGATCACAGGTATTCCTTTATTTGCCAGTGAACGCGCGATCATGAGAATGATCAGTGTGCCGATGGTCTGGCTCTTCCTGATAGGTTCCATCTCATTTCAAACATGGTGGAACGGAAAGGGCTTTGGTACGAGTCATCAGCTGGTCGCCTTGGCAGGGCTAGGTTTCCTATTCATTGATTTGTGGAGCAACATGAAAGTCTGGCGTCCGTCAGAAATCAAGCAATATTTCTTACCGGTGGACATGGATATCACCGGAAGTTCAGTGGCGAACCATGCGGATCCCAGTTATCTTCTTGTGCTGGCGATTGGCCTGGGAATTACCCTTCTTATTGCCATTTTCTTAACCGCTATGAGCGGGCGGGAGATCAGATGGAAGAATAGTCAACCATGAGAAAAGGTCAGAACCCTGCCAAATTTGTCAAAGACGTTGCGCGCCCCGAGCGAATTACCGTCGCGCTGCTCAACTACATCCCATTTCTGAGCGGATTTTATGCTGAGACACTTGATGTTCTGAAAGCCTGCATGGAATCCATGCGAATGGACGCAGGTCTCCCATTTGATCTCATGGTCTTCGATAACGGCTCCTGCCCTGAAGTGCGTGACTTCCTTGTCAAAGAAAAGGAAGAAGGACGAGTTCAGTATTTGATCCTTGCAGAGAAAAACATGGGCAAAGGCGGTGCATGGAATGTGATGCTGGCAGGCGCTCCGGGAGAAATCATTGCTTACACCGATAGCGATGTTTTATTCTCCCCCAAATGGCTCTCCCGTTCAGTAGAGATTCTCGAAACATTTCCGAATGCTGGCATGGTGACTGCGCGTCCCTTCCGCACGCCGCCTGAGTTTATTGAATCCACGCTCAAGTGGGCGCGTGATAATGCGACACTAGAAGAAGGACAATTCATCCCGTGGGAGACGTTCCTGGAATTCAATCTTTCTCTTGGACAGACGGAAGAAGAGAATAAAAGGGTATATGCAGAGACTAGAGATTGGAGAATAACTTTCCGTCCGGAGCGGAGCGGAGCGCAGTTGAAGGACATCATTGCATTTGCTGGCGCCTCCCACTGGCAATTCACGGCCTACAAATCCACGCTCCAGCAATTCCTGCCCTTCGATATGGACAAGCCCATGGGACAGGTCCGCCAGTTGGACAAGCGCATGAACGATGCAGGCTTGCTGCGTTTGATGGTCTCCGATCCGCTGGCCATGAATATGTCGAATACGTTAGGATATTTGAGGGGAGAGTTGGGGAAGCGGAGCGGAAAAGTAAAAAGTAAGAAGAGAGCAGGCCTTGCGCGGCGTGTGCTGGAGTTGGGACCGATCAAGAAGATGTTATTGGCAATCTATAACAAGATCTTTAGTTGGTATTACTCATAATTTTTAAGGTAAAGAACACAGAGCCCATAAAACTTTGGCGTTCTTCGCGGTGTAAAAGGATTTATGCATAAAAAAGTATTCATCTCCGCCGACCACGGCATGGCAATCATCTACTTCCTGCAAAGCGATGTCGTTTCGACTCTGCTTGACGCGGGCGTGGAAGTCGTGGTCTTCACCGATGACGAGACCAGGTCTCAAATCTCCAGCCGCTTCGGCCGCCCGGGACTCAGCTTCGAAGGGTTGCGTCTCAAGGAAGCCCATGCTTATGCAAGCAAAATTAAGCCGCGCCTGCAGTGGCTGCTCGCTTACCTGCGGCGCGTCGGCGGCTCATGGCGTATCAACACCGAAGCCATGGACAGCCACATCTGGGAAGTGTGGGTGGAGAATTCGTGGAAGTTCCGCCTGGGGATCTGGATTCCCGCTGCCCTGGCGATTCTCGTTCTGCGGACGTTTTCCTTTGCCCGTAATTTTCTCGTGCGGATCCAGAACCGATTCATTCCCCGCCCAGACCTGTATGCCGATCTATTTGCATCACACAAGCCCGATCTTGTGATCGCTTCGACGGCGGGCTGGCGGCTGGATCGTTACCTGCTCCGAGAAGCGACTCGGCATCACGTGCCGACCATGGCCGCCATCGTCGGCTGGGACAACCCGTCAAGTTACGCCATCCGCGGCGCGGCGCTGGATTACGCCACCTGTTGGTCTCAACTCCAAAAAGACGAGCTGGTCTACGGCTCTGATTGGGATCCGCAGCGTGTTCACATTGGCGGCATTCCCTCCTATGATGGCTATTTCAGGAAACAATGGCAGTTATCGAAGGAAGAGTATTTCAAGCTGCATGGACTCGATCAGAACCGCAGATTGATCTCATACGCATGTTCGTTTGTCCATTTTGCGCCGAATTATCCCAACGTCGAGGCGCTGACAAAACTGGTTTCCTCCAATTCACTGACCGAGCCTTCACAATTATTGATCCGCCTGCACCCAAGTCATTTTCAGGATAAGCCTATTATTTTCGCAGAGGAACGTGAGCGGATCTTCGAGCTTGAGAAAAAATATCCTCATGTACATGTGGTTAAGCCTGTCCCGTTAGGCGGCTCTCTCGGTTACTACGGCGGCGAAGACATGGATGAGAAATCCTCCATGATGGCGCACTCAGATGTGCTGGTCACGGTCTATTCCACCATGGTGGTCGAAACTGCCGTTCATGACACGCCGATCGTCGCTGCGGTGATCAATGTCCCTGGTGGGTGGAACAAGCCCAAGAAGTTCTCCTTATCTTTGAAGAAAATTGGCAACTGGCCAACCCACAAGAGATTCCGCGAGTCCCGGGCAGGACGAGTAGCCAGCAATCAAAAAGAACTTTGTGATGTACTCAATCTTTATCTCAAGAACCCATCCCTTGACGCCGCGGAACGCAGAAAATTTATTGACGACGAAATCACATTTACTGATGGAACTTCTGGAAGACGAACGGCGGAATATATATTAAGACTTTTAAATAGCTGATGTCATTGCGAGCAGGGCGTAGCCCTGCTCGCAATGACAGGCTCAGGTTATGATTAAAAATAAGTCTATGTTCCTCTTCTATTTCTCAATTTCCCTTGCCATCGCGTCCAGCGCGTTATATCACTTTGTCGCCAAAAGTACGCCGTCGAATGTCAACTTCACAGTATCTCTGCTCGTGACCTATGCGGTTGCTTTTGTGGTCACGCTGCTCGGATTCTTTTTCTTCCCGGCGAAGAATGGCGTCGTGGCTGAAATCAAACAGCTCAACTGGGCAAGTATTGGGCTAGCGATCGCGGTCGTTGGTATCGAGTTTGGCTTTTTGCTTACCTATCGTTCCGGCTGGAATCTAGGGATCGCCGCGGTGTTGGTTAATGTAGTCGCATCGTTGATCTTAGTCCCTGTGGCGATTTTCGTTTTTAAAGACAAGATCTCCTGGGTAAATGTTCTGGGGATTCTGGTTTGCCTGGCCGGGTTGGTCATGTTGAACTGGAAGAGGTAGGATAAATCTCTATGACGACTTTAATTCATCGCCGTGTAGAAGAAGCACAACAGGGCAAGAACCCGTTTGTAATCTGCCGCATGTCTTCTGGTTGGGCAGTGTTGGGTGATACACAAATACTCCCCGGTTATTCCATCCTGCTGTCCGATCCGGTGGTAGCGGATTTGAACGCTCTGTCGCTGGAACAGCGAGCGACATTTCTAGGCGATATGTCCATCGTTGGCGATGCTCTCCTGGAAGTGACGGGCGCCGCCCTGATCAATTACGAAATCCTGGGGAACGCAGACCGCGCCCTGCATGCTCACATCATCCCGCGTTATTCTCATGAGCCGGATGAGACCCGACGCAAACCGATCTGGTTCAGTGACTGGACGAACGCTCCCCAATTCGACCCGGAACGCGACAAGCCGTTAATGGAGCAACTCGCGCAGGCGATTCAAAACCGATTAAGCAAGTTGGAGATGCATCGATAATGCTTTCCCGTTTTCGCTCCGCCGCCCGCATCCTACTGAAGGGCGACTCTAAGAAGAAAAAACGCAATCCCATCCCTGCCATCACTGCGGAGGAAGTGGCAGAGATCAAACAGTTCTTCCCCCGTGAAAAGTTCTTCATCTTTGGTCATGCCCGCTCCGGGACAACGCTCCTCATGCGCCTGGCGCGTCTGCACCCGGAGGTGCATTGCAATTATCAGGCGCACTTTTTCACACGCCAGCCGCTGCTCAAGTCCTTTGTGAATACGCCCGAGGCCGAGGAGTGGCTGACGCGCAAATCCAACCGCTGGAACCAGGGACGTGACCTCTCGCCGCTGGTCCTGCGCGCCGCAGCAGACTTCATCATGGAACGCGACGTGGCAAAGGAAGGCATGGCTTCTGCCAGAATCGTTGGGGATAAGAGTCCCTCCTCCACGATCCATGGTCAGGCAGTCCGCGATATGCACGCGGTGTATCCTGACGCGAAACTCGTGTATATCGTGCGCGACGGACGCGATGTGCTGATCTCGGAGCGCTTCCGCAATCTGGTGGAGGAATCCAAGTTCCTGACAGCAGAAGACAAGCGTATCGTCGAGGAATTGCGTAAAGATCAGACACAATTTACAAACGGTACACGCTCTATCTTTACCGAAGCCGTGATCCGCCGCGTGGCAAAGGGCTGGGTCACCAACTTGCAGGAAACAGATGACGAAGGGCGCAGGTTGTTTGGCGAGAACTATCACAGTCTACGATACGAAGATTTGCTGGCGCATCCATTCACCGAGGTGTTAAGACTCTGGACGTTCCTTGGCGTTCCGGTTGGACCATCCATAGAAAAGACAGTGATCGAGGAAATGTCATCAAACCCCGATGAAGAATGGCAGGCAAAACGCAATGAGGATATTGCCTCCTTCCTCCCCAAGGGGCAGGCCGGGAACTGGCAGAGACTCTTCACGGCGCGTGATAAAGCCATCTTCAAGGAAGTCGCCGGCAAGATGCTGGTCAGGTGGGGGTACGAGAAAAACTTGGATTGGTGAATTCTTAAACACAAAGGGCTCGAAGGACTCAAAGGAAAATCGTCAGGCTTGGAAACTTCGTGACCTTTGTGTCCTTGGTGTTTGAAAAGGTATACATGAAATTTCTCATTGCAGGTCTTGGCTCGATCGGAAGGCGACACTTTCGTAACTTAATTGCGCTGGGGGAAGAAGATATTATCTTGCTTCGCACACGCAAAGCAACATTGCCAAATGAGGAACTGACAGCCTATCCTGTGGAAACAGATATACGGGAAGCGCTCAAAAAACATCATCCTGAAGCGGTGATCGTTGCCAACCCTACTTCCATGCATCTGGATGTTGCTATCCCCGCAGCCGAAGCAGGCTGTCACATTCTGCTTGAAAAGCCCGTTTCGCATTCATTGGAACGACTCGATGTTTTACAGAAGACTGCCCAGAAAAGTGGAAGCAAAATTCTGGTCGGTTTTCAATTCCGTTATCACCCCACTCTTAATAAAGCGCGTGAGCTGATTCAATCGAATGCACCTGGCAAAGTATTAACGGTCCATGCGCACTGGGGTGAGTATCTTCCGCAGTGGCATCCGTGGGAGGATTATCGCCAGAGTTATGCGGCCCGAGCAGACCTGGGTGGCGGTGTGATCGTCACGCTTACGCATCCGTTGGATTACTTGCGTTATTTGCTCGGGGACGTGGAAACGCTGTGGTCGTTCAATGGGCACATCTCTCCGCTTGAGATCGACGTGGAGGATGTTGCCGAGATCGGTTTGAAATTTGCCAACGGCACGGTCGGCGGCGTACATGTTAACTATTTTCAGCGCCCGCCTGTGCATCGCCTGGAAATCGTTGGAACGGATGGATCCTTACGCTGGGACAACGCGGACGGGATTCTGCACTGCTTCAAATCTCCCGCATCTTTCGGTTCCTATTCAGACAATCCGGCTGCCCCCGTTGTGGAAACATTTGCCCCGCCCGAAGGCTTCGAGCGGAACCAGCTCTTTGTGGCGCAAATGCTTCATTTCATCGAAACAGCTCGAGGGGAGTCTGAACCGGTTTGCAGTCTCGAAGATGGGATCATGGCTTTACGACTGGCGCTGGCGGCATATGAATCTCAAAACACTGGCCGGTCCGTCAAACTGACGGACTGATACAGGTCTATTTCTTCTTAAGACTGGCAAAGAAGCTGGTAGATGTTTTGATAGTCATAGCCAAACTCCGGCGCGTAGCCGGGGATATGGCTTTCAAGAAATGTGCATAGGGGCAGGCGCACTTCCGCATTCCCTTTGATCTGTTTGTTATATAGAGTTTGGGCGTCATCATACCGGCCCAGGTTCACAAACGCTTCGAAGAAGGGAATGATTTCGGATTTATCGTTCGTCTCGAGATTTAACTCGCCAGCTTCCTCATATAGCCTCACGACCTCTTCCCAGTCACCTTTTTGGCGAGCGAGCGAAGCTTTTTGATAATAGTAACACCAGCCGCGTTCAGGCTCAGCGCCGAAAATGGAGGCAGGCGGAACAGGCGCGGTTCCGGTTGTCATAATGCGATCGATGCGCGAGTATTCCCCCACCTGTTTGGTCCGCAACGCTTCCATCTCAGAGTAAACAGGCAGATGCCCATCGATCACGTGAAGACAAGAAGACAGGGGCGACATGCTGATCAGAAGCAGGTTGTTGTAGTCTCTGTGAAGCCGGATGTCGCGAACCCAGTTATCGATGACTTCTTTCTTGAGAATGTTATAGGTTGTCGTGTCGTTCAGCACTTCGGCCTGAATGGCGGGAGTTTCTGCGGGCTCGGGGTTGTAGATCAAATTGATAGGTCCCCAGATTTCATAGTCCTGCTCAGGGTTGTAGCCGTTGGTGCTGTAGGTCATCACCAGGGTATCGTCCTGGATATCGGGCGCGCGCCAGGTAAGCTGCCACCACATCTGGCGTTGGTATTCCCAGAACGGCTTCCAGCTGTCGGCGTTGAGAACTTGGGTCGCCACAGAGATCCCCACCAGCGCGATCACGATCAGCCCGCGGAAGTTCGGCTGGAGCATCAAGATCACTGCGGCGAGGAACAAGACCACGCCCCCGATGGGGTGGAGTCCATAACTCTTATAGGCGTCGTATAGCTCCACCTGCCGCTCCGACAGGATCACGGGCAGGATCGCGAACACCGTGACCAGCGCGCCGATCCAGAGGAAGTCTTTCACCAGCCGGGCGGTTTCAATTTCCTGATGACTGGCTTCCCACCACCTCTTGAACAGAAATGTATAGAGTAAGACCAAGCCCGCCACAATGACAGCTACGAACAAGGCAAAGGCCAGGTTGGCATAGGCAGCCGTCGAAAACAACTGGTAGGGCTGCACGAACCAGGCAAAGATCGACGTGTCGAGGAAGTCTTTTCCTGTCTCGGCAATCAGTCGAAGGAACATATAACGGAAGTTGGTAAGATAACTGTCTGCCAGGCCGGATACATCCGTCGCATTTCTGGACCCCTCGAATATAAACACACGCCAATAGAGGAATATGGCTGTGACGACCCAGTACGGCCAAATCCTCTTCAGTGTTTCTTTTACTAAAACACCAAAGCGCCGGAACCCGTCTTTGAACAGCATGTATCCCAGCAACACGACACGTGTACCCTCAAAGCCAATCATGTATTCATAAATCCATAAATAGTTGGCAGTCAGGAGGAGCGACAGAACGCTGTAAGTAATTTTCAATCCCCTTGAGCTCGTTCTCAATGCTTGTAACATCAGGGCGATCGACAGAAGCGCTGTGCCAAACCCGTAGAGATGATTCTGCTTGGTGTTGGCATTTGGCTGCGAAAGAAAGCCCGGGTAGATGACGAAAAGCACAGCCATCAATGTCGTAATATATTTTTGCTCCGGCCAGATCAGGCGCAGAATCCAGAAGAAGGCCAGCCCGCCGATAAAGCGCCAGAGCAGCGCGTACACATGCCAGTTAACGACCGTATCTCCCAACAGACGGTAAACAAAGGAATACACGACTCCCATGAAAGGACGATCCGTAGAAAACAGCGAGACGATGCTCTCTGGCCCCCGCACGTGACCGGACCACAACAGATACCAGTCATCATAGTAGTATCCAAGCTTGGGGATACTGACCCCGTAGGTTACTGCTGTTGTAAGAAAAATGAGGAAAATTGCAATGAATGTTTCGTTCTTGAGCAAATTCTGTAGCGTTCGCGACATCCGTGATCTCCAGCAATAAATTGTAACATGGCATGTCCGGAGGCTTTTCTGGCTGGTTTCGAATAGTCATCATCTTTGATGTCTAAAAAAGATGGCGTGTTGTACTGATATAATGAGCGCTCGGGAACCGGAACTCTGTTTCCAATCCGTGGCTCCCTGGTTCTTTCCGCATGAAAACAGCGTTGACGAATAAGATTGGGTGGAACACTCTGGGTACAGTCCTTGTGCCCATTTTGGTTGCCCTGCTCTTCCTTACCCTCACATTTGCCTACTTTCCATTCCGTGAAAAACTTCAATACGATTCAGATGAGGGTCTGAATTTGATGCGTTCGATGCTGGTGGCGCTCGGTTATCCTCTGTATAGCGAGGTGTCGAGCGACCAGCCGCCGCTGTTCAATCAGTTATTGGCAATGCTATTTCGAGTGGTGGGCTTCGAGGTCAACCCTGCTCGTCTGCTGGTCTTGTTATTTTCCACGCTGGTGGTCTGGTCTTGTGCTCAATTCTTACAAATCACCTGGGGGAAACTGGCTGCCGCTTTGTTTTTGCCTCTTGCTCTAATGCTGCCTCAGTATCTAAGATTGAGTACGTCGGTGATGATTGGTTTGCCTTCCATTGCTCTGGCAACTACATCTATGCTCTTCGTAGTTCTTTGGCATCAGAGGAGGAGCAACATCTGGCTGGTTCTATCCGGTTTTATGCTGGCTCTTTCGGTACTCATAAAGCTTTTCACCGGTCTTGTTTCGCCGATTTTCTTGGCTGGCATTACTCTTGCGGCCTTTCAGCATAATAGAGAAGATAAAATCTCCTGGAGAGTATTTCGTCCCGCCTTGATATGGGGGATTAGTTTCGCGAGTCTGGCTGTTGTCCTCGGATTGTTGCTAGTAGGCCCCCAAAATGTGTGGTCCATTATCTTTCCCCACATAGCCGCGCCCACCACAGGCTGGCTGCAGGGTGAGGGGTACGGCATAAATGTCCGTCTCCAAGAGGCTGTTCCATTCCTGGTGTTGGGGTGTATTGGCGCGCTGATCTCGCTTTACAGGCGGAACTGGCTTACCCTGTATCCGCTGGCCTGGGCGATCTTGGCATATATCCTGTTCAGTTTTCACGCACCGGTTTTTTATCACCACCAACTGCTGATCACGGTCCCGGCTGCCATGCTAGCCGCTGCTGGCACCGCCGATGGGTTGCAAGCTCTGCTGGACATGAAAAAACTTTCTCACATTGCTCGGCCTCGGACTCTACTCGGAATAGGCGCTCTGATCGCTTTCTTATGGGTCTCGACTGTTTACATTCCGGTGCTCGACAAACAGTTAATGAACCGGCCGCGCCTCACTGGATTCAACATCAAAGCAACACCGGGAAAATTGAAAGTCCTTCGAACCATGAACGAATATGTCGATCAGACCGAATGGATTCTAACCGACATGCCCATATATGCCTTCCGTGTGCACCGGCCTGTACCTCCCATTCTGGCCACGTTCTCAACCAAACGATTGGTCACTGGTAGCCTGACCGAGGAAGATATCCTGACCGCCATCAAAGACTACCAGCCGGAGCAGGTACTGATGGCACGATTTAATATCCCTGCTCTCGAAGAGTACCTCGAGCAACACTACACCCTCATTTTGTCGGCTGAGTTTTTCCGGCTGTTCATCCGCAATGATATAGATATAAAGACAGCCACTCCATAAGGTGTTCTGAAAAGGGGTTTAAGCTCCTGTTGAGATTAATGACCTGTTTTGTCATAAAAAGGTTACAAATTAGAAAATCAAAATTCATTCACTGAATTTTAGGATATAATTGCGCTTCGTGTCCAGGAATTTATTGAAAACCAAGAAATTATTATAAGGAGAGACCATGTCAAGAACAAAACTTATCGACCCCTATGGGGGAAAACTGGTGAATCTGATTGCGGATGCGGAGGAGCGCGAAGAATTACTTGCCCGCGCTTCGAAACTGTCCTCGATCAAGATCACCATGCGCAATCTTTGCGACCTTGAACTGCTCGCCACGGGCGGCTTTTCACCCCTGACGACCTTTATGGGTAAAGCAGATTATGAGCGCGTGCTGCACGAGATGCGCCTGTCCGATGGCACCTTCTGGCCGCTCCCCATCACCCTTACCACCGATCCCAAAGAGCTGCCGACTGTTGGTGAAGATGTCGTTCTGCGCAATGCAAATAACGATGTAATCGCGATCATGACCCTCGACGAGGTCTATCACTGGGATGCCGATACAGAAGCCGCGCTGGCCTATGGCTCCACAGATGCCCGCCACCCGATGGTCTCGGAGATGGAACGCTGGGGCAAAGTTTGCATTTCAGGACCGATCAAAGTCGTAAATATGCCGAAATATCACGATTTTGTCGAGCTGCGCCGCACGCCCGCTCAGGTTCGCGAGATGCTCGAGAATATGGGACACGAAAACGTGGTCGCGTTCCAGACCCGCAATCCTCTGCACCGCATTCATGAAGAGCTCACCAAGCGTGCGGCCGCAGAAGTGCAAGGCTCACTGATCATTCACCCTGTAGTGGGTATGACCAAGCCCGGCGATGTGGATCACTATACCCGTGTCCGTATTTACAAGGCATTGGTTGAAAATTATTACGACAAGAACAGAACGATGCTCAGCCTGCTGCCGCTTGCCATGCGCATGGCTGGACCAAAAGAAGCTTTACTGCATGCCATTATCCGTCGCAATCATGGTGCGAATCACTTTATTGTTGGGCGAGACCATGCGGGGCCAGGAAAAGACTCCACGGGCAAGCCGTTCTATGGGCCATATGATGCCCAGGAAATGATGAAGACCTACGAGTCTGAGATCTGCGTCAAGATGATCCCGTTCGAGGAGCTCGTGTATTTGCCCGATGAAGACCGCTACGTGGAAGGCAAGGACGTTCCCCAGGGCGCACGCACGCTCAATATTTCCGGCACACAGGTCCGTGACGATTACCTCGCCAAGGGCAAACTGCTGCCCGAGTGGTTCACCCGCCCCGAGACAGCCGAGATCCTGCGCGAGATGTATCCGCCGCGCCACAAACAGGGTTTCTGCATCTGGTTCACCGGCCTGAGCGGCTCCGGCAAGAGTGCCACCACCCAGGTGCTCACCTCGCTCATGCTCGAGCGCGGACGTGAGATCACCATCCTCGACGGCGATGTGGTCCGCACGCACCTCTCCAAGGGGCTTGGCTTCAGCAAGGAAGACCGCGATACGAACATCCTGCGCATCGGCTTCGTAGCCGGTGAAATCGTGCGTTCCGGCGGCGCCGTGATTTGCGCGGCGATCAGCCCGTACCGCGCCACCCGCAATGAGGCCCGCAAGATGGTCGGCGAGAACTTCATCACCGTGTACATGGACACCCCCGTGGAAGTTTGTGAGGAGCGCGACGTCAAGGGTTTGTACGCCAAAGCACGCGACGCGATGCAGGCAGGCAAGCCCATGGGCTTCACCGGCGTGGACGACCCCTATGAGCCGCCGATCGACCCGGAGATCACGCTCAGAGGCTATGGCGCGACCCCCGAAGAGAATGCCCGAACCATTGTCAAGTATCTTGAAGAGCAAGGTTATCTGAACAATCTTTAAGTCTGATTCCTCTCGACCCTTTATCATCAGATAAAGGGTCGAGAACAAATCCATGTTTCCCATCCGACCGCGTCTGGCTTCACTCCTTGCCCTCGGGCTTATCGCACTCACCGGGATGTTTTTGATCATCAAGTCAACTCCTGATGGGTTGGGACTCTCGGATGACTCCATTGCATATATCGCCGGCGCCCGCAGCATGGCGGCAGGAGAGGGATATCGAGAAGCCTGGCTGGCATCCAACCAGCCGGTGACGCATTTCCCCCCGGCGTTTTCATCGGTTCTGGCACTGTTTGGATCTTTTGGCATTGACCCGCTGCGCGGCGCGCGCTGGGTCAATGCCTTTTTGTTTGCCGCAAACGCGGCGCTCTTGGGCATCCTCGGCTGGCGCATGACACCATCTCTGACGGCAGGGCTAGTGCTCGCGGCGTTGTTCGTCACCAACAGTGAGATGTTTCAGGTGCATGCTGTCACCATGAGCGAGCCGCTGTTCATCTTTCTTTCGCTGCTGGCCTTCTGGATGTTCGACCTGTACTTCGAGCGTCAGCCTCACTGGTGGTGGCTGGTTGCCTGCGGAACATTTGTGGGCATGGCTTACCTGACGCGTTATGCCGGGCTCGCACTGGTGGCAACATTCCTGGTTGCACTCCTGATTCTCCACAAAGGGTGGAGAGATAGACTTGTCAGTGCGGCGATCTTTCTGGCAAGTGTGCTGCCGTTGCCGCTCGGTTGGTCCGTTCGCAACGCTCTGATTGCTGACAGTGCCACGAACCGCGCCTTTGCGTGGCATCCACTCACCTCAGAAAATATCAACCCGGGGCTGCGCGTTTTTTCGGAATTTTTCATTCCAGTCGAATCCTGGCGGCGCGAGATATTCAAACAGACTGGCATCATCGAAGCGATGATCGCCATCGTGCTGGGCATCGTGCTGGTCTGGGTCGTGGTGACGGCCTGGAAATATTTATCGAGGCCTCCCCAGGCTGAGGGTGGGAAAGAAGCGAAGGAAGTTATCTCGTTCACCACGGGTTTGTACATCTTCGCCTATCTCGCCTCCATTGTGGCGTCCATGCTCATGTTCGATGCGGCAACAAAATTCAGGCTGCGCATTCTTGCGCCTGTGCTCGCCTCTCTCTTCGTGCTGCTGGTTGCCTCCGGGATCTGGGTGCGACACAGAAATCGCGCCGTGGTCGTTGTGCTGACGGTCCTGGTTCTGGGTCTGTCGATTTACAAGCAATCGATCACAGTAAGCACCTGGGCAAGGGGCGGACTCGGATACGCGTCCTTCCATTGGTATGACTCGAAGGCGATGGAATACTTGCGCGGCCTGCCAAAGGATGTCATGATTTACACGAATGAACCGGGCGCTGTCTATCTGTACACGGGGCGCGGCTGTTATGTCCTCCCCGATCGGTTCGACGCGGTTGCTGCACTGGTGCGAACAGATTTCGAAGAAGGGTTGGCTTCGATGCGGATGAATATCCGTAGCGGCAAGGCTGTGCTCGCACTCTTTGACGGCGGCGACAACGTCGCAGGTGATGTGCCCGAACTCACCGAAGGACTATATCTCGCGCACAAGTCGGCAGGCGATTCCATTTACACTGCAGAACCATAGAGGCACACATGAAAATTCAGGAAAAATTTGATCTAAGCGGACGAGTCGCGGTTGTGACAGGCGGGGTGGGATTGCTCGGCGCGGAATTTTGCAGGACTCTGGCCGAAGCCGGCGCGGCGGTGGCTGTTGTGGACTTGAACGCATCGGCTTCGCACGCCGTAGCGGATACGCTCACGAGCAGCGGCTACCAGGCCCTGGCGCTCCCCACCGACATCACCCAGCCGGATTCTGTTAGCGCCGCGGTGGAAAACATCTTGTCCGCGTTCGGGCGGCTGGATGTGCTGGTGAACAGCGCAGCGCTCGACCCAAAATTCGATCCTGATGCCGTGAACAAGGGAATTACACCGGGTGCCTTCGAAGATTATCCCCTCGATCTGTGGAGCTCTGCTCTGAACGTCAATCTGACCGGAATGTTCCTGATGACCCAGGCCTGTGTCAAACCAATGATTGCACAGGGAAAAAAGGGAAGCATCATCAACATCTGTTCGACCTATGGATTGAACGGTCCGGATCAGCGAATCTATGTCAAAGAAGGGAAACGCGTGGCGTTCAAGCCGGTCTATTACACGGTGACCAAGGCAGGCGTCATGGGCTTTACCAAATATCTCGCCGCCTATTACGCCGGGACGGAAATCCGTGTCAATGCCCTGACGCCCGGCGGTGTGTTCAACAACCATGAAGAATATTTTGTGAATAATTATTCTGCCAAGACTATCCTGGGGCGCATGGCAAAGAAAGATGAAATGAACGGCGCGCTCCTTTTCCTTGCCTCCGATGCTTCCTCTTATATGACCGGCAACAACGTGGTGGTGGATGGCGGATGGACAGCGTGGTGAAGGGATATACACGTAAACAAGTAGACAGGTTTGCATGCTTTTGTGAAAATTCCTGTTTATCTGTGTACCTGTTTACATATCTATTTACACAATGACTGAGATCCTCGCTCTCATCCCTGCGCGTGGCGGCTCCAAAGGTATCCCGCGCAAGAATATCCGCCTGTTTGCGGGCTATCCGTTGATCGCCTGGAGCATTGCCGCCGCCAAACAAGCGGACTGTGTGACGCGCGTCATTGTCTCAACAGACGATGGAGAGATCGCTGCTGCTGCGCGCGAGCACGGTGCGGAGACGCCTTTTCTGCGCCCTGCTGAGTTTGCCCAGGATAACACCACCGATCTGCCCGTTTTTGAGCATGCCCTCCAGTGGCTGGAAGAAAACGAAGGATATCAACCGGAGATCGTCATACAGCTGCGACCGACCTCCCCGGTCCGGCCGAAAGACTGCGTAGATAGTGCTGTAAAGATTTTGATGGAGCATCCCGATGCCGATTGTGTGCGCGGGGTGGTGCCTGCGGGACAAAACCCACACAAGATGTGGCGGTTTGTTGGCGAAGGTCAGCCAATGCAGCCTTTATTGAAAGTGGAAGGGATCGCGGAGCCATACAACGCGCCGCGCCAGATCCTGCCGCCGGTCTACTGGCAGACCGGGCACATCGATGCCATTCGTGTTTCGACTATTAAGGAAAAAAACTCGTTAACAGGAAATGTGATCTACCCGCTGGTGATAGACCCGCGCTATACAGTAGATATTGACAACCTCTCCGATTGGACAAAATACGAAGCCCTCGTAGCCAGCGGGCTGGAAATGGTGACACCCGGTAGAGCAAAACGCCCGATGCCGGAGAAAATCGATTTACTTATCTGTGACTTCGATGGGGTCATCACGGACAATCGCGTCTGGGTGGACCAAGAGGGCACCGAAACGGTTGCCGCCTATCGCAGCGACAGTATCGGCGTCAAGCTGCTGCGCGATATTGGGATCGAGGTCCTGATGCTCTCATCAGAGGTGAACCGCGTTGTGGAGGCGCGCGCAAGAAAAATGGGGGTGGAGGCCGTTCATGGCGTGGCGATCCACGAAAAAGGGCGCGTGATGCGGGATGTCCTGGAGCAGAAAAACGTCAGAGCCAAGAATGTCGTCTACATCGGGAATGACATCAACGATTTGCCCTGCTTTGAAGTTGCCGGTTGGTCGGTCGCAGTCGCCGATGCCTATCCTGAAGTGATCCGCGCCGCAGATTTCGTGCTGAATAAACCTGGGGGACATGGTGCAGTGCGCGAACTATGTGATTTAATTCTAAAGAAGCATACTCAAAAAGTATAAAGAAAGCACAGAAAGAATTTATGCAGCGCGTGATCCGGTTTTTTGAACGAGGGGTGTTTGCTCCTTTTTTGCTTTCGATTCAGCCGGTGCTGCATTTGTTTTTGATCAACGTTGCGGAACTGAACTTTTCTGAAAGTCTCCGTTCGATTCTGGTGTCTCTCCTCTTTGGAGCTATTGTTCTCTGCGTGATATACCTCTTGGTGCGCGACTGGCGCAAAGCCAGCTCAGTGGCGTCCTCATTCATCTTGTTTTTCTTTCTTTTTGGGGATGTGGCGGGTTGGGTTGTGGAAACATTTGGGCTTGGGCCCGTCCGGACCGATCTTCTGATCCTCGCTCTGGTGGGGACATGTGTGTTGCTCTGGCTCTGGCTGGTGCAGACGCGGATCAAGAATATTGGTACGGTCAACCTGTACTTCAACCTGCTCAGCGTCCTCCTCATCATCAACTCAGGAATTCGGGTAAATAATTACCTCCGTGAAAACGGCATTGCCTTAGATCAAAAGGATCCCTCACCAATGGCCGTGGCAGAGGTACAGGGTGCCCAACCGGATATCTACTACATCGTCCTGGATGGCTACGGGAGGGAAGATATTCTGCGAACCCTATATGAGTTCGATAACTCTCAGTTCTTGCAGCAACTGGAAAGCCGAGGGTTCTATGTGGCAAGCGAGGCTTCCAGTAATTATGTTCAAACAATGCTGTCCATCAGCTCTTCGCTGAACATGGATTACATCCACTCTTTAACAGTTGAGGGACTGCCCATTGAAAGCCGGGCAGACTTGGTCGAGATCCTGCAGACAAACAAGGTACGAAATACACTGGCACAAAATGGCTATCAGCTTATTTCCTTCCGGAACCAGTATAAGGCAACGGTCCCGAGCGCAGAGATCTATTACGACGACACCGGCAACGATCTGACATACCCGATCACAGCCTTCGAAAGTCTCGTCATCGACCATACCATGGCGCGCGTCTTGTCGCATGTTCCGGGGCTTAACAAAGTGTTGATCCAGATGCCTTACGATACGCATCGGACCGAAATTCTGTCCACATTTGACCGGATGCAGGATGTTCCCGCGATGGACGGCAATTACTTCGTCTATGCTCACATCATTGCACCTCACCCTCCATTTGTCTTTGATGAGAATGGCATGATTCTCTCTCCTAACGAGCCCTTCAAACTGGCGGATGCGAATCACTTTGTGAAAAGTCATTCCCGAAAAGCTTATATCGTTGGCTATCGCAACCAGCTTCAATATATAAATACACGTGTACTGGAAGTTGTGGATGCAATTCTGGCCAATTCAGATGTCCCACCCATTATTATCCTTCAAGGTGACCACGGACCGGGCGCGCATATGCATTATGGCTCACTGGAAAAGACACTGCCAGCGGAGCGGTTCGGGATTTTGAATGCCTATTATTTCCCCGGTCAGGATTACGGAGAGTTATATCCATCCATATCGCCGGTCAATTCATTTCGCGTGGTGCTCAATCAGTTCTTTGCTCAGGACTATGCACTTCTCCCTGACCGGCATTATTATTCCCCCTGGGGGTACCCGTTTGACTTTACTGAGGTGACGGATTTTTCACTGCCATAGTTAAATCATTGTTGAATACAGAATTGGAGAACCTACATGACTCGTGAAATAAAAATTGGAAACCGCCTGGTGGGTGATGGCCATCCTGCTTATGTGATCGCAGAGATTGGCATCAATCACAACGGCGATCTCGGTATTGCCAAGCAGATGATCGATGCAGCCGTGCACGCCGGCGTGGACGCGGTCAAATTCCAGAAGCGCACGCCTGAGATTGCCACGCCTCGCGATCAACAGACCCAGATGCGTGAAACTCCCTGGGGCTACATCACCTATCTGGACTATCGCTACAGAGTGGAATTCAGTGAAGAGCAATACTGTGAGATCGAAGCCTACTGCAAGGAAAAAGGCATCACCTGGCTGGTCTCTGTATGGGACCAACCGTCCGTGGAATTCATGGAAAAGTTCGATACCCCAGCCTATAAAATTCCCTCCGCTTCTCTTACGGACTATGGCCTGATCCGCAAGGCACGCGTCACCGGTAAACCGCTCGTTTTGTCGACGGGCATGTCCACGATGGAACAGATCCGTAAGGCTGTAGAGATCGCGGGTGGAGAGAACCTGGTGTTGATGCATTGCACCAGTACCTATCCGTGCGAGCCCGAGGAATTGAATCTCAAGATGGTGGAAACGCTCCGTCGTGAGTTTCCGAATACTCCCGTCGGTTATTCAGGGCACGAGGTGGGACTGGTCCCCACCGCCGTTGCAGTAGCTTTGGGTGCATGTATGGTGGAGAGACATTTGACGCTTAATCGTGCGATGTGGGGCACGGATCAGGCAGCATCGGTAGAACCCTGGGGCTTCGAGACCCTGGTCAAGTACATTCGTGTGACCGAGCGAAGTGTTGGCGATGGTGTCAAGAAGGTCTACGAAAGCGAGCAGCCCTCATTGAAGAAACTGCGCCGTGTGAACGGAGAAGATTAATTAAATACTTACGAATTACCAATTACATCATTAGGTAATTGGTAATTCGTAATTGGTGTTTTGATGACAGTATTGAGGACTATCCGTCGAGCTGTACGACCTGCAGGGAAGACTCTGCGGGCAATTCTGCGTTGGAAGCGGCTGTCGTTCAACGACGTGCCGCCGATGTTTGGCAATTCCAAGCCGAAGAGCGGATCACACCTGTTGGTGCAGATCTTGAAGGGGTTTACGAAGATCATGCCTTATAAGTATGTGGAGGCGGAGCCGGTGAGAACGATTGAAAAAGAGGGGAGACGAAAGAAGAAAGAAGAAGTATTGCGCGAGCTCAAGCAGATTCCACGGGGTGTGATTGGCTGGGGATACCTGGAGGCTACGCCTGAGAATGTCGCGTTTTTGTGTCAGCCAAACCGTGTCAATTACTTTGTCTATCGCGACCCGCGTGATATGCTCGTTTCGCAGATCTTTTTTGCAACGGACATGCACGAAGAGCATGGGATGCATGAATATTACAAGTCCCTGCCTGATTTTGGGGAGCGGCTCAAGGTAGCTATCACGGGCATCGACCGCGATGGGCTCTACATGGTTAGTGTGAGGCAGCGATACGAAGGCGTGCTCCAATGGCTGCAGCAACCACACGTCATGTGCATCCGTTTCGAGGATTTGATCAACAACCGGGATGCCACACTGGATGCCATGCTGGATGAAGTCGAGAGCACAGGCTATAAGATCCCGTCGCCGCGCGAAAAATCACTGCGCATTCTGGCTCAGGCCATCCAGCCGAAAAAGAGCCGCACCTTCCGTTCGGGGAAGACCGGCGGGTGGCACGAGTATTTCACTGATGAGCACAAGAAGCTGTTCAACGATGTGGCAGGTGACCTGCTGGTGAAACTGGGCTACGAAAGAGACAACGACTGGTAATTCGAACAGTCCCGCCTGAAAAGGCGGGACTGTTTTTTGAAGTGCAAAAGTATCTGCACCTGGATCAAACCAGGCTGCTCCCATCCGGGCACCTCAAAAGCGCGAAATCCCGGTTTTGAAAACCATTAATAACGAACCGCTGCTTCCGTTCTCCAGACGGGTCTCAGAGCCGAACGGGGACTGTATACTTGGGGGATGGCGGCCCTCCACAGTGGCGTGACGACGAATTCGGCAGCCTCCTCCGGATCGCTGCGAAAACGGAGCCTGTTCAGCGCAGCACGGTACCTGGCTGGCAAGGCAATCACGATCTTGATCACCGTCATCGTGGTTGTATTTCTTACCATGCTGATCGTGAACTTTCCGGGTGGGGGTCTTGAATCGCCGGGACCATCTCCTTTCGAAATGCGGCTGCAAAGCCAGATCGACCTGGTCCTGCGGATCGCAGCCTACAACGGGCTTGTCCCTGTCGATGCAATGGGGTTTCCCATCCGGGCGGAGCTGGATGCCCTGGAGGAGAGATTACGCGCCGAAGCGGGCCTGAACCTGCCATTTTGGACGCGCTATTTGCTGTGGACGTATAAGGCACTGACCTTTAACTGGGGGGCACTGGACTCAACATACCTACCGCAGCTGGGCATCACGCAGGGGCTCAGTAACGCCCCGGCCACGAATCCCGTCCTGGAATACCTTCCCAATACGCTTTTGCTGGTGGGCACCGCTTATCTGCTCGTGTTCTTGATTGGCATGCCATTTGCACTGTACCTGGCGCGGCATTACGGCGGCTGGCTAGACCGGACTATGTCGGTTCTCTCGCCGATCTCCTCCGTGCCGAGCTGGGTATTTGCCGTGTTATTGCTCACCATCTTCGCGGTGCAGTTGCGATGGTTGCCCGTTGCAGGGATGTTCGATTTCCACAAACCTACAGAACCCATCCCCTATGTCATCGCACTGCTCAGGCATATGATTTTGCCTGTTTCCGCTCTTGTCTTGAGCCTGCTATTCCAGCTGGTCTACACGTGGCGGACGTTCTTCATTATTTACTCTGAGGAAGATTATGTTGACCTGGCGCGCGCCAAGGGTCTGGAGACGCGGCTGCTAGAAAAACAATATATTTTGCGCCCGGCTCTCCCCTATATCATTACCAGCTTTGCCACCAGCCTGATCGGATTCTGGCAGTTAACCGTCGCGCTGGAGCGTGTGTTTCAGTGGCCCGGCATTGGTCTGCTCTACCTCGAGGTGCTGCCAAATTTCTGGGGTGAGCGCATGGAGGTCGGCGATCTGATGGTCGTCATCCAGATTGTGGTCACCTTCGCCTATTTGTTGGGACTCCTCGTCTTCCTGATGGATCTCGCCTACGTGATCGTGGACCCGCGCATCCATCTCATTCCGGCCAGCCAGACGGTGCAGTCAAAGGGACGGGTCAAGACAACCTCCAAAGGGAGGATGAGTTTCTTCGCGCGCAGGAAGGAAAAAGCGCCGGGTCTGGCGACGAAGCGATCCTTCTCCTGGGGCACATTCATTCGCAGCGCGCGTGAGTCCCTGCGCGAGTCTCGTGAGTCCATCCGATTGTTTGTTGAGCAGCTCCGGATGTACCCCTCCGCCGTTTTTGGTCTCGTGGTCATTACATTGCTCCTCGCCGGATCTATCTATGCCCTGATCGCGCTACCCTATGAGCAGATCGGCGCAGACTATGGCCAGAAAAGGTCGACGGGCCGCAACGTGCGTCCGCAGACGGCCGCGCCCGCTTGGCTGAATCTTTTCCGCACAACCCCGCAGCTCTCCACACTCATCTTGAACGAGGACAGCAGCAATGCCAGTGTGACGACGGAGATTCTGGAAAATGGCTGGGCGCAAAAAACGGTCACATACCGGTTCGATTACCGCTACAGTGAAATCCCCAGCGATGTCTTTCTATATCTCGATCCGGTCTATGATGAAAAATTTCCATTTGTCTCCGTGGAATGGACAACACCTGATGGGCGCACGATCCACCTGAAGAACAAGGGCGTAGCCGGGGACAGTAATTACGACATGGAATCGGCGATCTCCATCCCACGCTTGCTGACAGAGAATCCTGAGTGGAAAAACTGGTTCGTCACGGAGGGACAATACCCCACGCCTGCCTTTACCCTGCTGTTCGCAAAAGCAGGTTCCACCGAACCGGAGCCGCAGCATGGAACCTACCAGCTCAAAATCACCAGCCTGTTTTTCGAGGAAGCCAGCAATATTCAATCTGAACTGGTGCTGCTGGGGCAGGTGTATGGCGTGGCAGGCACGGACTACTGGCGGCGGGATCTGATCGTGCCGCTATTCTGGGGGATGCCCTTCACATTAGTGGTTGGTTTCATGGGAACGCTGATCACCGCGTTGATTGCCATGTTGCTGCCCGCGGTGGGCGTCTGGTTTGGAGGTTGGCTGGATAGCCTGATCCAGAGGATTACAGAAGTAAACATGGTGCTGCCTGGACTGGCGATTGCCGTGCTGGCCTATGCACTGTACGGTGTACATATCTGGATTGTGCTGGGAATCGTGGTCGTGCTTAATGCGCTCGGCGCACCGATCAAATCGTTCCGTTCGGCGTTTCTGCAGGCCAGGGAGGCGCCCTATATTGAGATGGCGCAGTCTTATGGAGCCAGCAATTTCAGGGTCATCACCCGTTATCTGGTGCCGCGCATTCTGCCGGTGCTGATCCCTCACCTGGTGATGCAGATCCCCACGTTCATATTTCTCGAAGCCACACTTGGTTTTTTCAATATCCAATCTGTCTATCCCACATGGGGGCGCATCATCTACGAAGGACTCTCTGAAGGCGCGCTGTATGGTTCCCCCTTCTGGGTGCTCGAGCCGATCTTTTTGCTGCTGTTGACGGGTCTCGCGTTTGCGATGCTGGGGCTGGCGCTTGAGCGCATCCTGAACCCGCGCGTCATCGCTGATATATCCGCTGCACCCGATGGAGCCAAACAGCTAAAGGAGAAAGCAGAGCAGCGTCGGAGCCTTCACAGGCAATGGGGCTTCAACCGAAGGGTTGTCGCCGGTGTTGTCATTGCGCTGCTAGCAATCGTGATTTTTACCCCGGCGATTCAGGGGAAGACTCTGGCGAGCATCTTCATGAGATACCTTGACCAAACCTGGATCACGGATACAAAGATTTACAATACCCCTTCGGCCTCTACACAGACGCCCCAGCTTGGCTCCGGTTCTGGGTCTACGCCTGTGTCAAGCACGGAGGCGTCTCCTACCGAAATGCCGCCACCTTCGACCACATCCACCACAGGAGTACCCACTGCCACGTTGATCGCATCCTGTATCCCGGGGAATCCACCGGCTTCGGCGCGGGTCCTGGAGATCCTGAATGGGAATACGGTGAAGGTTTTGATAGACGGTTTGGTCTATGTGGTGCGCTTTATCGGGGTGGACGTGCCGCAAGACGATCGGAATGCCTTCCAGACTTATCTTAAGACCTCAGAGCTCGTGTTCCGCAAAGATGTCACTCTGATCGCAGATCACGTGGACAAAGATGCAAACGGTCGCTTATTGCGTTATGTGCTGGTCGGAGATACCTTCGTAAATCTTCAGTTACTTCAAGAGGGGCTGGGAATGGCCCTAGATACCCCGCCAGATGTCGCTTGTGCCGACGTGTTCAGAGCCGCCGAGCGGACCGCCGTGGAATCCGGGCGCGGGATGTGGGCGGCGCCTACGCCTGTCCCAACTCCAAGATGAGGAAGACCGATGCACAGCTGTCTCACCTCAACTCAAACTCCACGTTCCCATACTTCACACCATTGATTTGAATCTCCAAAGCGTGTTTGCCCGCATAATATTTACGCGTGCTGATCAGGCGGAAGGAATGCTTTTTTGAGATGCGGAGAGTCTCTTCTGCTTTCAGCGTCTTTTGGGTGAGCTTGAATACCTTTGGTGTGAGCCTGCCGTTTGCCTTCACATGATGGATGACGTAATCGATCACCAGATTTTGCTTTTGCCTGGATGTTGATTTGACCTCGAATGAAAAGTTAAGATCATCACCCATCTTCAGCACAGACTTGTCAAGCTGGAGCTTGGAAATCTTGACTTCAACTTTCGGGTCATACCCCAGAACGGCAAGAACATCCTTGTTTCCCTGTTTGACCAGCGTGCGCGCCGCGTGACGGATTAACCATTGTGTTCCTTCCTCCTCAATCGCTTTCCACTTGCGTAGGGTTCTGACGACAAGGTCCGGGTTGTCTTTGGCGATGTCATTGAGATTGTTGGCGACCGAGCGGCGTACCATCAACGTGGGATCTCTTTTGAGTTTGTCGAGCAGCGCCAGCACGGGACGCGGGTCCTCGATGAACGGTTTCAACTGTACGGTCCACGGAAGACGCGGGCGCGTCCCCTCGGAGACTAGGCGCCGGACATGGCAGTGTTCATCCTCCGCCCAGCCCGAGAGAATGGCCAGTGTCTGTGCTGGATATTTCAATATAAACGCCCGGATCGCTCCCTCCGCCGAGAAGCGCTTCGTCATTTGATACAGTGCCTGCATCGAGAGGTCGTAATGCTCCAGCCCATATTTCGCCACAAATTCATTTTGCGGCAGGATGATGAAGTTGTCGTAGCCAGTAAATTCGCAGTCCGAGAGCTCGTACGGCAGGGCATCCAGAATGATCTGGAGCGCACGCGGATAATCCCTGGGGAGATACTCCCAAAGGGAGTCTCGGATCAACGCGGCTCGTTCGCTGAACGTCAGGGATTTGATCCTGGTATTAATGGAGTGGCTGAATCCGTCGGCGTCAAATTCGGGCCAGACCCGCGCGAGATTGGCAGCGAGCTGGTTCACCACCTTTTCGTTGAAGACATCCCTGACTTGAAAATTTTGTTCCATGCGTTTTACCTATAAACAGGAATCCGCTTGTCGTTACGAGTACGATTTTGCAATGTGCAGCAGCATGACGTCCACAGATGCGTCGTTACTCTCGGTGCTGACCATCAACTGGAAATACCGGATGGCGGCCGGGTTTGTGGGCGCCTTCTGCATGGCTTGCTCTACGCTTTCTCTACTCTCCCAGTAGGCGATGTCTGCCCACTTGCCGTTCCCATTTTTGACCAGATCGCGCTTGATGAAGCCTTTTTGCTGGCTGAGGAATTCTGCCTGTAAAGCATCCGAGGCGGCAAGCAGTTTGGCTTCGTCCACGCCCTCGGCGAGTTTGAAGGGCGCAAATTCAATGATACGGTTTTTCGTGCTGTTCATTCTGACTTCCTTTCTTAATGTTTCCCCGCATTTTACGAGACTGGTGTGACAACCCTATGTCAACAAGTCTGCCAGCCTTCGGGCGGTTTCTCGCAGGCTTTTCCGGAGCTCTCGCGGCGAAAGCACTTCTGCCGCCGCGCCCCAGCTGAGGATCCACGGCACGATCTCGGAGGCATCATGGACGCGGTAGATCATCGTTATGCCTGTTGCGGTTGCGGGTTCCTCTCTGTGAAATCCATAATGTTGTCGCTCGCGCACCCAGCGCACAGCCTCTGGCTTGAAGCGGATTTTGATCTCAATGGTTTTCGCGTTTTGCGGTTTGCCGGCGCGTCGTTTCGAGAACGTTTCACTTCGCGCTGATAACTTTTCTATGCGCGAGAGGCGAAAAGCCCGTATATCCTTTCTCCAGCGGCAGTAGCCTTCCAGATACCAGACGCCGTCCGAGTAAAACAACTGATGCGGTTCTACATCCCGCTCAGTAACCTCGTCCTTTTGATAGGCATGGTAGCGGATGTGGATCACGCGTTTTTGCTGTATAGATTTTTGCAACGTTAGTAACTGTGGATCGTCGAGATTGAACTTCTCATCGGGTGTAATAAAACTGATGATGTTCGTCAGCGCTTCGGCCCGCGCCCGGAGCTGCTCGGGCAACGCGACCGTGATCTTGGCCAGAGCCTGATCCGCGCCCTTGGTCAGCGAACCAGCCGCCTGTTGCGTCAGCAGACGAGAGCCCAGGATCAAAGCTACGGCTTCATTCTCCGTGAACATCAACGGCGGGATGTAGTATCCCTCCACCAGTTCAAAGCCCTCACCGGGCATTGCCGCGATCGGAATGCCCATCTGGTTCAATGCAGACATATCCCTGTAGATCGTGCGCTTACTGACTTCAAATTGTTCTGCCAGATCCAACGCACGCACGCGGCGCCGGTGCTGTAAGGTCAACAGGATGGCAAACAGGCGGTCAATCCGGTTCATGGCTTGTTACCGTATAATAGCGGAATACGAATCGAAAATCAACATCCATGCCTCCACTTTCTGAATTTTTCACTCAACGCATCAAACGCGGACTTATCCGCCGTGTGAATAACCTTAAGATTGCACGCGTTGCGAAACGTGTCGCCCGCCAATCGCCTCCCGCGCAGGGAGCGCCTATTGTATTCTTCAAGGCCTCCACAGGCATCGATGATCTCTCGTGGAACAGCGGCTTTCATTTGTTATCCTCCTGGGCGCTGCGCTTGCGGGGAATTCCGATTGCTTACTTCGCTTGCCATTCGGGAATGAGTCACTGTGTGCTGGGGACGAACCGTGATAATGTACGCAAAGCGCCGCCGTGCAGGTCGTGTATTTATCAATCGAAAACTTTATATGCGGGTTTAACGTCGAAGGTTGAAGGTCAAAGGTCACACGTGAACTGGTTTGATGAACATCGCGATGCGCAATTGGCTGTGGCTATTGAACGGCTTCCGCTGTCATCCCTGATGACCTTTGAGTGGCAGGGGATCCCGCTCGGCGCCTTATGCCTGCCCGGCCTGCGCTGGATTCTGCGCATCCACCATTTGAAGGACGACGAGCCGACGCGTTATCTTTTGCGTGAATACATTCTGTCCGCCTGGAATATTGCGCAGAAGTTCTCCGACTTCCTCGATCACACTCAGCCGCGGGCGGTGGTCGTATTCAACGGGCAGTTCTACCCTGAGGCGACCGCACGTTATATCGCCCAGAGACGCGGCATCCGCGTGATCACGCATGAGGTGGGGCTGCAGCCTGCCTCCGCTTTCTTCACGGAAGGCGAAGCGACAGCTTACCCGATTCACATCCCGGATGAATTTGAGTTGAATGACGGGCAGAATGCGAAGCTGGACGCCTATCTTGCCAAACGCTTCCAGGGCGACTTCAGCATGGCCGGTATCAAGTTCTGGTCTGGCATGTAGGGTCTGGGTGTGTCCTTTCTGCAAAAGGCTGCCGGCTTCAAAGAGATCGTGCCGATCTTTACCAACGTCATTTTCGATACC
>DATHTL010000150.1:0-54822 GCA_035463255.1 Anaerolineales bacterium | reverse complement strand
ACCATCTTTTTCGATTGGTTCATGAGCACGATGAGTCATCAGGTAGACCGGAACCTTCAACATGCCACCGTAAGGCGCTTCCCCCTCCTCAATCGTCTGGGTTTTGTTTGCTCCGCCGATGATGGCGCCTATTTCCTCCATGACTTTGTTGACTAACGTCCCATCTGCATCTGCAGACGCAAAATCAAACATCCAATCCACGCCGCCCTGCGGATCCGCCATGAACCCATCCAGTGTCACCGTTGCATGAATCATCACGTTTGCCATATTAACAAATCCTCCAGTGAAGTTTTTCCTGGTGGCAGATTCTATTTTAAAACGTTGTATCGAATATGCGTAACCATGCCGGTTCCACCCACTTCGATAGGTTCGAGATTGAGATTGGGCACTCCCTCAAAAAGTCGAGCGCCTGCCCCTACGGTCACGGGCGCGATATGTAGCCACAGTTCATCAATCAGCCCAGCCGCTAAATACTGATTGACAGTATTCGCACCTCCCATGATCTTTACATTTCGATCTCCTGCCGCTTCTTTTGCCTTTGAAAGCGCCGATTCAATGCCGTCAGTAACAAAGAAAAATGTCGGTCCGCCCTCCATTTCTATCGGTTCTCGCTCCTTGTGGGAGAGGACGAAAACCGGAGCGTGATACGGGGGATTATCACCCCACCAGCCCTTCCATTCCGGATTGTCTCTCCTGTCTTCAGGTCCAAACATATTGCTACCCATAATGAACGAACCTGCATCAAGAATAGCGTCTATTTCTTTTTATGTTTATGCTTTTCCGGCTCAGTAAACATCCAACGATCCAGTAAGTCTGAATCGAAATTGTCTCCAAATGGCTTTTCAAAACTTTGATTGGGGCCTGCAACAAACCCATCAAGAGACATGGTCATTCCAGAGGTAACTTTAGTTTTGCTCATATTGTTATTTTAACAAATTTTTTATTTAGATTTTTCTTTCGTGTCAAATTCTTTAAGCTGCTCGCTCAACCCGACGATAATGCCCTCAGGGCCGCGGACGTAGGCGAGCCGATACGTGTCCTCGTATTGCAACTCTATTCCAAGCCAAATAAAAGCCATGATGGAGTATGCCAACGAGCGTGGTTTTACGCTTGTCGGAGATCGCTTTGTTAACCCTCAAGACGGACAAGACGCAGAAAGCGGTATTCCGGCATATGTTGACGACTTTACCAGCACCGAACTTAACCGCCCAGGATTTGATGCCTGTTTAAAATTCCGTGAAAAGTATGGGTTTGACGTTTTACTGGTACACGCTATCGATAGGCTTGCCCGCGACCCATTCCATAGACAAGTACTTGAGCGTGAGATCAATGCCAGGGGAGCAAGGGTTGAATACATCCTAGGAAACTACGACGAAACGCCGGAAGGGGAAGTCAGAAAAGACCTGGATGCAACTTTTGCCAAGTGGGAAAACGCAAAACGTCTGGAGCGTGTAAACCGCGGCAAGAAACGTAAAGCCGAGATAGGAAAGTTTGTTGGCGGGAAAACTTCATACGGTTACAAAATCAACCGCGACACGCCATCGGGACTAGAAATCTACGAGTCCGAAGCAGTATGGGTACAACAAATTTTCAAGTGGTATGTAGAGGACGAGCTATCCATTTATCAGATAGCTAGGGAACTTGAGGAACGGGGGATTCAAACGCGCACCGGAAACCCTACCTGGGAACGCTCAATGGTTGCCCAACTTCTAAAAAACACCGCTTATGTAGGTTATGTTTACTACAACAAAAAAGTTAACCTGAAAAATAAAATGCAGGTATTTAGGGACAAGTCGGAGTGGATCAAAATTGAAGTACCGGCCATAATCCCCACGGAAATCTTTGAAGCGGCGCGGGATAGGCTCAAAGAGAATAAAGCCCAATTAAGAAAACGCCCGAAAAGATTCTTTTTACTTTCCGGCATGGTTTGGTGTTCGGAATGTAATCATGCGTATTCCGCCGCCACAAATTCAACTCATCAAGGCTACAGACATAGGGCAAGTCACGGACATTGTTGTAACCGGTGGATCACTACCGACCAACTCCACCCTATTGTTTGGAGTGCAGTGGTTGAGATACTACTTGACCCTCAATCACTCCGCCGCGGTTATAAAAAGATGATCCAAAGCGAAAAGGAAAAGGAGCTACGCAATATCAAACACCTTGAAGCACTACAAAACGGAATTGAAAAGCTTTTGGGAAAACGCCAAAGGCTTCAACAGGTTTACTTAGACCCGGACATTGGGATGAGCAAAGACGAATACTTGGTGGAGAAGCGTATGATTGATGACCAAATTAAAGGTGCGCAGGAAGACATTGAAAGGATTCAAAAAGATTTATCCCATGTACCAAGTGAGGATGATTTAATTCAGTTAGAGGAAATGGCCGGACACATTGTAGAAGCATTGGGCTATAACTTAGATATCCCCGATGCTAAGAAACGTCGGATACTGGAACTCCTAAACATCAAAGTTTTAATTTCGCCGGATAAAAAGATCAAATTAACCGGGTTTTTTTGTCCTCCTAGCAGTGGTGTTTCGTCTGCAATGTCTGGATATGTCATTCTCCTCTTCTGAACGTTGGGTATCGGTGATTTAATTATAGAACATTCTTTCTACGATTTCAGCCCCCTCTAAAGAACTGCACTGTAGAGCCATCAGGCAAGTAGATGCTGCATCATGTCGCGTACGAAATCGACTTCATCCTGGTTAACGGTATGACCCATGTTTGGATAAAAACGTTTTGTCACCTCACCGCCCAGCCGGCTCAAAACGTCAGCGGTCTGCTCAACATACTCTTTGGGAACGTGGAAGTCGACATCACTGCACCCAAGGAAGACAGGTGTGCCTGCCAGCGAGCCTGCATCATCGCGCGGCGTATCTTCAGGACCGATCAAGGCACCGCTGAGTCCCACAACACCGCCGTAACGACGGGCGTTGCGAGCAGCAAATTCAAGCGTGAGGCAGGCGCCCTGTGAGAAGCCCAGCAGTATGATGCGCTCCTGAGGAATTCCGGCATTGACGATCTCGGCAAGCACATCCGCTATAAACGCCAGCCCAGAAGAAAGCCACGGCTCATTTTCTACGGGTGGTACAAGAAAGCGATTCGGATACCAGGTATTCCCGGCCGCTTGCGGGGCGAGATAGGCAAACCCTGGCTGAGCAAACTCGTCCGCCAGGGACAAGATATTATCTGCGCTGGCGCCGCGTCCATGCACGAGCAGCATCGCGGCACGAGCGCGGCTGATGGGTTCGCCAGCCATTCGAATGGGCTGGCCCTGGTGCGGTCCTTGCAGGAGATGATTCTGCTTCGTCAAGCCTTCCTCTTTTGTTTATTCGAAAAACAGATCACGCCTGGACTTATAGCGTCCATTTTCCACGGGGGGATAGGCACGCATGTAATCCTCTCTTTCACCGAATACACGCGTGATAAAGCCCATCAACCCGCGGCGCATGCCCACCCCACCCTGCGAGGCATGCTGCGCACCTGCCTGACGCTTGATCTCTGCCACCGAGCGAATATCCAGACGAACGTGAACAGGGAACTCCACCTCCGCAAGCTCCTTCAAGTTGATGTCGCCATTGCGCCCCCACTTGGTGGGGTCCTTTCCGGTGAGCGGCATCAGGCGCGTCATCCATTTCAGGAACCAGCGCGGAAAGACCTGATAGTAGAGCGCACGCGGCTTAAACGGCGCCCCGGCTTCCGGGTGGAAGGACGGGTCATCCGCTTTTTCAAAGGCGAGCACTGTGGCTTTGTGTATATGGATATGGTCAGGGTGTCTGTATCCACCGATCGGATCGAAGGTGATCACAACGTCTGGTTTGAGCTCACGGATATAGTTAACAACGCGGCCCGCCACCTCTTCGATCGGATGATTGATCTGCGCATCGGGATGGTTATTATCCTCTGTGCCCGGCATGCCCGAATCGCGGTAGCCAAGATAGAAGACCTTTTTCAATCCCAGGATCTTCGCCGCGCGCTCAAGCTCGGCCGTGCGAAGTTCCGCGGTATCTTTGAAGCCATTGAGATGTTCCGCATCCACGGTGCCTGCTTCCCCGCGGGTCGCGCAGACCAGGTACGTATCATATCCCTTTTGCGCGTACAGCGCCAGTGTGCCGCCCAGACCAAAGGATTCGTCATCGGGGTGGGCAAGGACTGCTAATATTGTTTTCGGCATGTTTCCTCGTATAATGATTTACATAAACAGACAACACAGCCCACTTAAAAATTACAGGAGAGTGAATGAAATTCGAAACGCTTGCAATCCACGCCGGGCAGGAGCCCGACCCGAACAACGGCGCGGTGATGACGCCGGTGTATCTCACATCCACGTACATGCAGGACGGCGTTGCCAAGCCGCGGCAGGGATATGAATATTCGCGCACCCAAAACCCCACGCGTAAGGCCCTGCAGGACTGCCTTGCCGCGCTCGAAGGTGGAGAGTACGGGCTGGCCTTCGCCTCGGGATTGGCGGCAACGGATACGGTTTTGCGTCTTCTCAACTCGGATGACCATGTGCTGGCGGGCAATGATGTGTACGGCGGCACGTTCCGCTTATTCGACAAGGTGCTCCGCCGCTTCAAACTGGACTTTACGTTTGCTGACACGACCGACCCAGAATCTGTGGCCGAGGCCATGACACCGTCCACACGGCTCGTCTGGCTCGAGACTCCCACCAATCCGTTCCTTCGCATCACGGACCTGCGGGCAGTAGCCGAAATCGTCCACGCGCATGAAAACAAGCCGCTGCTTGTTGTCGATAATACTTTTGCTACGCCCTATCTTCAGCGCCCGCTGGAACTCGGCGCGGATATCGTTGTGCACTCCATGACCAAATACCTCGGCGGGCACTCGGATGTGGTCGGCGGCGCGGTGATTGTGAAGGACAAAGAACTGGCGGAGAAGCTTGCCTTTCTGCAAAACGCGGTCGGCGCGGTGCCGGGACCGATGGATTGTTTCCTCGTCCTGCGTGGCATCAAGACCCTGCCCATTCGCATGGACCGTCACGCCGAGAACGCCATGGCGCTCATCGAGCTGCTCGAGGAACATCCTAAGGTGGAACGGTTCATTTATCCATTTCATTCCTCCCACCCGCAGCATAAGATTGCCAGGCAGCAGATGAAAAATGGAGGGGGGATGATCTCATTCATTATGAAAGGCGGGCGCGATGCGGCGATCCGTGTGGCGGAGGGCACGAAGATCTTCACTTTGGCGGAGTCACTGGGCGGTGTAGAGTCCCTGATCGAGGTCCCCGCGGCGATGACTCACTTGTCTGTTGCCGGCTCGCAACTGGATGTAGACCCGGGTCTTGTCAGGTTATCCGTAGGGATTGAAAACAAGAATGATCTGGTGGATGATATTAAGCAGGCGTTGGATAAGGCATGAGATGACTGTATCGCGATACCATAGTGTCGCGATACAAAAAAAGACCGAGTTCCGAAACTCGGTCTTTTCTAGTTCGCGTGGATAGCGACCAGCGTCACATCATCATCCTGCTTGGAACCGCTCTGATACATCATGAGCGTATCGAATAATTGATCGCAGCTTGCCTGAGCGTTTGTGTTTTCTAAACCGGTCATGGTCTGCTTGACCCGCTCAAGCCCAAATGGTTCGCCTCTGGGGTTGCGACAATCCGTCATGCCGTCGGTGAACAACACCAGTAAGGAGTTTTTTGGAAGGAATAGGCTGTACTCATCCAGGGCGATGTTCTCCCATAATCCCAGTGCCATGCCAGGCTTGTGAGGCAGGCGATGTACATCGCCATGGTCGTGCAGCAACAGAGGTGGCTCATGACCTGCGCGTGCATAAGAGAATTCGCCGGTCTGTGTATTCAAGACCCCATACAGAGCGGTCACAAACTGAGTCGATTTCTCCAGCCGGGTAATGTGCCGGTTGGCCATCCGCAGCACATCGCCCGGTGACGTATCACTGTGCGCTTCTGCAATGATCAGTGCGTGGGCTCGCGCCATAAAGATAGCGGATGGAACGCCTTTATCCGCGACGTCACCGATCAACACACCGATTTTGTCTTTGTCGAGGAAGAATATATCGTAAAAATCGCCGCCTACCTGCCGGGCCGGAAGAATGCGCCCACCGAAATCAAACTGGGCGTGGATCGGCAACACATCGGGCAGGATCGACATCTGAATATCGGCGGCAACCTTCAGTTCCCGCTCGAGGCGCTCTTTTTCGATCAACTGCTCCTGGGCGGCCTTCAATTCGTCAAAGGCTCGCTGCAGCTGACGATTCTTTTCCGTGAGATCGCGGAAGGTCGAGATATTGGTATTGTCCAGGCGTTGGCTGAGCACATTCACCATGGCAGTGGAAAGCTCGGGGTGATGCTCCACGAGCTCTGTGAACTGCTGCCGGTTCATGCTCAACAAAATCACATTTCCCCGCGCCCGCGCGCTCGCTGTGCGGAGTCCACCCGGCTGGATGAGACTCATCTCGCCCAGGTACTCCCCCTCATGGAGAATATTGAGAATCAACTCATTGTCTGTATCTGGCGCCATGAGAATTTCAAGCTCACCATTGACCACCACATACAGGTGTTCCCCCGGATCGCCCTCCCGAAAGAGAATATCCCCCGAATTCAAATTGACAGTATCCAGCTCCGCCACCAGACGGTCAAGCTCATCGGGTGGGAGTGCAGTAAAGAATGGAATCCGCGCAAGCAGGTTTACAGGCATTGTCTCTCTATAAATTGGTCTTGAATAAAACTGTCTGTAGACCTATTTTACACGAATAGAGGGCTTTTTACGCGACCCACATATTAAATGCAAATAACATTGCAAGCAAACCCATCAGAAGAATACTTAGCATCGTCCAGGCACGGTCGAAAACGGGATGCTCCCCCCAGCGCGACAGTGTAATGAACACGGCCGGTGCACCCAGAATGTAGCGATGGATTCCCTGCGCCGGTCCGCTGCCCCATGAGATCAGCAGGACTGTGAGGCTGAACCAGGCAATTTCAGGATGGGTCTTGAACGTTGCAATGCAGGCAACGATGCCGATGGCAAGCCCCAGGAATTCGGTGAAGTAATAGGCGGAGTGCTGAAGGTTTGTCCCGGCCAGCATGGATTGGAACGCCTCTGCCCACACGTAAAATGCATACCCAAACTGCAGGAAGCCACGCCCAAAATAGCTGGACTCAATGTAATCAAATGCCAGCCCCAGATACGAAAACTTCCAGATCACGAACGCGATGAGCGGTGAGAGAGCCAACAGGGCACGCGCCAGCGGGCGAAGAGGGATGCCTTCATGATAGATCTGTCGCCATTCCAGGTCGAGATCGATCCACTCGCCGGTGCGAAGCCAGGTCACGACCATGGGGATGATCAGCGCAATGCCCACGGCGCGGGTCATCGTGGCGGCGACACCCAGTAATGCAGCAATCAGCCATTGTTTGCGCCGCAGCATTGCCAGACAGGCAAACGCCAGCCCAACAAACAAACCCTCCGTATAGACCTGGACCAGGAAAAAGCCGGTTGGAAAAATGATCAGATAAAAGGCAGCCCGCAGCGCTCCATCCTTCCCCAGGCTCTCGCGCGTTAAATCGTAAAGCGCCAGCATCCCCAGCAGCGCGCCAAGCGCCGAGACGATCACACCTGCAAGTGTTGCCGTGGCTATTTCATTCAATCCGAAGATCTGAAGCGGGTACGAAAAGACCCGGATCATCATCGGATAGAACGGGAAAAACGCGTAACTCAGAGCAATACTCTCATTGAAGCTTGAGCCTGACTGCGAAACCATATGATCTACAACGGATACCTGAACACCCAGCGGCGTGAGATGCGGAGCCCGGGGATCATCATATCCGCCAATGGCGATGGCCAGGTAATATTCCGAATCCCAGGCCACCTGATTGTTCATAAACGGCTCGAGCAAAAAGACACGCCCTTCCTGATAACCTTCATAAGTAAATTCTTCTGTCCATTCCTGGGCACCATCCGGATAGACCGGCACAATGCGCGCGGTTGCCAGGGACTGGAACCCGATCACAATGATCGCCCAGGCCAGCCATAGGAGAACGATGACGCGAGTGGATTTCATACTTTATTTCTCGATCTGCGTGACAATCATGTCTCGCATGAAGAAGCGCTGCGAGAGGAATAGAACGATGACAGGCACAACCATGACCATCAGCGCGCCGACCATGAGCGCTTCAGGCGTGAAGAAGTAGGTCTGGTTTCGCTGCACGGCAAATGAAACCATCTGTAAGTTCGGCGCGATACCGAGATACAAACTCGAAAGGCGCGTCTCATTCCAGATATAGAAGAAGTGAAGAAGAGCAACAGTGGTGACGACAGGAATAGACTGCGGCAGAATGACCGAGATCAGAATTCGCAAGGGTCCCGCCCCATCGAGCATAGCGGCTTCATCCAGGTCGCGCGGGATGCTCTTGAAGTTCTGCCGCAGCAAAAAGATCAAGATGGCGCTCCCAAAGAAATGCGGGATGATTAAGGGCAGCCAGGTTCCGATCCAGTCCAGCACGTGCCCGCTGAAAAGATAATAGGTTGGCACCAATGTGATATTGCTGGGGATCATGATCGTGGCGATAAGCAGGAAGAAGATGTACTTGATACCAGGAATGCGGAAACGTGAAAAGCCATACGCCACCGCGATCGACGAGCACAGGACACCCACCTCCGTAATAAACGCAACGATCAGCGTGTTCTTAAAGTAGAGCGGTATTTTTGCGATGCTCAAGAAATTCTCATAGTTTTCCAGGGTGGGCTTGAATTGATAGACAGCCCTGAGCGTCCGCCAGTTACCTTTCCACTCGATGGGGCCCGCAGATGGCTTTTCGGGATCGATAAACTGGCTGGATGTACGGCCCGGCTTGTAGAGGGCCAGATGCCTGCTACCATCTTCCATGGGAACCTTGTAAACGATCAAATCCTTGCCCTCATAATTGAACTTGACGCGCTCCGAGGGCAAAATGGGCGCACGCGCATCCAGGAACTGGTCGCGCGGCGTCAGAGAAGCGATCACCATGAATGGCAGCGGGGAAAGGTAGACCACGAGGAACAGGAACACAAACAGGTTCAGCATGGCTGTCCCTGTAAAATCCCACAGACGTTGCGTCAGACGCGAAGCGTCACTTTTACGGGTTCTGCGTCTAAATATCATTTTCTTCGTCCTGTTCAGGGAAATAGACCCACCGCTTTGCCGAGCGGAATAAGAAGATGGTGATCGTCATCATGACACCGAAGGTCACCCAGGCCAAAGCGCTGGCATAGCCCAGATCGGCCTCACTGAACATAGTGTTATTGATGTAGCTCTCCATGGGTGAGAGGCTGAAACTCAGGATGTAACCGCGATCCAGAAGCACTGCCCCTCCGAAGGCGCCGGTCAGATTGATCACGAGTGTAAAGAAGATCGCCGGTGAGATCATGGGCAGGGTGATGTACGCAAAACGTGCAAACGGACCGGCCCCATCCACGCGGGCGGCTTCGTAAATCTCGTTCGGCACACTTTCCATGGCGCTGTAGATGATCAGGAACCCGGGGCCAATACTCCACAATGCCATGAAGGGCAGAAGCAGACCGAATCCCTGAATGGGAGGCAGGTTCATCGGTGTAAAAAACAACCGATCCGCATAATCCAGTGAGCCGAGGAATATAAAGAAGATGGAGGTGGATGGGATGATGCTGGTCATGAAGATCAGCGTTTGTGAGATGCGTTTATTCTTCAGTCGCTCGCTGGTAAAAATGGCCGCCAGTCCTAGAGCGACCACCATCTCAAGGGGCACGGTCAGGAAAAAATAACCCAATGACCCGAACAGGCTTGCTCCTGCCTGCGAATCGCCAAAGAAACGAAGATAGTTTTCGAGCCCCACGAACTTGGTCTCCTCCGGCGCAAGCATGCGGAAATCCGTCAGGGAGAACACGAACGCGGCAAGGATCGGCAAGGCCTTCAACAAGACAAAGCCAATGAGCCACGGAGAGAGGAACAGCAAGCCGATGCGGGCTTCCTGCTGCAGGCGGGTGGGCCTGGCAGGCTTGGTCCAGGACCGGAGCCGGCTTTGATCGACAACATCCATAGAAGACTCCTCAGAGCGAATCGCATCTCCTCTTCGAAGAAGGAGATGCTGCAACTATTTCATTTTAAAGTGGTTGATGGAATACCTCCCCCCACCAGAGGGGAGTCTGCGGCCTAGCCGGAAGGATAGGTTATGGGTAACAGGCGAACCACGCCATTCAGGATACTTCTAGAACTCCATAACTTCCTTGCCTGCCAATTTTTCCTGAATACGCTCGATGACCGTGTCCAGATGTTTTTGCTGGTGGACGTAGTCCAGGTCATCTGTGCTGATCGTAAGAACGGGACACAGGTCGAATGCGCCAAGCCACTCGTCATAGAACGAATCGAGAAGACTCAAATATTCGGGCGTGATCCCGGTTTCTATGTTCCGGGCGCGGCGGCGAATACGGTCCATTAAAACAGTAACAGGGGCCTTAAGATAAATGAGCAGGTTAGGCCGGGGTGTGCTTCCGACGACCAGCTCGAACAGTCGGCGATAGGCAAGATAATCACGTTCCGAAACATTGCCCATGTGATACAGGGCGCGCGCAAAAATGTAGCAATCCTCATAAATACTTCTGTCCAGGATGGCCGACCGCTGATCGCGGGCAGCTTCCAGGTATTGCTCGGCCCGGTGCCCCAAAAAAAAGACCTGCAAATGGAAGGCCCAGGCGCGCATGTCGGAGTAGAAATCCGCGAGATAGGGGTTATCCGCCACCGACTCATAGCCTGTCCACCATCCCAGCCGTGCGCCAATACGTTCCGTCAATGAAGTCTTTCCTACGCCGATATTCCCCGCTACAACGACGAGATGCTTTGTCATGTGCGCCTCACAGAAGATTGATGTCACCAGTATAGGCGCACCAAACAAATTTGTCGAGACCGGTTCAAATAGAATGTGTATAATTTCACACTCAGGAGATGACATGCCACTGAACTTACGAATACGCGACACATCTGGCTGGACAATGTTCATATTTGGAGCCCTTGCCCTCCTTCTCGGACTTTTAGGCTTGCTCCGCCCCGAGTTGCTTTTATCCATCCTTGGTTTTGCGGTGCTAGACCGGGCGGAACGTGCCCCGGGCGATTATACATTGGTCTTTATGATTGCTTCCTCCATGGCGTCGTTCAACATGGGCATCTATTATGTTCTGGCGGCGCTAAATAACGTGAAATCATTCTATAAGTGGACTGTCCCCTTCCGCTGCGTGACCTTTGTCGTGTTCACGACAGCTGTGATCGTTGGCTTGGCTCCCGGACGCTTTCTTGGCGTGGGACTGTGGGAGCTTGTGGGCGCTCTCGCAACCGGGATCGCGCTTTATGCAGAGAACAGAAAGCCAGGCACCGGTATCGAAAACGTTTTGATCGGCACCCCGGTTACTGCCAGTGCAAAATCTCGCAAGGCTCAGAAAAGAAACAGAAAGTAAGAGAATTGACTATGCGCTCCAACTGGATCGAACATAAAGGCAAGAAGATCTTTTACCAGGATTTTTCCAGGAATTTTTATAACGCTGAGGTGGTAAAAACGGAACTGGCGGAAGTGCAAAAGATCGTTAAGGCACAGGCACCAGGCTCCGTGCGCGTCCTCTCCGACTTCCGGGATACGAATGTAGGCAGTGAGCTGCTTCCGGCCATGAACACCGCCTCAGCCGCCACAAAAGCATATGTGTGCAAGACTGCTGTGCTGGGTGTCACCGGCATGAAGCGCAGACTGGCCGACCTCCTCACGGCGCTCACCGGACAGCCTCTCAAGTCTTTTGACGATATTGAGTCGGCCAAAAATTGGCTTGCCGAAGACTAGATGGAAGATTTGTACTCCACGATTTGACCACGTGGAGTCTTTTTAAGAATTTCATATCCCCTCTCAGCACTGAAGAACTCTCTCATGCCAAAAGCCATCGATATTCACCTTTCACACCTCAGATTTCCATCGAACTGTGTGGTGTGCCCATCGCCCGCTTCGCAAGCCTACGAGCTGCGGAAGAGCCTCATCCGGAAACATAAATCATATACGGTTAAGGTTAATGTTCCCATGTGCGACCTTCATTTTCGGTGGGCGAGATTCTTCGGGATCGCGGAAAAAGGCATTCGCACGTTTGGAATCATAGCTGCCATTCTTGCCGGGCTTTTTATCATCGTTCTTTTACGCGTATATGGTGAAGGAGCAGGAAGGGTCGATTTATTTGCAGCGGGTCTATTGGGGCTTGGCACCGTGCTCAGCTTCTGGACAATCGTTTCATTGGCATTAGTTCCTTTCCTTGCAATCCCTGCCTCCGGACATGCTCATCGCGCGGTCCGTCTCAGGCGTTATTGGCCGGAAGATCAATTTGTCCGATTGGAGTTCCAGGATGAGCAGCTGGCAGACGTCGTACTGAACACGTATCCAATGGTTCCAAAGAAAACCGTGAAATTGAAGCCCGTAACGCCGAGATTTTGAAAATCTCGGCGTTACAAATCCTGATCCTCCTGCATCAACCCTGAGAAGATGCTTTCCTGATCACCCGGCGAGGCGCTTAGTCACTGAGCGATGGATATGACCCTTGCTCAACCGCAGTGTGATCTTGAGAAGCTTTTCTCTTGACGTTTACAAAGCTGCGCAAAGCATTCACTGCACGAGCCAGCGGATTTGGGCTGACGAGCCCAGCCTCCCTGAGCAGACGAGCCTGTTCTACTTCACGCTGGATTTCCTGCTGTTTCAATTCCACCAGCCGTTCCTGAAGATAAGGGTTATTCATCAGATCACTCTCCTTTCTCGTGGGTGACGTGCTTCTAGCTTGTTCCGTGAACCAGGAAAATCTGAGGTTCAGAAGGACTTTCCACGGGGCATCCTCTATTCACAATAAACGTTTGTTTCATTAATTTTCTGGCATCCCTGTGCGGGAGAAGAAATTCCTTATGCAGCATTACTATCATGCGGCGTTCCCAATCCATGACCATGATTTAGAAATCCCCATCTCCCAGCGTGGGTCTGTACGTTTACTGTGCATGTTTCTTTGCACGAATTCCGGTCCATTTTGCGAAACAAAGATCCCATCGTAAAGTAAACAACGAGATAAAAGAAAGTAATCAAAACAGATAACAGCCTCTGGTAAGTTGCCAGCGGCTGTTGTGGATTCAGAAACAGCTTAAATCTCAAGCAGTAAGTTAGGAGAATGCGCTTATTTGGATCTACCTGACCACAGGTGTCCCGACGATGACCGGGGGTACGGCTATTGCACCGTAATCGACAGTAGCTTTAGACACCAAGATTTTGAAAATCTCGGCGTTCTACTTTATAATGCCATTGCTATCAATTCTGTGGAGGAGTTTTCATGCCATATAAAATCGGATTTGGAACGGACGGTTGGCGCGGGGAGATTGCAGAGGATTACACATTCGACAACGTCCGACGCGCAGCACAGGGATTCGCATCCTATCTTCTTGAGCAGGGGAAACAGGGTCAATGGGTGGTTGTCGGACACGACAAGCGCTTCGCATCCGAGAATTTTGCGGCCGCGACAGCCGAGGTCCTGGCAGGGAATGGCTTCAACGTTTATCTCACGAACGGTCCGACACCCACACCGGTGATCGCCTTTGCCGTGGTTCACAAAAAGGCGTGTGGAGCCGTGAACATCACCGCCTCACACAACCCGCCCACCGATAACGGGTTCAAGGTTCGCGATGAGAATGGCGGGGCTATCGACCCCGAAGGGCTAAAGCGGATCGAGGCGCTGATCCCCGACTCGGTGGAGGACGTGAAACGCATGGACAAGGACGATGGCATGCGCGATGGCAATATCGTCGTTTTCGATGCTTCCGATGCGTATATTGCCAACCTCCAAAAACTGGTAGATATTCAGCGGATCAAGGACGCAGGATTTACAGTGCTGGTCGACGCGATGTGGGGCAACGGAGCGGGTTGGTTCACACGTCTTCTCAAGGGCGGCAAAACCCAGGTGATCGAGATCCATAACACGCGCAACCCATCCTTCCCCGATATGATACGACCAGAACCCATCCGCCCCAACATTGACGTAGGGCTCGAAGCTACCCTCAAGCACAATGCAGACGTGCTGCTTATTACCGATGGAGATGCAGACCGCTGCGGGATTGGTGATGAGAAAGGTCAGTTCATTAATCAATTAAGGGTCTATGCCTTGCTGGCATTTTATATGCTGGAAGTCCGCGGCGAACGTGGCGCAATTGTCAAGACGCTTTCTACGACCACTATGCTCAACAAGCTGGGCAAACTTTATGATGTACCCGTTTATGAGACAGGCGTTGGCTTCAAGTACGTGGCACCGAAAATGCTTGAAACCGACGCGATGATCGGTGGCGAGGAGAGCGGCGGTTACGCCTTCCGCGGTAATGTGCCCGAGCGCGATGGGATCCTGGCCGGGCTGTACTTCCTCGATTTTATGGTCCAAACCGGCAAAAAACCGACCGAGCTACTCAAGATGTTATTCGAAAAAGTCGGCGAGCACTTCTATGACCGGATCGATACGCCCTTTACAGGCGATCGCAAATCCCGCGAGCGATTGATCCTCAGCGCAAAACCCGAGGCGCTTGGCGGTCTGAAAGTTACGGAGCTGGTAACGGTCGATGGGTTCCAGTTCAAGCTGGAGGACGGCGGCTGGCTGCTGATTCGTTTCAGCGGCACGGAGCCCATCATGCGTGTCTATTGCGAAACTACCCATCAGGATAAAGTGAAGGATATCCTTCAGGATGGCTTGAAGATTGCCGGCATAACCATGGCATAGAAACCAATATCAGGTCCTGCGAATTTGCAGGACTTTTTATTTTGGATAATTTATGTCTATTATGTTATAATTTTCACAATCTTGATCCGATTATGCTTACTGATACTCACTGCCACCTGGATTTCAACAAGTTCGATGAAGACCGCCCTGCGGTGATCCAACGAGCTCTCGAAGCCGAGGTTCAGTATGTTCTCGTGCCAGCTCTGGATGCTACCTCTAGCCTCTCGGTAATCAGGCTCGCGGAGACACATGCCAGCCTGTACGCAGCGGTCGGCTTTCACCCGACGGACCTCGAAACGTTCTCCGAGGAGGCTTTTGGGGAGACCAAGAGAATGGCAAACCATCCGAAGGTTGTGGCCATCGGTGAGATTGGGATTGACTATTACTGGGTCAAAGAAGCGGAGAAACGGGCGTTTCAGCATGACGTGCTCAAGACACAACTGGAATTTGCGCAATCGGTCAACAAACCCGTTGTGATTCATATGCGTGAAGAGAACGATGCCTGGTTCGGTCAGGCGTCGATCGATTTGTTGGAAATCTTGAGCGAATGGTGTAGAAAACTTCAGGCGGAACACCATCCTCTGGCCGAGAAACCCGGCGTTTTGCACTCCTTCAATGGAAACCTGGAAACCGCGGAACAGGCGATTGCTCTCAATTTCCTGATCGGCGTTACAGGGCCAGTCACATACAAAAACGCCGAAGAGAAACGAAATATCATCAAACAATTGCCGTTGACGAAATTATTGCTTGAAACCGACGCGCCATTTCTCACGCCCGTGCCGCATCGTGGCAAGCGCAACGAACCTGCTTTCGTTGCATACATTGCTGATAAAATTGCAGAAATTCACATGACAACCCGCGAACAAGTCGCCGAAATTACTGCTGCCAACGCCGCGCGACTGTTCGGTTGGGGAGGCTGAAGTTTGAGCTCGATCACTTTTTTCACATCGGTACAAGATCAACTTCATTTTGTCGAACAGCGGATTCGGGAACAGGCTGGAGAGGAACATCATCCAGATTTACGCTCGGCACTCACACATCTTTTATCGTCGGGAGGGAAACGGATCCGGCCCACCCTTGGCCTGCTCGTTGGAAATATGCTGGGTGCCCCGGAAGAAAAACTGATCACACTCGGCGCCTCGGTGGAATTGCTTCACACCGCGACCCTGGTCCATGACGATCTGATTGACGGTGCACTCCTGCGACGGGGCATGCCGACCCTGAACGCGCGCTGGTCGCCTGCCGCGACCGTGTTGACGGGCGATTTCCTTTTTGCCCGCGCAGCCAAGCTGGCCGCCGAGACCGATTACCTTCCCCTCATGAAGCTCTTTGCCGAAACGCTGGCGACCATCGTCAACGGCGAGCTAACTCAGATGTTTTCTGCCCGGGGCGTGATCGACCGCGGAAATTATTACCAGCGAATCTATGCAAAGACCGCCTCGCTATTCGAGATGGCTGCATTGGCTGCTACGATGGTCGCCACCGAAGATGAAGTGATGCGCACTTCCATGAAAATCTTTGGTTACGAGGTGGGCATGGCGTTCCAGATCGTGGACGATATTCTCGATTTTACGGGGGAAGAATCAGCAGTCGGGAAACCGATTGGATCAGATCTGCTGAACGGCCTGGTCACGCTCCCCGCCATCTATTATGCAGAAGCCAACCCCACCAACGAAGATGTGTTATCTCTGCCTGAAGGGGGCTGGAAAGAGACCGAGCGCGTCCAGCGCCTGGTGGATGCCATCCGCGAGAGCAGCGCCATTCAACAGTCCATGGAGGAAGCCCGCCAAGCCGTTCATCGCGCGCTGAAATCATTGCGCGACGCGCCCGGCTGCCCGGAAAGAGAAGCGCTGGAAGACCTCGCCAGGTTCATTGTCGATCGAAAAATATAGTTCAACATGGGAGGCAAGCATGGAAATCGACATTTCGATCCAGCAGGCCGATGCGTTAAAAATCAAGGCCGATGTGTTAGTACTCAAATATGCACAGGAACTCCACGGTGTCGATGAGGCAGTGTTTATCAGGCTGGCGCTATCCTACAAACATTTAGAAAAAAAACTACCCCGGCCCAGCGATTTCCTCCTGGTTGAAAATCCGGGCAACGTGGGTCTGGGAGCAGATCGATTTTTGTTCGCCGGCGTCGACGTGCTGCACAAATTCCGCTACAAGGAGATTCGGGATTTTGCTTTTAATTCGCTGGCGCATCTGGCAACTGTAAAGCCAGGGCTCGAACATATCTGCTTCACATCACATGGTGTTTCATACGGGCTGGATGAAACTGAAGCCTTCAAAGCGGAAGTGGCAGGAATTGCCGATGCAATTGCGCAGGGCTTGCATCCCTCGGGTCTGAAGAAGATCACGATTGCTGAGATTCACGAGGAACGGGCAAAACGATTAAAGGCGGTTCTGAGGGAATTGTTGCCCGGGGGGCTGGTCCAGATTGCAACCACACGTGGGGTGACAAGAAGTCTGGAAACCGATCGCCTAAGCCAGGCAGGAATTAACTCGGAGGAAAAACCGCTTATCTTCGTGGCCATGCCCTTCGACAAAAAGATGGAAGATGTCTTTCATTACGGCATTCGCAACGCCGTCAATCAGGCGGGGTACCTGTGCGAACGGGCGGATGAGGTGGTTTTTACCGGCGATATCCTTGACCTTATCAAGCGCCGCATCAATAATGCCACCCTAATGATCGCCGACCTCACCTCTGCAAACCCCAATGTGTATCTCGAAGTGGGCTATGCCTGGGGTGTAGGTGTTCCCACGGTTCTGATCGCTCAGGACCCACAGGAATTAAGGTTCGACGTCAAAGGGCAGAAGTGTATAATCTATTCCGGAATACGAGAGCTCGAGGAAAAACTCGGCAGGGAACTTTTGGGCCTGAAAAGGTAGAAAATTGGTATGACGAATCCACGTAAACCCTTTCGAATCAACGTTGGCTTCATTATCCATGAAGAAGTCGGTTATAGTCACGAAATCCCATTTGAGGCTGAGAAGGCAAAGCTTGATGACTTTGAACTGGATAACCTGATCGGCAAAGTTGATATCGGTCGCACACCCCAGGGGCTGGTGGTACAGGGGAACTTTTCCGCGGACACCACCCTGGAGTGTGTACGCTGCCTGCGTGATTTCAGCCACCCGCTGGATTGGGAATTCACGGAGCTTTATGCTTTTACAAGGAAGTCGGTCAGCGAATCAGGGCTGCTCCTCCCGGAAGATGCTCACATTGACCTGGCGCCTCTCCTGCGCGAATATGCACTGCTCGAAGTCCCAATCAATCCGCTGCATGATCCTGATTGCAAAGGGCTGTGCTCCGTCTGCGGCCAGGATCTGAACATTCGCGATTGCGGACATCGCCCCGATCAATCAGACTCACCCTTTGCCAAGATCAAAGATCTGCTGGATGAGTAAAATGGCTTGCCACCTACGATAGTGCGTAGTAAACTTGGCGAAATGTTTACCCAAATTGCTTCTCCAGTGGTGACAATGACCATGTCCATGCCCGTGGATATGTCACGCCGCGCCTGGGAAGCACGCTAGTTTCTTTTGTCTTGGATCAAGAGGCTGTCCCGGTATTGCGGACGGCCTTTTTGTTTATCTATGTTCACCCACAAAAGAATGACACCGTGAGATGAAAGCAAAGCATTCTTACCTCTACATAACGCTCGCACTCGCGATCTCGGCAGGCCTGTTCATTGCTTACTTGTCCCTCAACAATTTCGGAAGTTCCGGGATAAGCAGCTTTCCGAACATGCTGGAAGGCACGGCCTTTCGTCCGGCCATCTATCGGGTGCTTATACCCTCATTGGCAAAGGTAATTGCAAATCTGGTCCCGGGGCAGGTAAGCGAGTTCTTCGCTCGTTTGCCCGAAGGAACAGGCATCAAGCGTGCATTTGATAACCTGAGCAATGATATGTACCACGGCGAAGCGGTCAGTGCGCTGGTGTTGATCTATTTATCTATAGTTGGTTTTGTGCTCGTGCAGAGACGATTCTTGAAAGAGCTCGGATATTCACAAACGGAACAAGCGGTGCTGCCATTTACCCTGGCCGCTCTGACCCTGCCCTTTTCCGTGTACTTCGCTTATGTATATGATCTACCGCAGGTCTTTCTTTTTACCGTTTGTGCTCTGTTCCTCTATCAAGAAAAATGGACGTTCTATTTGCTCTTTCTGACAGTTGCGCTGCTCAACAAGGAAACCGCCTTCTTTCTGGTCATCATCTTTGCTGTCTACCATTTTCGGAGATTGCCGCGCAATAAGTTCCTTGTACTTCTTGGTGCACAGTTGGTCATATTTCTGATACTGCGTGCCATCCTCCTGTATGCGTATCGAGACAATCCTGGCGTCACGATCTTTTGGTCGTACCGCTACCATCTGGATCAATACCGCGCGCATCCGTCTACATTGATAGTTACGCTGTTTTTGCTAGGTGCGATCACATTTCTGATGGCCAAGAATTGGCAGAAGAAACCTGCCTTTTTACGCTCTGCGTCAATTGTTTTTCCGTTTACAGTTGTTCTATTCTTTCTGGCGGGTATGCCCATGGAATTCCGCGTCTTCCTGGATATCCTGCCGGTGTTTGGAACCCTGTTTTTTCCTCGGAAAACTCCGCAACACCTGGAAGAAGAAACGATACCCGTTTTAGACCAGCCTGTTCACAATCATCCATAACATGGAGGCATGAATGCCCGAGAATATCTTAATTGCAATCGCCTGGCCCTACGCTAACGCCGAAATCCACGTAGGGAATATCACCGGTTCACATCTGCCTGGTGATATCGTCGCACGCTATCATCGTCTAAAGGGAAATCATGTGCTCATGGTCAGCGGCACAGACTCCCACGGCACGCCGGTGACGTTGGCCGCCGACAAGGAAGGAAAGGCCGTCGAGGAAGTGTACAAAAAGTATCACGATGGCTTCCTGGAGTTATTCAAAGGCTGGGGCATTACCTACGATCTTTTCACCACCACCCACACCCAGAACCATTTCAAGGTGTCGCAGGCTATGTTCCTGGCTTTAAAGGAAAATGGATTTTTGTTCACACAAAAGTCCTTGCAATGGTATTCGCCCTCGTCGAAACGCTTCCTTCCCGACCGATACGTCGAAGGCACATGTTACATCTGCGGCTTCGAGGGAGCGCGCTCCGATCAGTGTGACAACTGCGGCAACGTGCTGGAGCCCGAGAAACTGATCAACCCACGCTCAAAGGAAGGCGGCGCGCTCGAGCTACGCGAGACCGAGCACTTCTATCTCGACCTCTCCAAGCTGGAGCCGGATGTAAAAAAATTCTTGCAGGAACGCGCCGACCATATGCGCGAGCCGGTCATCGGCGAGTCGCTGGGCAAGATCGAAGCCGAGGGACTTAAGCCGCGCCCGATCACGCGCGACCTCGACTGGGGTGTGCCCATCCCGATCGAAGGCTGGACAGCGGCGGGCAAGCGCATTTACGTCTGGTTCGAGGCCGTCATCGGTTACCTCTCCGCGCCGATTGAGTGGAGTCTCATATCCGGCCAGAAGGATGCCTGGCGCGACTGGTGGGTCAACCCTCAGGCAAAGCAATTTCACTTCATCGGCAAAGACAACATCTTCTTCCACACATCCCTCTGGCCCGCCGAGCTGATGGGCGCGAGCACAGAGTTCCTGAAGATCTTTGCGGAAGATGAGAAGCCGCTCACCCTGCCCTTCGATGTGCCTGCCAACCAGTTCATGAACCTCGAGGGACAAAAGATCAGCGGCTCGCGCAACTGGGCCGTCTGGGGGCGAGACGCGCTCACCCGTTATGACCCCGACGCTTTGCGCTACTATCTGACGGTCAACATGCCTGAACTGAAAGACAGCGACTGGGACTGGGCAGATTTCGTGGCGCGCAACAACAACGAGCTGGTGGCGACCTGGGGCAACCTCGTGAACCGTGTGCTCTCGTTCGCGTACAAACATTGGGAGGGGCATGTGCCGGATGGGGCGGACCTGCGACCCATTGACCTGGCCTTGCTTAAAACGGTGGACGGTGGGTTCGAGACAGTCGGCAGGGAATTGGAAGCTGTGCGCCTGCGCGCAGCGCTGGGCGAAGCGATGAAGCTGGCAACCGCGGTCAACCAATACCTCGACCAGACCTCCCCGTGGTCGGAGGTCAAGAAAGATAAAGCCGAAGCCGCGAAGACAATTTATACTGCACTGCGGGCCATTGACTCACTCAAAGTGATCTTCGCCCCGTTCTTGCCCTTCACAAGCGAGAAGCTGAATTCGTTTTTAGGCTATGACACACCGCTCTTCGGCGAACAGTATATTGAGGAAATCCAGGACGAGCTTGGTACGCACAACGTGATCCGCTATCGATCGGTAGCGGACTCTGAACCGAAATGGAAGCGCAGTCAGCTGGAACCCAACAAACCCTTGCGGCAACCAGGTCCTTTGTTCAAGAAATTAGAAGAAAGTGTCATCGAGGAAGAACGAGCAAGGCTTGGCAAATAAACTACAAGGGCGATCCATTGCAGGGTCGCCCTTGTGATTCGGAAGTAGAGATCAGCGACGTTAGGCTGCCGCGGAGCCTTTACCGGTCAACAGGCCTTTGATTGCCTCCATCATCCCCAGATGGCGGCAGTGATGCATCAGATAGTAATACAAATGCCAGCGGATGTCGGAGAGCTTTTTGTGAAGCTCCGGATCGGCAATAGGGTCAGAACCAGGATAGCGAGCATCGAATTTCTCGATGAACTCCTCCGTCCGTGCGAAAGTCTTTTGCAGATAGGCTAGCATTTCATCCTTCGCAGGGAAGCTCAATCCATCTGCAGCTTCGTCGCTCAAGCCAGTGCCACCCGGGTACAAGACGGGAGGCAGCCCCCATTTCTCTGCCAGGGACTCCTGCTCCCAGATCTCAATGGGCTCACCGAGGTCGAGCTCCAGCTCAGGATATTCCTTGAGAACCTCGGCGATCAGGTTATCTGACCAGCGCGCAATATGCCAGAGATTGAATCCAATGGAGTTGTTGTACCCGGCAGGCTTCCAGAGCATCTGCTCATCGCTCAAACTTTCAGCGAGGACAAGGATCAATTTGTGATTGACTTTATAGGCGCGTAGGGTGTCGTAAGGGGCATACGAGTCCATGATATATCCTTAGGTTTCGTAAAGGATGTGCTGTGCGTCAAACTTGATCGCTATATCCCAGGTGACCCCTTAGATTATGCTTCCAGGCATAGTTCGTCGCTTCCACCCGGTCGTTTAGACCCAGCTTTACAAGGATGCTGTTCACGAAATTGCGTATTGTACCTTCGCCGAGGAAAAGCACCTTTGCGATTTCTGAGTCGGGCTGGCCCTCAGACAAAAGAAGAAGAACTTTCTTTTCCTGCACACCTAACTTTGAGAATGCCTGTCCAGGATCGGCCGATGAATTTATCGACATGAGAGCCTCCTTTGACGTGAATTAGCAATCAAATTATATGGCAGATTTGTACATCTGCAAAAGAAGAGCACAGATGAAAACAGTGATCCACAATACACAAACCAGTTATGACCAGGTCGCGACGGAATACGCCGAAAAATTTAAGGACGAAATGGACGACAAGCCATTTGACCGTGCCTGCCTCGAGCGCCTGTCGCACGAAGTGGGAGATTTGGGACCTATTTGCGACATGGGCTGCGGACCCGGCCAGATCGCCCGCTATCTGCACCGTCAGGGGGTGGACACATTGGGCGTCGACCTCTCTCCGCGCATGGTCGCCGAGGCGCAGCGATTCAATCCTGAAATCCATTTTCATCAAGGGGATATGTTGTCCCTACCCGACGCGAATAACTCTTGGGGCGGGATTGCGGCTTTTTATTGCATCATCCATATTCCGCGCGAGCAAGTTGTCGATGCGCTGCGTGAGATGAAGCGCGTGCTCAAGCCGGGCGGCCTGCTCCTCCTGACGTTTCATATCGGAGAGGAAGTGAAGCACCTGGATGAATGGTGGGAAAAGCCTGTCAATCTGGATTTTGCTTTTTACCAACCCGAAGATATGGAAATATGGTTGAAAGAGGCTGGCTATGAACTCGTAGAAACCTTGATACGCGATCCAAACCCCGAAGTGGAAGTCGCCACGAGGAGGGCGTATGTGTTTGCGAGGAAACCGTAGGGGCAGGGTCGCGCAACATCCCTGCCCTATTTCAAACCTAAATTCTCAAGTGATCCTTGCGTATTTTCAGGCTTGCTTTCAACTTCTCATACGCCGCTGCCTGTTTTGATTTTGGGAAATAATCGATCGCTTGTGTGGCTTGCAATTTACGGGGAAGCGGGCAGTCATTCAACCGCACAGGGAGCATATAAATGACCCCTTCCGGCTTTTCGTCAGCCATGCTCAAAACCTTGCGTAACTCTTTTTGCACATACCCCTCTTTCGTCACGGAATTGTTGGAAAGACACACGACCACGGCATCGGAGCTTTCCACGGCTTTTTCAATTTCCAGGTTCCAATCCTGCCCCGGAAGGAGTTTTTCCTCGTCCAGCCAGGGATCAATCCATGGCTCGGCGGCCAGTTGTCGGTATAGGTCTCGGACGGCCGGCTTATCCTGCGAGGCGTGACAGAGAAAAACACGAAGTTTGCGCTTTGGTGGCATACGAATCTTCCTGTTGGTGATAAACAAATTATACGGCCCAAGAGTCACATCGATATATCAGTAAGTTACAGACTCACCAGCTTCCAGAAATCTTTTATAATTTCTACTATAGCACCATGAAGATCAAAACAGACTATAAATACACATTTTTTATAACAGGGATTACGTTAGCAGCCATCGCGGCATCTCTGCTCCCATGGCGTCGTGTAGAGTCCAAGTGTTTCGCGTCCCAAGGACAGACGGTTGTCAGGTGGAAAGATTTATATTATGGCTCATGCAAGCGAACATGGAATGGGTATTGCATTTGGCCCCTTCGCCGTCCACATAGTACTTACAAAGTAACAGTCAACGAGGGCATCGCTCTACGCGACGAACGGCGATTGCCGATTCCAATGGCAGGTGGGAAAGTAAGGAAGTGGGAGGTTTATGACGCAACAACCTGGAATGGATTCCAAAGCCGGCCATCGAAATTAAAACGGTTCCCAGATTATGAGCCCATTGCAGAAAACGAGTATGTCGTGCTCGTCGAAACCCGATATCGGCTGCTCCACGACGTGGAAGCTAATCTGCGAATTTGCACCCAAAATCCCTAATATTTCATTTACGTTTACGTTCAAGGGGCGACATTTGGAAGTTACTTCCTCGCTGGCATAGGCATCTCCCTACTGACGAATTAATGAATTATAAGGCAGAATTGCCGCCAAGCTATTCGTAATCGGCAATTTCGTATTGGATTCATAATAATTTCTGATTTTTGAGAGAGTACAATAGTACTAATGATTGACTGGATCGGAAGAACGCTGGGCAGGGTTTATATCGAATCCCTGATTGCACGGGGCGGAATGGCAGAAGTCTATCTGGGGACACATACCACACTGCATCGTTCAGTGGCGGTCAAAATTCTGCGCAACCAGTATGGCGACGACCCGCGCATCCTCGAGCGGTTCGAGATGGAGGCGCGAGCGGTCGCGAAGCTACGGCACCCGAATATCGTCCAGGTGTTCGATTTCGCTACCATCGAAGACCAGCCCTACCTGGTGATGGAATATATTTCCGGTCCGTCGCTATCCAAATATCTGACGGCACTGAATGAGAGAAATGGACGTCTCGAGCTCCCCGTGATCCGCAGGTTGCTCAACGGGGTGTCCAGCGCCCTCCAATATGCGCACGAGAGCGGCGTCATCCACCGTGATGTCAAACCGGGGAATATCCTGCTCACCTCCCGCTCGATTCAGATCGCGCCCGGGGAGACCATTCCCCTCGATTTTGAACCAGTCCTCACCGACTTCGGCCTGGTCCGCTTCCTGAATTCCACGCGGCAGACAACCGTGGGCCAGACCGCCGGCACGCCCGCGTATATGAGCCCGGAACAAGCGATGGGAATCGCCACAGACGGGCGGACAGATATTTATTCACTGGGTATCGTCCTTTATGAGTTGCTGAGCGGCAAGGTCCCGTTCGACGGGGAAACAACTATGAGCGTGCTGCTCAAGCATCTCAACGAAGCGCCAGCCCCGGTCCCCAATCTCTCGCCTGCCCTGCAGGAGATTCTTGACACCACGCTTGCGAAGAACGCCGATGACCGCTTCCAGGAGCCGAAGGAACTTGCAGATGCGTTCAACAGGGCTCTGAAGCAATCGTCTGATGCCAGCACCGTCGTCCACGTCCCACGCGTTGTCCCCTCTACGAAAGTGAACAGGCAGCCGGTCCCCGACAGACGAAGGAACTGGATGCCCGCCATTCTGGCAGCAGCCTTGATCGCGTTCGTTGGCGCCGCTGTTCTGTTAGCCAGAGCACTGCCCGGCACAACTGCCGTAACACCCACAGCCCTGCCGGCCACAGCCACCGCGATCTTATCTATTCCGGTGACACTGGGTCCCACCGGTGTTCTTCACTTTCAGGACGGGAATGCCATTCTGGATCAGGCGACTTTGATCGCGCAGGCCATGCCAGCCCCACCCGCGGGCAGCCAGTATGTGGTCTGGCTGGTGGGTGAGGCGGAACCGTTACAACTTGGTGTGCTGCACGTCGATAGCAGCGGCAAAGGTGAGCTCACGTTTAATGACCGTGAGGATCGAAATTTGCTGGCAGATTATTCGCGCGTTGAGATCACGATCGGACCGAGCACGGAGGTAGATACGAATGGCACGGAAAATCTCGCCTATGCTTATACTCTGCCTGAGTCCGGACTTGCCTATCTACGCAGACTTATGGTTGCCTTCCCGGGAACACCCAACGAAATCGGTCTCATTCATGGACTGGCGCGTAATACACAGTTGATCGATGAGGCGGCACGCGGAATGCTGAGCAACTATCAGAGTGGCGACGAAGTTGCCGCCCGACAAAACGCTGAAACGGTGATCAACATACTGGTCGGTGACCAGAGCTCGGATCATAGAGACTGGAACGGTGATGGGCAGACCAGCGATCCCGGCGATGGCTATGGATTTATGCTCAACGGAGATAACCTGGGGTATATCCAGGCCGTGTATTCACATGCCGACTACGCGGTCAATTCCCCGGGTGCCTCACGCAGTATGATCGTGAACGGAGATTATGTGAAGCTGTGCACGCAAAACCTGGCGCGCTGGGCCCCGGAACTGCGTGATCAGCTCATGACTATATTAAACGCACAGGATCTCTCTGCGGCTGGTCCGGCAGTGGAACGTTCGGCAAACCTGGCAAGCCAGATGCTGCATGGGATCGACCTGAACGAAAGCGGAACGATTGAACCTGGTTCGGAGGAATGCGGCGTGCTGGTGGCTTACGACCACACCTACCGCATGGCAGATATGACCCTTCTGCCAGTCAATCCGCTCGACACGCCGACTCCCATCACAGCCACAGTCACCCCCGGTACCCAGACCGCGACCCCGGCATCCGGGATTGCAGCGACACCCACCCGGCCGGCGAATGAGTCCGCCTCAACTGCGCCGCCCGCTACGTCCGTCCCGGCTACTCAACCCCCAAATGATCCACCAGACCCGCCGCCTGACGACCCTCCAGGGCAGCCCCCTAAAGACCCCAAGCCCACCAAGGAGCCCAAACCCACCAAGGAACCAAATCCCAACGCCGATAACGACCCTAGCAACAATAATAGCAATAACAAGAATAACAATAGTAATAAGCCCTAACCGATTCGCGAGTTATCCGCTATCAGTGAACGAGAGAAAGCCCTCCCACAAGTCTATGTGGGAGGGCTAAACGTTTCACCAGAAAGGGTTTTTTACCCCTCCTTCGGGCGGAAAACTTACTGTTGAGCTTGCGCCTGAATCCGCTGGAATTCTTCCATAAATCTCTGCGCCACCTTTTCATTATGGATGATCATCACATTTTCATCATTCTCGTTTTCAGATCGATTGGTAAAGTCATAAGAACCGGTCACTACGATCTTGCCATCGATGATGATAATGTTGTGATCTAGCAAAGCAGATGAACTTCCCGGGCGCACATCCAGGCCCGCCTGGCGGAATGAATCGAATTCCGATCCGTCTGCGTCAAACTGTGTCGCCTCAATCACCCCGGAAACACTCACGCCCTGCGCGGCCCGTTCCCGAATGATATTCCCGAGGTCGTCGGAACTAAAGGAAGACGACAGGAAATGAATGCTCTGCTGCGCTTCCCCCAGCAGTTGGGCCAACCGTGCAACAACGATATCATCCGGCGAGAAGAGCACCTCAATCTGGCTGTCCTGAATGGCCACCTGAGGATAAGGTGTATCAGGAACCACACTGGGTCCAAATTGATCGTTGGCGAACATCTCCTCGAATTCTTTGGTGTAGTTCGCGGCCACTTCTTCTGAGATAATCCGGACCAGATTATTGTGCTCTTTGAAAAATCCGGAACTGGTGTAATTCACAGAGCCGGTCCAGACTTCTCTATTATCGATCACCACAAACCTGTTGTTCATGAGTCCCTCGTGACGATCTGTGACCACCGGGATCCCCGCGTCGATCAGCTCCTGCGGATTCACACGATCTGCATTGTTCGTTTCGATCACCACACGGACGGGAATGCCACGACTGTGAACCCGGATGAGTGCCTGGGTAATCGAATTGACACCCAGGCTATTGATGGAAACGTCAACACTCTCACGGGCGGATACAATTCCTGCCGTAAGCGGACCCTCGACTCCACCGGCATTTTCTTGCGCAAAAGGGCTGGTAGGATCTGTAAAATAAAGTTCCAACCAGGCAGCCCGAAAACCATAGCCAGCTTTTAGAGGGACGGGAGAGAGTTCAAACGGAGGATAAGGAGTGGAGGTCGGTGTGCCGGCAGCCATAACGGTGGCAGAATAATCTTCATCTGACAGCTCACCAGCCGGTGTGCAGGCCTGAATGACAAGTACAAATGCCAAGACAAAAACATAAACCCTTAAGATTTTCATCACTACATTCCTTTCGCTAAATTGAAGATCCCGCTTGCTATAGGGCCATGATTGTATCGTGTATATGACGGCTTGTTGAGGGCAACTCATGGCATTGCTTTGATTTTGTTATAATCCGCGCATGATAAAAAAGCTTGCATTGTACTTTTTGCCTTTCTTTTTATTCATCCTGTCTGCCTGTGGTGGACAAATACCCACCGCAAGTAATACCACAACAGCATCTGATGATCCCTGTTCTACGCAAAATCTGCCGGATACCGTGCGCGGTATCAGTGACCTGATGAATGAATTCGATGACACCTCCGCCCAGATCACTGGTATCTCGATTCAGCAGCTGCCAGAAGTGATCTCAGAGTTGCAGCGTATTCGCCGGGATGCCGAAGATTTGCAGATCCCGCCCTGCTTAGCTACTCTGAAAACACACCAGTTGAATCACATGAACCTGATGATCCAGGCCCTGCTCGCCTTTGTGGGAGGCGCCGATCAGCAAACACTCAGCGATAGATTAGAGATGGCTCGCCAGGAACACGATCTTTACGCCCTCGAAATTGTCCGCCTGCTGGGCATCACCCTCGCGCCGATCACCGCAACCGCATCATCGCCTTAAGCACACCAAAGCAGATGACTTGAGAAGTGGGGAATGGAAAGGGACTGGTATAATCACGACAATTCTTATCTCGAATTGTCAATTCCATGAATGCGACTACTCAGCACGGGTATCTTTTGCTGGCCGATATTTCAGGCTATACCTCTTTTGTCGCCGGAACGGAACTGGACCACTCCCATGAAATCCTGAGCGATCTCCTCGAAACGATCTGCAAACCGATCGAAAAACTCCTCACAATTCATAAATTGGAAGGGGATGCCGTTTTTGCCTACGCGCCTGAGACGATTATCGCGCGCGGCGAGACGATGCTCGAACTGGTAGAGTCCACGTATGCGGCATTCCGCGACCGTCAAACGGATATCAAACGTGCCACAACCTGCACGTGCAAAGCATGCCAGAATATTCCCAGCCTCGATCTCAAATTCATCCTCCATCATGGAGATTACATCATCCAACAGGTGCGCAGCATCCGTGAGATGGTTGGCTCGGATGTCAACCTCATTCATCGCCTGTCGAAGAACCACGTCACGGAGGCTACTGGTTGGCGGGCCTATTTGATGATCACGGAGCCTTGCCTGGCTCACTTAGAACTCGAGCTGGAAGGCACGCACGAACAGACGGAGGCCTATGAGCATCTGGGAGAGGTCAAAACGATCAACCTGGATCTGCACCGGCGTTATGCGGAGCTGAAAGAAGCGCGGCGTGTGTTCATCACCGAACAGGATGCCGACCTCCAGTTCACCGTGGACTTTCCTACCCCTCCTGCCGTGACCTGGGAGTGGCTGCAAGACCCGCGCCGGCGCAACATATGGAGCGGCGAAGTCCACTGGTATAGCGGGGACCGGCCGAAGGGTCGCGCAGGAAGTGGCGCCAGCAACCACTGTGCGCATGGAAAAACAGTGACCACCGAGGTCACGTTGGACTGGCGTCCCTTTGAATATTCGACCGTGGAATCCTATGAGAATGGGAAGAAAAGGTTTAGCGAGACGTTCCGGCTCGAGCCTCTTCCTAACGGCGGAACCCACGTGATCAACTTATCTCGGGTACACTTGCCGCTTCCGCGTCCCATTCGCCGGATACTGGCGCGGGCCATTTTCATCAACAAATTCAAGTACGACCAGGCAGTTGAAAAAGCAGCCCAGCTTGCTGGGGAAGAATACAGGTCGTTGAACCCCGAATGAACCGTCTGGCGCAAGCGCTATCTATCCGACCGGGCGAACGCCGCATGGCTTCGCTGGTGATCGGCATCATGCTGTTCACGGCGATGGGTGCGTCACTCGGCGGAACGGGAATCGAGGCGCTGTTCTTTGCCCGCTTTGGGGTGGAATACCTCCCGTATATGTTCGTGGGGCTGGGCATTACCAGCATGGCCATCTCGTTCGGCACCACTGCCGCGCTGGGAAGCATTCCTCGTCGTATCCTGTACATCGCCATCCCGCTCTTTATTGCTGTTGTTCTTGTCCTGGCGCGCTTAGCATTGTTCACCGGGTTGAACTGGCTATATCCCGTGCTATGGCTCGGCAAGGAGATCCTCAATTCGCTGACGAGCATTATGATCTGGGGTATCGCGGGAGTGGTCTGTGATACACGACAGGCAAAACGGCTCTTCCCCCTCTTCAATGCCAGCCGGATTTTAGGTCAGGTCATCGGCGGGTTTGTAACCGGCGCGCTGGTGAGCAGTATTGGTGTGGAGAATTTGCTGCTCCTATGGGCAGGTGCCTTGCTGTTCGCGTTTGTGTTCAGCCGAACACTTCTGCGCGATCAGCCGACCCTCGCAACAACACCGAAATCGAGACAAAAGCAGCCGCCCCTCGTTCAGGAAATGCAGCGCGGCTTTCAGTACGTTCGCCAATCTGGACTCATGCGCTGGATTTCGCTCGCAGCGGTATTGTTTTCCATTCTCTATTTCTCAATTGCGCTTCCCTTCTCCCGTGCGGCCACAGAGCAATTTGCCAATGAAGAAAGACTGGCAGGATTTCTGGGGCTCTTCAACGGGCTCAGCACTGCTGCGGCGTTTCTAGCATCTCTGTTTCTCGCGAATCGTCTCTTTGCGCGTCTTGGCATCATGCTTTCATTACTGATTTTCCCGGTCATCTATCTGATCGGGTTTGCCAGCCTCGCACTTCTCCCTATTTTTGCAATCATCATTTCGTTTCGATTCGTGCAAATGCTTTGGCTCTCGGGAATCGCGGATCCTGCATTCCAGACAATGATGAACGTAATCCCGCAGGAACGGCGCGATCAGGTTCGCGCGTTTATCGGTGGCGTGCCGGAACAGGCAGGGACCTTCCTTGCAGGCGCGATTCTCATCATCGGCGAGCAGACGCTGGCGCCACAGCAACTCTATCTGGTGGGGTTGGCCGCTGCCGCCCTGTGCACATTTGCCATCTTCCGGGCGCGCCGGGGCTATAACGAAGCGCTGATCCAGGCTCTGCGAGCGGGCAACCCGCATCTGTTTTACAGCGAAGAGCAGCCCTTCGGCGGCTTCCGGCAGGATGCAGTCGCGATCCGTGCCGCGCTGGAGGGCATGACCGATCGCGATCCGGTGATCCGGCGCGTCTCTGCCGAGATCCTTGGGCACCTTTCCGCCCCCGAAGCACAAGAGGCGCTGATCAAGGGATTGACCGATTGGGATGCGATCGTGCGCGCCACAAGCCTGCGCGCCCTGACACAGATGAAGGCAACAAACGCCACCCAGAGAATCGTCGCCGCGCTCAAAGCGCCCGAGCCGGATGTCCGCTTCGAGGCAGTCACGTCACTGGCTGCTTTGACCACCGCCCAGGCGGATCTCGTAGATCAGATTTCCCCGCTGTTGGATGACGAAGATTCGCGCGTCAGCACTCGTGTGGCCAGCATCCTTCTGAGAATTCCACCGCCTTTTGGGAGACGAGGGCATGACAAAGCGCTGCTTGAAAAAGCGAAGTCATTCCTGCGCTACACCGCGGTGATGGGAAACCTGACCGATCGCCAGAATGCCGTGATGGCGATGGGCGATTGGGGCGACTCGGAAGCGTTTGGATTTTTGGTCAATGAGCTGCATGATCGGGCCTTACCGGTCTTGATCCGTCGCACAATCTTGATCTCACTCGCGAACATCCGTGCCGAAGCCGCCATGCCGCACCTGATCGATGCACTGGGTTATGCAGATCTAACGATCCAGAAAACGGCGGCGGACTTACTCGCCCAGATCGGTCCACCCGCGATCGAACCGGTGCTTGCCGCGCTGCAAAATCCGAAGCTGGAGGTTGGTGCATTGCTTGCCTTGCAGAACCTGCCCCTCCCGCCAGAAAAGCCCGTCGAAGAGTACGCGCAGGCGTCTGTCGAGCGCGCCGTTGACTATGACTGCTTGATGCGCGCAGCGAAAACGCTTGTGCAGAATGAAGCAGTGAATCTACTTACAGATTCTTTGCAGAAGAAATCGAATGAGTATGGCATGCGCGCCTTGCGTGCAGTGGGTTTGCTAAGTGATCGTGACGCGATGGCTATGGCAATCGATATATTGGATACACACAACTCAGTGGAGCGAGCCAATGTCATCGAGGCGCTGGAATCGATTAACAGGCGCTGGCGAAAAATCATCCAGCCCTTGATGAAGTTATGGGAAGAGGAGAGCGCGCCCGATTCGCAAATCGACTGGCAGCGTTTGCTCACTGACGAAGACCCGTGGATTCGCGACTGCGCCGCCTTTGCCGCCCATACTCTTGGAGAGATGAAGATGGATAATATTGCCACCCTGTCCCTGATGGAACGCATCCTGTTTTTCAAGCGAGTGCCGCTGTTTGTCAACCTCTCCCCCGGCGACCTCAAACAGATCGCGGCCATTGCACAGGAAGAGTCCTTCAGCGATGGCACGACCATTCTGCGTGAGGGCGAGGTGGGCGATGTGATGTTCATTATTCTTTCTGGCGAAGTACGCGTCATCTCTACGAAAGATCAACAGCAGGTGGAGATTGCCAGACGCAAACCCGGGGAGATCGTCGGCGAGATGGCCATCCTGAGCAAAGAACCGCGCAGCGCCACCCTCACTGCTGTTGGAAATGTGCGCACCCTTTGCATCGATCAAAAAAGCTTCGAGGCACTCCTGCGCGACCGCCCGGATGTCAGCTTAGCTGTCATTCAGGTATTGTCGGAGCGGCTAAAGGAAATCTCCAAGAAAATGCACAATTAAGTGCGCTTCTTCTCGACGTAACCAAAAACGCTCCCTCTAATCACTGAGGGAGCGTTTTATGTATTTACAATGCTGTTTGTTATCACATGCTTGGAATGGGCTCACGCGTATCTGGGCCCTTCCAAGTTTTGAGCCGGAAGCCGAGGACTACCAGAAGGACGCCAAAGATCACCGCGTAGCTGGCGATCAACCAGATGATGGCCAGGCTACCCGCCGCCGGCTGAAAGAACAGAAGCAAGCCCAGGGCAACTGAGATGAGCCCGCCTAGTCCCAGCACCCACTCGTTCGTGATCTCGTGCCGCAAGCGGATCGCGGCCACAATTTCCAGAATTCCGGTGAAGACTGCCCAGGAGGCGATAATATAGACCAGGACCAGAGTCGCGAGCCCCGGCCAGAGCAATGCCGCGGCTCCTGCCGCAATGCTGACCAGGCCTTCTAGCAGGAAGGTCCACCAGCGCGGTGAATCTTTCGTCCGCGAAAGTCCGGCGCCCACAGCCACCAGGCCATCAACGATCGCGTAAATCCCGAACATGATGATCAGGGTCAGCCAGGTGATCCCCGGCCAGAGAAATGCCAACACGCCAAAGAGGATTGCCAGCACACCGCGCAAAACAACCAGCCACCAGTTTTGAGATAACGATCGAACCATTTCTTCCTACCTTTATTATCGAGAGAAGAAATTGTCCTACTGCTCGGAGCTATTTTCACTGCTCATGGCAGCTTTCACATTCACCCTGTTTTCTGCCAGCTGGGTCAACTTTTGGTCTGTATCTTTTTCTTCGTCCAGGGTTTTGGATAGCAATTCAAAGGCCTTCACATACCCAAGCTGCCTGGCATGCGCACGGGCGGTTCCATACGCGGCGATCTCATAGTGTTCCACGCGTTGGGCCGCGCCGATCAGGGCTGCCTGCTTCGGCTCCGATTCCATATCGCTCTGGATGACTTTCTGCCCCTCCTCGATCAAGCCTTCCATACCTTTGCAGTGTTCACCCACCGGCGAGATCTTGAGTCCTGCACAAATCTCTTCGACGCGTTGAATGTGAGCGCGTGACTGCTCCAAGTGCTTTTCGAAGGAAGCGCGCAAGTCCTGTGCCTCGGCCGCCTCCGCCATCTTGGGTAGCGCCTCAACAATCTGTTGTTCCGCGCTGTAAATGTCCTTCAGCTCATCTTCGAGCAACTCGGCAAGCGTTGTAATTTTCATAAAGTACTCCCATCGAAAGATCGTGTCTGTACAAAGGGTTTTTTATCCCAAAGGTATTTCCCTTTGACAGGCCTAACGAATCCCCCCTGTGAATGTTACTCACAGGGAAACAATGGAAGGTGGAGAAGTTGGAGGAAACGGGTGAAAAAGAATGGACTCAACCAGAATATGAGCCAGCCATCCGAAAAGCTGATCGATTCCGAAACAATGTAAAAGCGGAAAAAACAGACCCGGCAACCGAGTGTATCAAATACAAGGCAATGAAAATAGGCGAGCCATCAAAAGCACCTCGCCAGAGCCACGCGCCGAGCAATTGTGCGCTGGTGACGATTATCACTCCAAGCAAGGATGGACCTATTGTATCCAAACGACGCTGGCGCGAGAGAGTGTAATATAACGCCGCAGCGGCCAGATACCACCCACCTGTCACACGCGCGGTCAGCGACGTCAGCGTCCATGCCCACCAGGGAACCACGCTGCCTGACCCTGAATGAAAGAATGGCCAGAGAATTAACGCGATACCAAGTAGAGCGCTGATCAGGGCAAATACATTTAGGATGACAATAGATCCCGTCGGGATGGATCTTCCCATCATTGAGGGCGGTAGATATTCTCTATCCATTACTAGATAGACAAGCAAAGCGGCAATAGGGCTGACAATATAAACAAAAAGCCATGCCCACGCGATCGGATGAGTCCAGTTGAATATGGGGATATGCAACAGTGTGGCAAACAGTTGTGTGATCGCAAAGACGAAGATACCCGGCATCTGCACCCGGGCCACGGACCAGCGATTCGTTCGCACGGTCCAAAGCGCGCCCAAGCCACCCAGATAATTCGCGCCCATGAAGACAGGCGTCAGCGGATGTTGGATCATCCAGGCAAAGTATGCTTCCGTCTGCGTGGGAAATAAAAAGAGGATCGGTCCAGCAACAACAGCCAACCCGCCCGCGCCCAGGAGCAGCAATTTTGCTGCCAACGACAATGGTTTTTCCATATAGACTCCTACCAATAAAGAAGCATGGATAACAACGAGTTGTTATTTCCGGTCTGGTCTCAGAAACAGTAGAAAACCGATAAATCGCAGCCCGGCGCTCAGCCACAGCGCGCCGCCGAGACCGATGTATTCCGCCAGCCAGGTGCCCAGCAGCGGCGCCAGGATCATAGAAAAGTATTGCAGGGACTGTGCCAGTGCTACAAACGTAGCACTATAGTCCACAGGCACTGTCTTCATTAATTCATCGAAGAAAACGAGATCAAGCCCAGCCTGAAACAAACCCGCGATGCCCGCATAGAGAATGATCATATTGACTTGCGGAGTGGTCGCACTCAGTGCCGGATAAAGCGTCATGCCCAGCGTGGTTGCCAGAAGGACAAACCGTCCGCCGCGGCGACGGGAGACCCACGGCCAGAGAAAATATCCTACCAGCATGACCATGGTGAGGGTCATGTTGATGATGCCGATCTGCCCGTCTGTGGCCTGGACTTCGCGGACGAGGAAAAGCGGCATAATCGGCTGGCTCAAAACCAGGGCCGAGAAATATACAAACCGCTTCGATGCAAAGGAGAGAAAGGCCGGATTCTCGCGCAGCAGCCTGAGGTAATTGCTGAAATTTTGGCGCGGCGAAAGCGCATTGGGGAGCGGTGGCGGTACCTGCGGAGGCAACTGGATTTTTCTCGAAAAGTAAAAGCTCAGGAAGCCACCCAGCGATAAGACCATGAACATGATGGCATAGTTCAGTGGAAAACGGATCAGGTCGATCAGGCGCGTAACGATAAACGTCCCAACCACGCCGGTCAGGCCGAAGATCGCCCAACGGCGGCTGAGCAGTGCATAACGGCCCTCGGGCCCAGCTACGGCATTCATCACCACCGAGAACGCGACCGCCAGCGCTGTTTGAGGTAGCGTGGCAAACGCCCAGATCGCCAGCGTAGAAATGACGACCAGATCTTCCGACACCAGCAGAGTCAAGATGCCCGTCAAGGCATAACACATGATGACCATCAAGCGCGACAATCCATACCAGGGAACAATGTCACGCCGCGTTTGCAGGAAGCGCCCGACCAAAATCGCCAGCACAAGACCAGTCATGCCCGGCATGGAGGAAAGCAGGCCTACTTGAAAATTGCTGGCCCCCAGACGCGTAAGAAACACAGGCAGGAACGGTGCAGCAATATTCGAGATGCTTACACCGACTGCATCGATTTGCACATAGCGGAAATTCCTTTTTTGGATTTCCAGATCGGCTTCATTGGTTGTATTTGTGTTCATAGGTGAAATGCCAAATGATTATAATGCCCGTAAAGGGAATTTTTTTATGATCAATATCCGCCGCATCCAGCCTGAAGACGTGACCTCTGCCAAGCGAGTGATCTACCGTGTCGCCCATCAGCTTTTCCATGATACACGCTCGCTCGAAGAATCGATTGCTGTCCTCGAGGCCGAGAGACGACTGCATGACATGGATGATTTTCAACGCACGTACTTTGATCAGTATGGGATATTTTTAGTGATCACCGATCAGGAACGGGTTGTCGGAACAGGCGCCATCCGCAGGATCGACGATAAAACCTGCGAGCTCAAGCGACTCTGGCTCCTGTTCGAATATCATGGTCAGGGACTCGGCTACCGCATGATGCAGGAGTTGCTGGCGTTTGCACGTCAGCAGGGCTATGCACGCATCAGGTTAGAGACGGATCGCAATGACCAGAGCCGCGCTTACAACTTTTATAAGCGACTCGGCTTTTACGATATCCCGCGCTATGGCGATCACGAAGATGATGTGGCTATGGAGATGATCCTGTAGATCCGGCTTTCAGCCGGACATCACCCCGATCGTCACGCTAAAAGCGTGATCTACAATTTGACTGCATTAAGCCACTCAGGCAGCTGATCGATCAGCTGCTGCATAATCCCTTTGGCTCGCTCGTTGAAGATCTCGATATTGTTGTAAGCCTCCCCACCCTCCTCGCTGACCATGTCGCTTACGCCGCGCAGAATGAGCAGGTGGGCATTGTTCCGCTGCGCCACCCACGCCAGCGCGGCCGACTCCCAGTCCGCGGCGATGGCGCCGAGCGACTGAAGGAAGGGAATCTTCGCCGGCGGCAGGTCGCTATCGGCGGAGGCGATCATCCCGCGCCGGGCCGGGAAAGGATAGGGTTCGGCCAGCCAGCTCAGGTCGAGGGTGGAGCCATAGTACGAAACAATATCCAGGTCTCCCATCAATTCGACAATGTCGTACACATATGTCTTATCCACAAGGATGATATCTCCCAGATTCACGGTGCCTTCGAAGCCCCCACACGTCCCCAGGTTGACGATCAAATCCGGTGAATATTTGTCGATCACATATTGCATCGACCCCGCAGAGGCAATCTTGCCCCAGCCGCTATGGAAGAACGAAATATGTTCATCCTGCAGAAGGATGTCGAAACATTCACCAAAGGGAAAGCGCCGGAGCTTCGCATCCGGAAACAAAGGCCGGACGGCGTTCCATTCAGCGATAGCAGAGATAAGTACAATTGTTTTCATAAGAGAGACCTTGAATCGTTCATTTTTGATGGATTTGAAATTATAACGGCTGGCCTGGGTGTTGTATAATTCTTTCATGCCCGAATGGATCGGCAAAACAGTTGGTAAAGTGCGCATCGAGAAGGCCATTGCCAAGGGAGGTATGGCAGAGGTGTATCTCGGCACACATCTAACACTTGATCGCCCGGTGGCGGTCAAAGTGATGCACAACTTTATGGAGGCAGATCCGGAGCTTCAGTCTCGCTTCGAACGCGAGGCAAAAGTCGTGGCCGGGTTGCGGCATCCGAACATCGTCCACATCTTTGACTATGACACCGCGGACGGGCATCCCTACATTGTGATGGAATATCTGCAGGGTGTATCGCTTGCATCCTTTCTGCGTGAACTGCACAAGCGCAACCAGAGGCTGCAGCCTGCGCAAGTGGCGCGCCTGTTGGTCACCGTTGCCGGCGCGCTGGATTATGCCCATGAAAAGGGCGTGGTTCATCGCGATGTCAAGCCAGGCAACATCATCCTGCACACTAAGACGAGCGATCTTTCGATGGATCAGCCCATCACTGAGCAGGCTGAGCCCGTGCTGACCGATTTTGGGCTGGTACGCATTGCACAGGCCGCCGCCCAGACGGCCTCCGGTGCTATTAGTGGAACCCCCGCCTATATGTCGCCGGAGCAGGCACAAGGTTTGCGGGTGGATCACCGCAGTGACATCTATTCACTGGGCGTGGTTTTATATGAGATGGTGGCGGGTCGCATTCCATTTGAGGCAGATACTTCCTGGACGTTGATCTTCAAACACATCAACGAGCCGCCGCCCGTCATTGCCGGAGTTCAACCGGCGGTGCAAACGGTCATTGAGCGCGCCCTGGCGAAAAATCCGGATCTCCGTTATCAGAGCGCCCGCGCACTGGCAGCCGATTACATCGACGCCATCGGGCTGGGCGCGGAAGCCAGCACATTGCGGATGTCGCTGCCGGCATCGCTTGTGCGGCAGACCGGACCGCAAGGTTCCGCCACAGGGTCAGCCTCTCAGCCAGCGAATCAGGCCGCGCCGGTTCCCGTTCCGGTCACAACGGAACCAACCCCAGGCTCTCAGTGGCCTCGTATCGCGGCGTTCTCCAGCGTTGCCATCTTGGCTGTGGTACTCGGTGGGTTCTTGTTTTCCCGGTTTTCCCCTTCTCTTCAGCCCACACCAATACCCACACGAGTTAATGAGGCAACTCAGGGACCAACCGAAGAACATGCTACGGAGCATCTCACTTCCGATGCAAATGTAGCCGCGCCTCTGGAAGCCGCGGATCCGGTCGGCTTATTGCGCTTCCAGGATGGCACAGTACCTGCCGACGCGCTGACGATCTCCACCGAAAGCATGCCGCTGCCTCCCGATGGGAGCCGATACGAGGCCTGGCTGATCGAAGATGATGCAGAGCAACGGATCAGCATCGGCACGCTCAGCTTCGGTCCGGAAAACAAGGGTTCCCTGATCTACGTGGATGGCGCAGGGCGGAACCTGATCGGCCAATACAGTGCCGTCGAGATCACGATCGAGCCCGACCCCGACTCCAACCCCAACTCTTCCAACAACGTCGCCTTTTCCGTCAGGCTGCCAGAGAGCGGTTTGACTCATGTCCGGCATCTGTTATCGTCCTTTAACGCCACACCGCATCACATCGGCCTCACTCACGGATTGAATGCGAATACCGAGTTGTTAACAGAACTCGCCGCACAAATGCTCACGGCCTTTGAAACTGGCAATGATGCAGATGTGCTGCTGCAAGCGGAGCGCATGTTGAGCGTAGTGGTTGGGAATAAGAGCCCGGATTACAGGGATTGGGATGCGAACGGAGCGATCGAAGATCCTGGGGACGGCTTTGGGCTCCTTCAGAACGAAGATCAGGTTGGTTACATCCAGGGAACGTACACGCACGCCGACCTGGTACTGACCTCGACGGATGCAACCGAGAATATGCTGACGCATGGGGAACATGTAAAAGCCTCTGCCCTCAATGTGAGCGACTGGACGGCCCAATTGCGCACACAGTTGCTTGCCATCCTCGAGAATCCTTCCAACCCCGACCGTGAGGCGACAATTCGTCAGGCGGTTGCCCTCGCAAACCAGATCCGCACCGGTCTGGATGTCAACGGCAATGAGAACATCGAACCGATCCCCGGCGAAGGCGGCGCTGTCACCGCCTACGAGCATGCTTATTACATGGCTGATACGCTCATCTTGCCAGTGGATAACCAGACTCCCACCCCTTAGCCGATTCAGCAAAATCTCTGCATCAAAACGTCAGTGGGTATAATGGACGTATCCTTCCCCATTCCAGGACACGCTGCACCGCGAGGAGAATCCCTTACTTCTGCTGTGTACGATCGAATGGAGGTCAAACTCCCACCATGGACAAGAAACCATTTGATATTGGTCTGGCCGTACGGCGTATCAGAAAGGCTGTGAAACCGTGGCCCAAGGCCGCGCTCTTTGAGCTGGCGGAAAATGGCTTTACGACCACGTTCGAACAACTGGTGGCCTGTATTATTTCGATCCGCACTTATGACGAGGTGACCCTGCCCGTATCGCGCAGGATCTTTGAACGTGCACGAACGCCCCAAGAAATGATCAAGCTCTCGTATGAAGAATTGGACGCACTGGTTAGCCCGAGTACTTTCCATGAGCGCAAAGCAAGCCAGATTCTCACCATCGCGCAACGGGTGATCGAGGAATACGATGGGACGATTCCCTGTGATCCTGAAGTATTAATGTCCTTCGCCGGTGTGGGTCCAAAATGTGCACATCTGGTTTTGGGCATTGCCTGCGGAGAGCCATTTATCAGCGTGGATGTCCACGTCCATCGCGTGACGAATCGCTGGGGCTATGTGCGCGCGACGACCCCTGAAAAAACCATGGCGGCGCTGGCAGAAAAACTCCCGAAGCGTTACTGGATTGAGATCAACCGCCTGCTCGTGCCGTTTGGAAAACATATCTGCACCGGCACTCTCCCCCACTGCTCCACCTGCCCCGTGCTCGACATGTGCCAGCAAGTGGGAGTTAAAGCGCACCGATAAGATATGCTCCTAGCCAGCAAAATTCTTTAGCCTCGGATCACCCGTACTATCACGAATTACGAAAATTTCGCGGTAATGCGTGAACATTCGCGGCAACCGAAAGGAATACTCTTAGCCTCATGCCAACACAAACACACACGCGCCAACCCAACTCCCGCTACTGCTTTATCTGCGGACTCGAAAACCCGGTCGGCTTGCACCTGCACATCTACGAGACCGCGCCCGGCGAAGTAGAGTCGACGTATATCGCGCCGGAACACTTCCAGGGCTATCCCGGTGTGCTGCATGGAGGCATTGTCGCCGCGATCATCGACGAAATCTCCGGCCGGGCGCATATGGGCAGTGATCCCATGGACCCGCGCTTTATGTTCACTGCCAGGCTGGAGGTCAAATATCGTAAAAATGTGCCCACCGACAGGTTACTCAAAATTGTCGGCAAGGCGGGCAAGTCCAGGAGCAGAGCCGCCGAAGCCTGGGCAGGCATTTATGATGCCGAAACGGATGAGTTGCTCGCCGAAGGCCATACACTCCTGATCGACGTCCCGTCAGACCAGTTCGACAAATCCAGGCTGAACGAATTAGGGTGGAAAGTGTATCCCGAGTAATCTTCCCTGTTACCTTCTCTTCCCCTCCTGCAACATATCTATGTGCACACATACAGGAGGTCTATGACTGCCCTCATGGCTACAAAATTAAAACAGCAAGACACCGATGAACCTGACCTCGCCCACCGGGCGATCACCGATATTGATGCCTTTGCAGAACTCTATCGCCGGCATCTGGATCGCGTCTATCGTTACCACATTGTCCACACAGGCAATGTGAAGGACGCAGAAGATCTGACATCTCAAACATTCATGGCCGCGCTGGAGGGAATCCGCGCGTATCGAGGCACGGGCTCCTTCGCGGCCTGGATCATGGGAATCGCGTCAAAGAAGAGACTCATGCATTTCAGGGGCCACCGGATTGAGCTTCCACTGGAGGACGCGGCATTCTATCCAAGCCTCGACCCGCCAACCGATAAAGCCGCAAGTCAGCGCCTGCAGCTTGAATCGCTGTCCCGCGCGCTACGACACATTTCCCCCGACCGGGCAGAAGCCCTGATCCTGACATACTTTGGCGGGCTATCGCACGCCGAGACCGCACGCGTGCTCAACAAAAGTGAAGCCGCGGTGAAGATGCTTGTCTCACGCGGGTTGCAAGATTTGCGTGAGCGAACCTCCCTTGCTTTGGAGGTAGAACCATGAACGATCAAATTACAAAACCTGACCGCGAGGAAGACATCGCGCAGAAGCTGACCCAGCTCGCCGAGCATACCCATGCCAACGTGCAATTTGCCACGGAATTAGAGGAAAGGCTGAGAAACAAACGGCAACGCAACGGAGGTTGGTTGGCAACCGCGTTCAGACAAACCTCGCCAACCTTGCGCTGGGTTGCACTCATGGCCTTGTTGGTATTGGTCTTGAGTTGGAGTATCCGCAGTCTCATCCCTGCACCGCAACCTGCGGCCGAGGACACACCCGGGTTAACTGATGTTACAACACCTACTCCAGAGATCACAGCCAACGAAACAGCCACGCCGGCGGCAGAAAGCGAAGGTTATGAATGGCGTAGTGGAAAGTTGTATCTTGCAGCGCCGCTTCCCGAATTGCCTGCCGAGGCAAATGTTTATCTTCTCAAACCCGATACACGGGCGACGGTGGAGGAGGCTCGCGCACTGGCACAGCAATTTGGCATCGAAGGTGAGCTCTATCAGGCACCGGGCCAGCTGCCTGATACCACCGATTATATGATCACCGATGGCAAACAGCGGCTTTATGTCCGTTCGAAAAATTATTTCACCTACTACGCGGACTACAACGCAAATGTCTTTCTGCTGGGTGCAAAGGACATCAGCGATGAAGAGGCGCAGGCCGTGATCAACTCCTTCCTGAAGTCCCATGGATTCAACTTCGACTATCAGATCGAAAAGGAATACCGTACACCCGGTATCTACTACGTTATCTTGCCGACGCCCGATGGACACGCCATACGCTTTGATTACAACATGCCCTCCCGCTTGCAGGTCACCATCGGCAATGACGGGCAGGTCATCTCTGTGGACTCCAGCCAGATCGAATATGAAACAGTAGGCACGTATGGAATCAGCTCTGCAGAAGAAGCATTCCAACGGGTTCTCGGAGCTGCCAATTCGACTCAAAACGGCGTTCTCGAGAGCGCCCATTCGGGCGGCGTCTTAAATGAGCAATACTGGGAACGCTCATATCCTGAAAACCAGACGATCACGATCTATGGCCGGGTGACTGTATTCAATTCTGTTGACCCGGGCAAACCGGCTTTTGTGGCAATCAACAATTACACAGCCACCGGCAACACACCCTCCATCTCCTCCGATCAATTGATCGAAGCCACCGGGCAGTTCTTTACCGAGAACGGTATCCGGAAGTTCAATATTGAATCGTGGCAGCCAGGCACGGCAACCGAAACATCTGTGATGGGCATCCTGCAGCGCGAGGCTGATCAAACCATCCTGTTATCAGACATGGGCGATAGATACGTGATCACCGATCCCCCGGCGGATGTTCCGCTCAACATATCTCCTCCTGACGAGCAACTAATCGTCAGCGGAGTCCTGGCAGACGGCAACCTGATCTGGACATCCATGCAATACTTCCCGGCAGGGAGCAACTACGGCGGTGGCGGCGGTGGTGGGACAGGTTTCTACTCGCTCAACCTGAGTGGAACCCCGGTGCCGTTCCCAAGTCCCACAGCACCGCCCGCGGATGGACTAAGCGCTGTCGAATATGTTGTACAAGAAAATGACAACCTGGCATCCATCGCTCTAAAATTCGGGGTTTCGGTGGCGGAGCTCAATCAGGCGAACGACCTGACGAGCGACAACATGATTTACGTAGGTCAGAAACTGTTTATTCCCGGGCAGCAGGAAGAGAATCCTCTTGTGGGCAGGCGCCTTGAAAAACAACGCGGCACGCTCGTAATTAATCTTTATGGTCATCCAGGCATAAACTTGCGCCCAGAGTTTATTTTCACGGCAACCAGCGAAGACGGTTCTCTACTCTACGCGCTTCTCGAAAACGTAACGCTCGACGCACTCCTTGGCTATCAAAATCGTCCCCTCGACATCTGGGGCACAGTTAGATATGTGGATGAGAATGGAATGCCGGTCATCGATGTGGAGAAGTATGAGGCACCCTATCCTGGGTTGCAATTCCAAGTTGTCCGGGGCACACAACAACACATTGAGATTGATGGGGCTCCTGTCAATCTCTTTACAACGGAGGATGGCAAGGCTTACGTCCAGAAGACGCGTGACGGCCTTTTGGATATGTCGATCGCTGGCGATATAGGCGACAGTGTCTATGCTGAAGCGTTGATATTTCCTGATGAAGTATTCGGGGATTACCCTGTCATACGAATATTCAGCATGGGGCCAGCCACCGACCCGACCACCGGTGAACCCGTGACATTTGAAATTACAGCAGACCAGGTTTCTGTCATGGATGAAGCGCTTGACCCGCAAAATTACGTGCCGCCGGATGCCACCATCGAAAAAGTGGAATTGGTGTACTACATCCCCGATCCACGTTATGCGGTGCCAGATCCAAGCGCCGGACCGCAATACATCCAGCCCGCCTGGAGGTTTGCCGGTCGCTACAGCAACGGAGACCAATTTGAGATCCTGGTCCAGGCGCTCAAGCACGAATACCTGCTGCCTGACCTCGCTCCCTACACACCACCCGGATAAACGATCCATCTTTACCGCCATCACCAGATGGCGGTTTTTTATATTCTCGCGTTGAGTGCTTCGCAAACGAAGCGTGCATTACCAGAGATTCCCCGTGTTGTATAATAAAGGCAGTTCCCCTGGAGATTACCCCTATGATCACTGCCTATCATCGCCCCAAAACCCTGGATGAAGCCCTCACCCTCCTCGCGCAGCCGCATACGGCACCGCTCGGAGGCGGCACACTTCTCTCTCACCCCTCGCCTAATCGCGTGGAAGCTGTGGACTTGCAGGCTATCGGACTCAACACGATCAAGAAAAGCGGAAACAACCTTGAGCTCGGTGCAACGGTCACGCTGCAACAGTTGCTTGAGTCGGAGCATTGCCCGGAAGCGTTGCGAACCGCTTTAAAACTCGAAGCCCCACTCAACCTCCGCAACGCGGCCACCGTTGCCGGAACGCTTGTCTCGTGCGACGGCCGTTCGACCTTTGCAAGCGTGTTGCTTGCGCTGGATGCAAAATTGGAATTGTCCAAACTCGAACACTCGAACGTCGAGACACGAGTATCGAATATCGGTGAAATATTGCCGCTCCGCGATCTGCAGGGATGGCTCATTACCTCGATCTCTCTTCCCCTCAACACCCGGCTCGCCTTCGAGTATGTTGCCCGCACCCCGGCAGATAAGCCCATTGTCTGCGCAGCGCTCGCCCAGTGGAACTCGGGTCGCACCCGTCTTGCGCTGGGCGGATACGGCAAGAGTCCCCTCCTGGCCATGGATGGCACCGAGGCAGAAGGACTCGAGACCGCAGCCCGCAATGCCTTCCACGAAGCTGCCGATGAATGGGGCTCTGCCGAATACCGCATGGACGTGGCCGCGATGTTGGCAAAGAGATGTAGCGTGCGTTTCAACGTATAAACACTCACACACAGATAACGCATTATGATTCCAATTCTGTCCAGCGATCGTACAAAGCGGATAATTCCTCCTGTAACTCTTGTAAACGCTCGACAGCCTGTGTAATTCGCGCGCCTTCCTGTTGATAGAACTCGGCGCTTTCCATCTTCATAGTAAGCTGGTGATGCTCTGATTCCAAGGTTTGGATCCGCCCTGGTAATTCTTCCAGTTCGCGTTTTTCCTTGTAGCTCAACTTTCGCGCTGCAGCCTTTGGTTCCACTTTGGATTCTGCCCGGGTTGCGAAATCAGGTTTCGGCTTGGCCTGCGAAGCGGGAGGTGGCTCGATCTGCTTGTGCCAGTCATCATATCCGCCCACATATTCATATACAGCTCCGCTGCCGTCTAGGATGAATGTGCTGGTGACAATATTATTTAGGAAGGCTCGATCATGGCTCACCAGCAATAAAGTCCCTTCATAATCGAGCAGAAGGTCTTCAAGCACTTCGATGGTTTCAATATCCAGGTCATTGGTCGGCTCATCCAGGACCAACAAATTGGCAGGCTGCGCAAACAGACGCGCCAGCAACAGTCGATTGCGTTCGCCACCCGAGAGAGCACTGATCGGCGCTCGTACGCGGTCACGCGTGAATAAAAAGTCTTCAAGATAACCCATCAGGTTGCGCGTCCTGCCATTGATCGTGATGGTATCGCGTCCTTGCCCCACGTTATCTAAAATGGATTTGTTTTCATCCAGCTGGGCACGCAGTTGATCAAAGTAGGACATCTCCAGGTTCGTGCCATGACGGACCTCACCCAGCACGGGCGGAAGCTCCCCCATCAAAATTCGCAGGAGGGTGGTCTTGCCAGAACCGTTTGGACCCACAATACCAACCTTATCTCCACGCTGAATGGTCATGGAAAAATTATGCACGATATCCTTATCGCCGAATGAATAACTGACATTCTCCGCTTCGATCACCAGCCTGCCGGAACGATTCTCAGTTGAGATTTGCATACGTACTTTGCCCGATTGCTCGCGGCGTTCGCTACGAATCTCGCGTAAACGCTTCAAGGCGCGTACACGTCCTTCATTACGTGTACGCCGTGCTTCAATGCCTTTGCGGATCCACTGCTCCTCCTGGGCAAGTTTTTTATCGAAGTTAGCATTTTGCGCCTGTTCGGCAGAAAGCATTTCCTCCTTGCGCTTTACGAATGTGGAATAATCGCAATTCCAATCGAATAGCTTGCCGCGGTCTAATTCCACAATGCGGGTGGCAAGCCTTTGCAGGAAAACCCGATCGTGTGTCACAAACAACAGTGTACCGCCCCAACGCTTCAGAAAATTTTCCAGCCAGTCAATGGAAGTGATATCCAGATGGTTGGTGGGTTCATCCAATAAAAGGAGGTCGGGGTTGCGCGCCAGACCGCGTGCGAGATACACACGACGTTTCATCCCTGCCGAAAGGGCTTCAAATCTGACTTCGGGATCCAGTTCCATACGCGAGAGCACCTTCTCTACTCGATGCTGCCGTTGCCACTGATGTTCGTCATCTAATCTTGTTAGTACATCCAAGCCGCTCTCGACAATTTCCCGTACGCGTCCGCTTAACCCTAGAGGTATCTCCTGCGGAAGGTACGATAGAATGATATTCTGCTGTCGGGCAATCGTTCCGCTGTGCGGCATGCTCTGCGCCTCACCACTGATCAATTTCAGCAGCGTGGATTTTCCCATCCCGTTCCGTCCCAGCAAGCCCACCCATTCCCCGCTCTCAATTTGCATACTTACATCTTCCAGGAGTCTTGGCTCACCGAAACCAAGGCTCACATCCTGTAAACTGATCAAGGCCATATAACAAAAGTCCTTTAAGATAAGCTACGATTTGAAGGCGAATTGTAGCCGGTTTGAGCCTATTTCACCAATTCGGGATCACTCTCATGGCAGAGTCCGACAAAGGTATAATTCATTGCGCTGGCGAAAGGATGTTTGGAAAGAATACAGTCGGTCATGCAAACGATTCCTCCTTCACTTGCCTCATTCTTTCAAGAATACGACATTGCGCGCTTGAATTCTGAAAAGGATTCATTTACGATTATCGAGCGCACGCTTCAATTTGGAAATCGTTCGGAATTACGCTGGTTGTTTTCAGTTTATTCCCGAACTCAAGTTGCTGATTGGGTTGGGCGGTTTGGAAAGGAAAGGCTCCCTGAGCCTCACCGCACGTTCTGGAGAATCATTTTGGAAATTAACTCATGAGTGAATCATTCTGGGATAGGATTACAGAGGATATGAAGTTTGTACTAAACGGTTTTTCGCAAAGTGAGGTGGGAAAGCAGTTTTACCTAGCTGGAGGCACTGCCCTTGCTCTGCAGCTTGGGCATCGTCAATCCGTTGATTTGGACTTCTTTTCTCAAACCGAGGATATCCCAACCATCCGCCCGCAGTTAGAGGAGACAGTCGCAATTTTCAATGCGACGCCGGCAGATGCGCCATTGGGTAATCTAGTTTACATGATTGGCGATGTGCGAGTTGTTTTCCATACACCCGATCATGTCCTTGTAAATCCCATCATCGAGACAGAGGGCTTACGTCTTGCTTCTGTCGAAGATATAGGTCTAATGAAACTTGACACATTGCTCTCCCGCGCCTCACGCAAAGATTTCTATGATCTTTATTTTATTTGCCAGAAGATTCACTTAAAACAACTGCTTGATTTAGCACTAGAAAAATATCCTTCTGTGCGCGACTTTGAAACACAGGCTGCCAGAAGACTTGTGTTCTTCGAGGGCGCCGAGCATCAACCTGACCCGCTCTTGCGCGAACAGGTCAGTTGGCAGACGGTAAAGGAGTATTTCAACGAGCAAGCGAAGGAGATTGGACGGGATTGGCTGCAATGAAATGCTCTATCTGTCCTGTAGGTCACACTCTTAACGTGACACTCAATAATCGATGGTAGATTTTCCTCTCAACCAGATCCTTCAGGGTGACTGCACCGAGATTCTCAAGTTTCTGCCTGAGAACTCGGTGGATTTAATCTTTGCTGATCCCCCGTATAACCTGCAGTTGCAGAACGATTTATACCGTCCCAACATGACGAAGGTAGACGCGGTCAATGATGGCTGGGATAAGTTCAAGGGATTTGCAGAGTATGATGCCTTCACCAAGGGTTGGCTATCCGCATGCCAGCGCGTGCTCAAAGAGACCGGGACCCTCTGGGTCATCGGGACGTATCACAACATTTACCGGGTCGGCGCGATCATGCAGGATCTGGGTTTCTGGATCTTGAACGATATCGTCTTTGTAAAATTTAATCCCATGCCCAACTTCCGCGGCGTGAGGTTCACGAATGCCCACGAGACACTGATTTGGGCGCAGAAAAAGAAAGGTGCAAAGTACACCTTCAACCACCAGTCGACAAAAGCATTGAACGATGATCTGCAAATGCGCTCAGACTGGTACCTTCCCATCGCCACCGGAACCCAGCGCCTGAAGGTGAACGGGAAAAAGGCGCACTCTACCCAGAAGCCCGAAGCGCTGTTATATCGCATTATCACTTCGTCCTCGAATCCCGGCGATATAATCCTTGATCCATTCTTTGGGACCGGGACGACCGGCGCCGTTGCCAAGAAACTCGGGCGTAATTGGATCGGCATTGAGCAAGACAAGAAATACGTGCGGCTCGCGCAGAAACGCATTGAAGCGGTGCAGCCAGCCGATGAGCAGGCGCTGCACGTCGAAAAACGGAAACAGGCCCGAGTCCCGTTTGGAGCGTTGCTCGAAAACGGCTTGCTGCATCCGGGGCAGATCCTCTATTTTGCAAAGAACGGCACAAAGGCGAAGATCCTATCCAACGGCCACATTCGTTGCGGCAAGATCACCGGCTCCATCCATGGAGTCGCCAGGCAATTGCTAAACAATGCACCTGCCAATGGATGGGATGTGTGGTTGTATAAGGATAACAGCGGTGAGAAAAAAGTCATCAATGAATTGAGAGAAGCACTGCGTTCGAGCACCCCTCTCCCTGAAAGGGAGCCCCAAAGGGATGCTTCGCAAAGGGCAGAGTAAGGGTCGCCACACATGGAAACAAGACATTGCGTTCACCCAACCATTCGCCAGTTTGCGCGAGAACTGCGTCAGCCGCAGGCTCCTGCGGAAGCTACATTATGGCATTACTTGCGAAACAGAAACTTAATATACAAGTTCAGAAGGCAACATCCAATTGATTTTTTCATTATTGACTTTTATTGTGCGAAAGCAAAATTGCTTATCGAAATCGACGGCGAATCCCATTTTGAAAAAAACATAAATCAAATATGATCAGGCAAGGACACAATACTTGGAGACACTTGGATACAAAGTCATTCGTTTTACGAACGATGATGTCAGATACAACGTCAATGCGGTAGTCACGAAAATTATAGAAGAAGTTGAATGTAGAATTCAAGAATTATCGAGTAACAAGAACCACCCCTCATCCTAATCTTCTCCCCTGTAAGGGAGAAGGAACTTTAGAATGGAGAAACCATGTCGAAAGCGTTCAATCTTGTTAGAGAACAAAATATTCCAGAGCTCAATGCAGTTGCAAAGTTATATGTCCACAAACGCACGGGAGCACGATTGCTCTCGATCATCAACGATGATGAGAACAAAGTGTTCAGCATCAATTTCCGCACGACGCCAAAGGATTCAACCGGTGTGCCACATATCCTTGAGCATTCCGTCCTGAACGGTTCGGAGAAATATCCGGTCAAGGAACCGTTTGTTGAATTGCTCAAAGGCTCGCTGGCGACCTTCGTCAACGCGTTCACTTTTCCCGATAAGACTTGTTACCCGGTTGCCAGTCAAAACGTGCAGGATTTTTATAACCTGATCGATGTCTATATAGACGCGGTCCTGCACCCGCTGATCAGCGAACAGACGCTGATGCAGGAAGGCTGGCACTACGAGATCAACGATCCCAACGAACCGCTGACCTACAAAGGCGTGGTCTTCAATGAGATGAAAGGCGCCTACTCCTCGCCGGACGGCGTGCTCGAAACGCGCGTGATCGAATCACTGTTCCCGAAACACATCTACGGCGTGGATTCAGGCGGCGATCCGCGTCATATTCCCGATCTTACCTACGAAAACTTCAGGAATTTCTGGGAAACCTATTACCATCCTTCTAATTCCTTCATCTTCTTCTATGGCAACGACGATCCTGAATATCGTCTCAAGCTGATGGATGGATATCTTAAGCCCTATAAGAAGAAAAAAGTGAAATCGCTTGTGCCCCTCGCCAAACCCTTTAAGCGCCCCAAGAAGGTGGAGTATGCCTATAACGCCGGCGATGATCAGGATATCGAAAAGAAGCATTATCTCGTCGTCAACTGGAAACTGCCTGACACATCTGACCCCGTGCTTAACTTCAGCCTGCGTATCCTTGGACACATTCTGATCGGCACGCCCGCCTCGCCGCTTAAGAAGGCTCTGTTGGATTCAGGCTTGGGCGAAGATCTGGCCGGCATCGGCATGGAGACAGAACTGCGCCACTTCATATTCTCCACCGGGCTGAAAGGCACACGCAAACGCCATGCGAAGAAGATCGAGAAACTGATCTTTAACACGCTCGAGTCGCTAGTCAACGACGGGATCGACCCGGACATGGTGGCCGCCTCGATGAACACGGTGGAGTTCCGTCTACGCGAGAACAACACGGGCGCATACCCCGTCGGCATTGCTTTGATGCGCCGCGTGCTGACCACCTGGATCCATGATGAAGACCCGTTCAAGCTTTTGGCCTTCGAAGGACCGCTGAAAGAGATCAAGCAAAGCGTTGCACTGGATACGCGTTACTTCGAGAGATTAATCCAGACCCATTTGCTGGATAATAAGCACCGGACAATTCTGCGCCTCAAGCCAGACCCAGAACTGGGTCGTCGTTTCGATGAGGATGAGAAGGCCCGGCTGGCGAAAATCCGAGAAACGCTGGACCAGAACCAGATCGCAGAGCTGGTCGAAAACACCAAAAAGCTGAAAGCCCGGCAGGAGACCCCTGATTCACCCGAAGCCCTGGAAACTTTACCTGTCCTCAAACTCCAGGATCTGGAGAAGAAAAATAAGAATATCCCGATCGAGGTTCTCAAGCTTCAGGACACAGAAGTGCTCTATCATGACCTGTTCACGAACGGAATTGTCTATCTCGACCTCGGCTTTGACCTGCACGCTCTGCCAAAAGATCTGCTGCCTCTGACGGAAATTTTCGCGCGTGCCTTACTCGAAACAGGCACGGAGAAGGAAGATTACGTTAAGCTCTCGCAGCGCATCGGGAAGAGCACGGGTGGGATCACCAGCACGGCCGTCACTGCAACAGCCTTCGGCTCGCGGGACAGCGTGGCAAAGCTCTTTCTGCGCGGCAAAGCAACTGTTGCTCAGTCCGCCGAGTTGCTCAATATTCTGCGCGACGTCCTGTTGACTGCAAAACTCGATAATCGGGAAAGGCTCAAGCAGATCGTTCTCGAAGAAAAGGCAGGCTTGGAATCATCCCTGGTGCCCAGCGGGCATATCTACGTGAACCAGCGGCTGCGGGCGCAGTTCGGCGAATCGGGTTGGGCAAAAGATCAGATGAGCGGCATCGGCTACCTGTTCGCGCTGCGCGAGCTGGCCACAGACATTGACAAAAAATGGAAGTCAGTGCTCAAGAGGCTCGAAGCCATGCGTGAGGCGCTGATCAATCGCGATGCCCTGTTGTGCAACATCACCGTGGACGCTGCAAACTGGAACATGTTCCAGCCACAGTTGGAGTCACTCCTTTCGGCATTGCCGGCCAGGAATGTGCAGCTCGCACCGTTCGGCATTCAACCCACGCCGAAGAAAGAAGGCCTGACCATCCCTGCGCAAGTCAATTACGTGGGCAAAGGCGCCAACCTGTACGATCTCGGTTACGAGCATGATGGCTCTGCCGAGGTGATCGTTGGATACCTGCGCATGGCCTATCTGTGGGAGAAGATCCGCGTCCAGGGCGGCGCGTACGGCGCGTTCTCGGTGTTTGACGATGCCTCTGGCATCTTCACCTTCCTGTCCTACCGTGACCCGAACATTGCTGCGACCATCGACAGCTACGACCACGCGGCTGCCTTCCTCAAAAGTCTCGACTCATCTCGCCTTAGCGACAACGAGCTGACCAAAGCCATCATCGGCGCGATCGGCGACCTGGATGCTTACCAGCTCCCTGATGCAAAAGGATATACATCCATGCTGCGCTACCTCACCAACCGTACCGACGAGCTGCGCCAGGAGATCCGCGAGGAAGTGCTCTCTACTAACGGCGAAGACTTTATTGCCTTCGGCGAAGTGCTGGAGAAAGTGGCACAATCGGATGCGGTGGCAGTGCTGGGTTCGCAGAGCGCGATTGAGTCGGCGAATATAGGGTTGGAAGTTACGAAAGTTCTATAAAGTCAAAGGTTGAAGGTCAAAGGTCTGACCTTGAACCTTTGATCTTCAACTAAGGAGTTCACATGAACATCACACTCAAGATCAACGGCATCGAACACACAATTGAATCAACTCCATCCATTACGCTGCTTGCTGCCCTGCGCGGACTGGGTTTCTACGGGATCAAGTTTGGCGATGAGCAAGGACTTTCTGGCGCGGATACTGTGCTGCTGGATGGTAAACCGGTCAATGCAGGCTCGATGCTCGCGGCACAGGCCGAGGGACACAACATCGTCACAATCGAGGGGCTGGGCGAGCATCCCGAACAGGGTTGGAAGAAGACGGAAGGTTTGCATCCGCTACAGCAAGCTTTTGTTGAGTCGGGTGCGATCCAGTGTGGGTACTGCACGCCGGCTCAGATCCTAGCGGCAAAGGCACTGCTCGATACGACTCCGAATCCCAGCGAGGAGCAGGTCCGTGAGGCAATTGCCGGAGTCTTATGTCGGTGTACGGGTTATCTCAAACCTGTGCAGGCCGTGTTGAAAGCAGCAGCGGTCATGCGCGGCGACGAGCCGGTGAACTGGGACTCGGTCAACTGGGATCTGGGGACGTTTGGAGAACAACCACCCGCCGACCAGCCAGGCGACTCTCCGAGTGAGCAATTCGCAAATCTGTTGACCCGCCCGAAAGTAGTAGTCACACCGCAGACGCAGACCTATCAGACAGTCGGCAAGCCCGAAAAGAAAGTGGACGCGGTCAAACTTGTGCAGGGCAAACCTGCCTTCACTGCGGATATGGACATGCGCGGCATGCTGTATGCCCGCGTGCTGCGGAGCCCACATGCTCATGCGCGCATCAAAAAGATCGATGCAACTAAAGCAAGAGAACTAAAAGGTGTCGCCGCGGTGCTCACATGGGAGGATATCCCGCGCGTTGTGTATTCCACCGCAGGTCAATCCGACCCAATCCCGGGGCCGCTGGATTCGTTTTCGCTGGATAACAAGGTCCGCTTCGTCGGTGACCGCGTCGCGATGGTCGCGGCGGAAACGCCGGAGATCGCGGAAAAGGCCCTGGAGTTGATTGACGTCGAGTATGAGGTCCTGCCCGCGATTTTAGACTCGCGAGATGCCATGAAACCCGATGCAATCAAGATTCACGATGAGCCTGAGTTCGTCAATTTTGCGGATTCAGACCCCGAAAAGAACCTTGCCGCCCACATCCGCATTGACATCGGAGATGTGGAAAAAGGGTTCGCCGAAGCCGACGAGATCTTCGAAGCGGAATATGAAGTGCCGAAAGTACAGCAAGCACACATCGAGCCGCACGTCTGTATCACATATTGGGATGAAGACGACCGGCTGGTGATCCGCACTTCCACGCAGGTTCCGTTCCATGTGCGGCGGATGCTCGCGCCGGTGCTGAACCTGCCTGTCAAGCGGATCCGCGTCATTAAGCCACGCATCGGCGGCGGCTTCGGCGGCAAGCAGGAAGTACTGATGGAAGACGTTCCCGCGCACCTGACGATCGCCACAAAACGGCCGGTGATCTATGAATACACGCGCGAGGAGGAATTCATCGGCGCTCGCTCGCGCCACCCGATGAAAGTCAGGATGAAAACCGGAGTGAAGCGCGATGGCACGATCACTGCGAATTCGATGTATGCACTGTCCGATACGGGCGCCTACGGCTGCCACGCATTGACTGTCACGGGCAACACCGGTCACAAATCGATGGCGCTGTATGTGGGCGACGGTGAATATCGCAAAGCACCAAACATCCGCTTCTATGCAGACGTGGTGTATACCAACACGCCGCCGGCTGGCGCGTTCCGCGGCTACGGCGTTCCACAGGGTTATTGGCCCCTCGACCGTCACATGGAAAAGATCTCTCGCGCGCTGCACCTAGACCCGATCGAGTTCCGTTTGAAAAACGCAATCCATCCCGGCGAATATCATCCCTTCTCTACCGCCTGGAACGAAGGCCGGGAACCTCGACCGGAAATCATCCATACTGTGGGACTTGAACAGTGTGTGGCACAGGGGCGCGCCGCGATTGGCTGGGATGATAAATATGGAAATGAGGAATGGCGGAAGAATGTCCCAGGTCTCAAGTCTCAAGTCTCAGGTGAAGAATCTGGAACTTCCACCAAGCGGCGGGGCATAGGCGTGGCGATGGTCATGCAAGGCACCGCCATTCCATACTTGGATATGGGCGGTGCATCGATCAAGATGAACGACGATGGCTCGTTCAATCTACTCGTCGGCGCGACGGATCTGGGCACAGGCTCAGACACCGTCCTGGCACAGATGGCGGCGGAGGTGTTAGGCGTGCCTCTCGAGGATATGATCACCTATTCCTCAGACACAGACTTCACACCGTTCGACAAAGGCGCGTACGCGTCGTCCACAACCTATATCTCTGGCACTGCGGCCGTCAAAGCCGCCGAGAAATGC